>CAMOLA010000032.1 GCA_946618265.1 uncultured Eggerthellaceae bacterium
ACGACTAAAACCCGACACGCGGAAAACGGACCGAAAGGGAGACTCCCTTTCGGTCTGCCCCAAACGTCCTTTACGACTTCGCGGCGAGCTTGGCCCAATCGCCCGCAGTGCCATAGAACTTGTTCAGGTCAAGGTTCCCGCTGTAGCCAGACAACCGTCCCGAGCTGGTGTACTGGAAAATCGCAGGACCAGACCACGCGCCATAGCCGTTGCCGTCAGTCCAGGGCTTTGCAAGGTAGCCGGTCTTGTTGTAATTGGGGTACTGCGCCACCCAAAGCTTGTAATTTTTCGCCACGCTCGACCAGTTGTAATTGCTCGTGACCGACTTGCTCATGTAGATGAGCGGCCTCACGCCCGTTTTCGCGTACACGCGATCGAGGAATTTCTTCGCCCAACTCGGCCCCATGAGAAGAGCGCCCGACTCCCAATCCAACACCAATACGGCCTTGCCAACATAAGGGCCAACGGCCTTGACGAAATAATCGGCTTCCGCAGTAGCGCTGCCGGCACAGCTGGCCTCGCGCGCAAAGTGGTAGAAGCCGATGAGCTTGCCCGCCTTCAGGGCAGCATCGGCATGCAGCCGATAATACGGGTTCGTATAGCCCGTCCCGCCCGTTGCCTTCACGATGACGAAATCGGACGGAACGTTTGCGACATTGATGCCAGCCTGCCAGCTCGAGATATCGATGCCATCGAGCTCGCTACCTTTCCGCTGCGCGACCGTCGGGGCGTATGTCGAGCCAGGCGCTGCGCCCCCCTTCGCGACAAGCCGCACTTGCACGCCAGCAACGGGCAGCTTGTAGCCATTTGCTCCTGCCGTTGCGCCGTTCTTGGCCCATCCGAGCCATTTGTAACCGGGAATATACGTCCGATAATAAACATCGTAAGCAGAAGCCATCTCGCCAGTCAGCCTGATTTGAATGGCCTCGATGCGCTTCGTCGATTTACCGACAGAAGCGCCATTCGATTTCCAGCCCTGATTCCATTTCGTGCCCTTGATGTAAGCGCGGTACTGAACTCCGCCGGACGAGGCGCCTGCATCGACCTTGACGGCAAGGCGATCGACAACGGTTTTCTTGCTTGCCTTGCCAGCTGTCGCACCGTTTCCCTTCCACGTCTGCCAGCCAGTTTTGGCAAGCCGCGTCTCATACCGCACGCCAACGGCATTCGAAGCCCTTCCAGCAGCATCCTCCGTTTTGGGAGACAGCTTCACCTGAACGCCGCTCGCATAGACGCCTTTTTTCGAAGAACCGGCTTTGGAGCCGTTCTTCGCCCACGGTTGCCAGCCCTTGCCCTTGATGTAGACGCGATACAGCACGTCATAATGCTGCGCCACATCGCCGTCAAGCCACACCTTGACGGCCTGCACGCCTTTCTTGATGATGCCGGAGCTAGCGCCGTTCTTGGCGGTTTTCTTCCAGCCCTTGCCACGCGCGTACACGCGGTAATTGACGTTGCCAGAAATCCCCTTGCCGCCCGTGAGCGAAACCCTCAGGCCACGAAGCGCCTTCTTGCTCTTGGTACCGGCAGTCTTGCCAGCTGCAACGGCCTTCTTCCAACCACTGCCCTTGACGTTAGCCCGCGCCGAAACGCTCACGCCCGACACGACGGGCTCGGCTGCGGCTATCGCGCTATCAGATTCGGCGGTCTGCGCAACAACCAAGCTCTTGCCCGTATCAGCCAACTGCGCGGCGACCGCCCGCGCCGGACTCATGACGCAAAGCGCGGCTGCTAAGAAAATGGCAAACGCAAGAGTAACGTTAAACGCGCGCCTCAATACGCCTGTATTCATGAAATAACGTCCTTCTCCGTTTAAACTGCAAGTGGCACTATGGTAGCATACGCGGCGATAATACGCGTTCTACCTGGCATTCTGCCTCGCTACACGCTGCATTTGCGCCCACGGCCACCAGCACCACATATCGTGCACCGACCAAAACCCCTTGCCTACGTTTTGTGGCAAACGGCCCGAAACGGCCCGTATGGCCCCGTCGCTTCGTTACCTCAACTCCAAAATCGCTCCACATCTGGAGGACGACGAGATGGAGGATGTCGCCTACTTCGCGGAGATTCTTAAGCGCTTGATCCGTTAACGCTCACGCCAAATCGGAGCATTCTGAGATAACCTCAGGGCCCCTCCCACCTTAGCTTTCGAGCGCTTCGGTGGTTTCGAGCCAGGTGAGCTCCAGCTCTTCGAGCTGGGATCGGAAATCGTCGATTTCGGCTTGGATTTCGCCAAGGGCTTGGAAATCAGTTGGGTCCGCGGCGTGCAGCCGCGCTTCGGCATCGGCGATTTTCTTCTGCATCGTATCCATCTTGCGCTCGGTCGAGTGCAGCGTCTTCTTGAGCGCCCGCAGCTCGGCGTTCGATAAGGCGCTCTGCTTGCCGCCAGCGTCACGAACGCCTGCGCCGGTTTTCGGCACGACAGATGCGGTCGGGGAAGTTGCAGAGCCGCGATCGTCGTTCACGATTTGAAGGTACTCGTCGATACCGCCGGGGAGATGGCGGAGACGGCCGTCTATCAGGGCGTACTGGTTGTCGGTGACGCGCTCCATGAGATAGCGGTCGTGCGTGATGAGGATGAGCGTGCCGGGCCAACCGTCCAGCATGTCCTCGACGGCCGCCAGCATGTCGACGTCCAGGTCGTTGCCCGGCTCGTCCAGAATGAGCACGTTGGGCTCCTCGAGCAGGATGAGCATGAGCGCCAGCCGGCGTTTCTGACCACCCGAAAGGTCGCAGACCGGCTCGTTCATGTCAGCGTTGCTGAAGCCGAGCCGTTCAAGCAGCTGCTTGGGAGTTTGATCGCGCCCATCGAGCATGATGGCATGGCCAAAGCGCCCGACAACTTGCCGCACGCGGTCGTCGCCAGCCGCCACCAACTCGTCTAAATGCTGTGACAAGACGGCGAGTTTCACGGTCTTGCCCACTTTCACGTAGCCCTTCGTGGGACGGAGCTTGCGCTGAATGACGTTGATCAGAGTGGTTTTGCCCGCGCCGTTCGCGCCGACGATGCCGATGCGATCGCCTGGGCCGATGAGCCATTCGACATCGCGCAGAACCCAGCCATCGTCGGTCGCGCTTGCATCGGCCCCGTCGTAGCGCACCGATACGTTTTTCACGTCGACGACCTGTTTGCCCAGGCGGGTAATGGCCATGCGCTTGAGTTCGAGCTCGTTGCGCAGCGGCGGCACGTCCGCGATGAGCTCCTGCGCCGCCTTGATGCGGAACTTCTGCTTGGTCGAGCGCGCCTGCGCCCCGCGCGAGAGCCAGGCGAGCTCGCGGCGGAGCTTGTTCTGACGGCGCTCTTCGGTGACACGCGCCACGCGATCGCGCTCGACGCGCTGCATGATGTAGGCCGAGAACCCGCCTTCGAACGGCTCGATGCGCTGGTCATGCACTTCCCACATGCTCGAGCACACCTCGTCGAGGAACCAGCGGTCATGCGTGACCACGAGCAGCGCTCCCTGGCCGTCGCGCCAACGGGTTTTCAGGTGGTTGGCAAGCCAGTTGATGGCGCGCACGTCCAGATGGTTTGTTGGCTCGTCGAGCATCACGACGTCGTATTCGCCCACGAGCAGCCGCGCGAGATCGACCCGCCTCCGCTGCCCACCGGAAAGCGTGCCAATGGTCGCGTCCCATGGGATGTCACCTGCGATACCCGCGATAATCGCGCGGATACGCGCATCGCCCGCCCACTCGTATTCGGGACGGTCGCCTACGATCGAATCGCCCACCGTAGCGGCATCGGATAGCGCGTCGCGCTGGCCGAGCAGTCCGACCGTCACGCCATTCGTGCGAATGACGCGTCCGCGATCAGGTTCTATTTCGCCCGCCAACATGCCGATGAGCGTTGATTTACCGTCGCCGTTGCGACCGACGATGCCGATGCGATCGCCGTCGTCAACGCCGAGGGATAATTCGTCAAATACCGTTTTGGACGGGAAATCGATGCCCGCCTTTTCGCAACCAAGTAAAAAAGCCATAATGCAGCATTGTACGCGAAGGCGACGGGGACGTAGGATGTTGTCTTCTTGAAGACAACGAGGCCGTAGGATGCTACCCTTCTACGGCCTCGTCATATTTTTAGTTTTGCGAAAGAGCCGAGCGGACGATGGGACGTAGGATGCTGCCTTCTTAGAGCGCCGTCGTGGCACCGTTAGGCCAACGACAGGAACAACCCTCCGTTCCGTTATGTCCGTTGTTCTATTGCTCGAAGGGGAAACGGTAATCCAGCCCCAACTTGTCGCGCAGCTCGACGAACTCCTTCTGGACCGACTCGCTCACGGGCACGCCCTTGTCCTTGCGGTCGAGCCAGGCGAGGTACTCCTTCTCACCCGCCGTGTAGATGCGGTCATGGCCAGGCGCCTTCTTGGAAGCGCGCAGTTCGCGGCAGATATCGCCCGCAATCTTGGCAAACTCGTCGCGCCCGATGAACGCTTCGGGGTCGACCACGAAGAAGAAATGCCCCAGGTGATACATTTGCGGAGAGCCGTCGGGCGCCACGCCGGTCAACGCCTTCATGAACTGGCCGCCCGCAAGCGCCGCCGAGAGAATCTCGACGACCGCCGCATAGCCATAGCCCTTGTAGCCGCACATCTCGTCGCCCGGCCCTCCACCCAGAGGCGCAAGCGCCGCTGTGCCGTCGACGAGCATTTTGAGGATTTCCTCGGAATCAGTTACTTCGGCACCATCCTGGGCCACAACCATGCCGGCCGGCGTCGGCTTGCCGCTGCGAGCCCAGTACTCGATCTTGCCGCGCTGCACGATGGACGTGGCGCAGTCGATGCAGAACGGGAATTCCTCGTCGGTAGGCAAGGCGATGGTCAACGGATTGGTGCCCATCATGTTCTCGACGCCGAACGTCGGCGAGATGGACGGCCGCGCATTCGTGCCCGTAATGCCGATCATGCCAAGCTTGCTGGCCATCGTGGCCCAATAGCCCGCGATGCCGTAATGCGTGGAATTGCGAATGGCACCGCCAGCCATGCCGTACGTCTGGGCCTTTTCGAGCAGCATGTCCATGACGCGCTTGCTTGCCACCATGCCCATGCCGTCGTGCGCATCGGCGACCACGGTGGTAGGCGTCTCTTTCACGATTTCGAGATCGGTTGTCGGCAACAACGTGCCGCGCTCGATGCGGTCGATGTAAATGGGCTTGAACCGGTTGCACCCATGGCTCTCAATTCCGCGCCGATCGGACTCGACCAGAACGTCGGCACAAATCTCAGCATCACCACGTGGTACGCCATACGCCTCGAAGACGTCGACCATGAACGACGTCACCATATCCCACGGCAGGTAAGGGCGAGTTTCCATTGTCTTCTCCTCTTTTCACAACGTGCTCCGTAGATGCACATTTTGCCGATCGAGCACTCGGATTCCTCCAAGCGGCCCTCGGTGCTCATTGCCCGACGACCTATCTCGCACGATTATACTATGTGGAAAATCCCTTGCCCCCCCTTGCCGCCCGCATTCCGCCAGACGGCGCTGAATGAAATCATTGCCTGGTTAGCATCTGCGCGCTGCCGGTGCTTTTGCACAGATGGTGCTCCGAAAAAAGAACCGTCACCAGATGCCCCTCGCCGTTTTCGCCCCCACAAGCGCTGCATTCCAAAGCAAGCCGGCAATTTGGCTTCCGCTACCCCAAGATGAGAATCGCCGCGCAAAGCGCCACCACGCACACAAGGGCAAGCACGTCGGCGGCACCGACATGCGACGCGTGCAACGACGTAGATTTCACCCCGCACGAGAAGCTGCGCGCAACGAACGCCTCGGCAAGCGCGTCGGCACGCCGATACGAGCTGCGCAGAAGCGGAGCGAACAAGCGCATATAAGCGGAAAGGCGCTCGCGAACGCCGCCTCCAAAGGTTGCGCAGCGTGCCTCTTGCGCATTTCTGAGCTGACGGAACTCGCCCACGAGCACGGGCACGAACCGAAATGCAATCGAAAGCGACAACATGAACGCTTCGGTGCGTGCGCCCATTGCTCGAAACGGCGCAAGCAACCAACGCAGCGCGCGCAAAAGCTCTTCGGTCGAGGTAATGCGCATGAACGCGACGCTTGCGAGCATGATGGAAAAGAGAACGACGATCATGCGCGCCGATTCCGCAAGCGCGCCCGATGTGATTGCCACGGAACCAACCTGCGCAAGCACATCGCCCTGCTGGAGATAGAGCACCTGCATGACCACGGTGATAACCAGTATGGGCCAAAACGGGCGCAGCACGCGCGCGTCCTCACGCGGGCGCATGCGGACCGCCACCGCAAGCAAAATCGCCGCACCGGCGCACATGCCAACTGCGAACGCGCCATGGGCGTGAAGCACCGCAACGACGAAAAACGCCAGACAGGCCAATTTCACGCGGGCATCGAGCGTCGCAAGCTTTGCGGGCAAGCCCCCACTTCGACCGCCACGCGTGCCCGTCATCGGCCTTCCTCCAAGCAGTCGAGCGCGTAACGCGTAGCAGCACCGCTGAGTGCCCCTGTTACACATGCGGCGATGACCAGCAATGGCAAGCTTGCCAACACGGTCGGCGTGCCCAGGATGACGCTCGCCACCCCCAGCTGGCCCACGTTGTGCAGCACGGCACCCACGATGGCCACGAGCACGACCGACAAGCCGCGTACGCGCGACAACGCCGCCATAGACGCGAACGCGAGCAGCGTGCCCCCGAGCGAATACAGCATCATCACCGGATTGCCGAATAGAAAGCCCGCCGCCAGCACCTTGATGAGCGCCACGAGCGCTGCGCTCTTGACGTCGACGGTCACGAGCGCCACCAGAACAACGATATTGGCGAGCCCCAGCTTTATGCCGGGAACCGGCACGGGCAGCGGAATGAACGTCTCGACATAGCTAAACACGAGCGCGAGCGCGGCCAATACGCCGACGCGAGCCCACATGCGCGCCTCTTCGACCGTCATGGGGCGGCTCGATCCAATTGCACGCCGATTGCTAGCGGGCGACGGCATCAAAATCCCCCTGCCCATCGCCTCCTGCAGCCGCATCCACGTTCATCGAGGACGATCCATCCTCCCCATCGGCCAACACTTCGATCCACAGCTTATGGGGAAGGCAGATGATCTGCTTGCCAGGTGCGCTCACCTTGCCCTGGTGCACGCAGTCCTGGTTATCGCAATCGGCCTCGCGCACGTACACGGCCCCGTCCTCCACGACCACGACGTTCGTGCCGAAGCTCGTCGTAACCGCACGTTCCTGATCTTCGGAAAGCGAAAGCTCGAGCACACCACCGTCGCCATCGTGGACAACCGCCCGCATCGCCGCATTCCCATCGCTCAGTTGCATTGATGCATACAGCGCGATCGCCGCGACGAGCACCAGGCCCACGATGACGCCCACCACGATGTTCGCCTTGCTCTTCATACTTTCCCCCACATCCTCTAGTCCGAAAATGTGACAAAGGGGTCAGACCCCTTTGTCACATTTAGACCAGTTCTGCATCGCAGCCTTCAGATTGGGTAATCGTCCCTTCCATGTCAACGACCAGGCCCTCGATACCTTCCTTTGCGTTGATCCATGCAAGCGCCGCATCGTGCCCCATCATGAACAACGGCTTGGTAAAGCCGTCCCCGTCAATGGAGGCATCCGATATGATTGTCGCGCTGATCAGGTCCGTCTCAACCGGGTATCCCGTCTTGGGATCGAGGATGTGCCAGTACTTCTTGCCGCCCTTCGAAAACTGCCGCTCGTACAAACCGCTCGTCACGGCCGATTCGTCCTGCGAGTACACGGCTGCGACCACCGCGCCTTCGACGTCGTTAGGGTCCTGGATGCCCACATGCCATTCGGTACCGTCGGGTTTCACGCCAACGGTTTTCACGTTGCCGCCCAAGTTGACGAAACCGCTATCACAGCCCGCCTCGATCAGCTGCCTGCACAAGTCATCGGCAATGTAGCCCTTCGCAATACCGCCGAGATCGAGCATCGCCTGAGCATCGAGAAGCGTGATTGTCGTGCCGTTCACCTGAACGTTTTTGAAGTTGACGTGCTTCACCGCTTCGGCAACCGCTGTCTTGTCGGGCACGACGCCTTCCTTGAAATCCCAGAGCGACGATACCGCGCCGATCGTGATGTCGAAAAGCCCGCCAGACTCCTCGCAATAGGCCAGCGCCTTCTGCACGATGTCTGCCGTCTCGGGCGCAACCTCGACGGGCTTGCCCCCGGCCGCGTTGATGCGCCCAATGTCGCTCGTCTCGATAGTACGCGAGAAGATGGACTCGAAATACTGACACCGGTCGGCAAGTGCGTCGAGCGTCTCTTGCGCGCATGATGCCCTAAGCGTGACCACGGTGTCGAATGCGAAAAGCGTGGTGGATATCTCCTTGAACTGCTGAGCCGCCTTGGGAAGCTCGCCGACCGTCGTGCCGCTTGGCTTGCCAGGAGGCGCCGTGGACGACTCGGAAGAAGCCTCGCTCGACGAGGCGCCCGATCCTGAGCTCGACGACGCACATCCGCCGAGCAGAAGGCTCGCGCCTGCAAGGCACGCTGCCGTTGTCGCTTCCGCGAATTGCCTGCGCGTTAACATGCGCCCATCAACCTGGTACCCTCTGACAACTTGCACAGCATCTCCTTGCCCGTTACTTCGAGTAAGTTAATGCTAACATCTGGTATCTCTCAACGATGCCACAAACAGGCAAAGTCCAAAAGTAACGCCGAGCGCCCAGTTCCCATAGTAAGAGCGCGAGTTGATTTGTTAGAACGGCAACAGATTGAAGCCGAAGACTTCGACGAACGACGGGACGTAGCGAGCGGCGCCGACGATCCAACAGAGGGCGAGGAGGAGCACGGCCTTGGCTATAACGTAGCCGATTTCATTGCCCTTGAGCAAATGCCATCTCTCTTTCGTCTTGCGCAGAGGACGCGCAACGGGCTTGCGTTGGGCCGACTCGGATTTCTGTTCCCTTGGCTCAGCGTGGAGCGCAGGAGCCGCCTCGGCTTTGGCTGCAAGCGTCGTCTCGCCCCGCTCCATTGATGCAGCCGCTTTGACATCGTCGCGCTCGGCATTGCTTGCTTTTGCGACCATCGCGCCTTTTGCCTGCTCGGCGGCGAGGCGCTCCTGCTTGGCCAGCTTGCGCTCGATTGCTACCATGTTGACGTTGCTCATGGGGCACACGTCTGCGCAGCGTCCGCACGAAACGCACTCGCCGTGGCGAAGCGTGTCGGCATCAGGCCAGATGTCGACCGGGCACGCTTCCTGGCAACGACCGCAGTTCTTGGCGCAATGGATTCTCGTGCGCACGAACTCGGAACAGCCGAGCACCGGCATGAGCGAGAACACGGCCCCGAGCGGGCAGAGGAACTGGCAAAAGGCCCGCTCGCGCACGACCATGAGCAGGACCACCAGGGCGAGGGCACCCAACGCAATCGCATCGATGCCGTCAACCGAGCCCGCCAGGATAGCCGCGAACGCCACCCACGGGCTGTAACTCGAGAAACTGGCCCACACCCCAGCGAAACAGGCAGCGCAAATCGCAGCCAACACGACGTATTTCAGCAAAGAGAGGACCTTCACCTGACGATCAGAAAACTCGGGCCACGGGATGCCCGCCTTCTCGCGCACGAACTTGACCGCGTTGTACAGCCAGTCCCCGATTGCGCCGAACGCACAAGCATATCCGCAGAAGAACCGCCCGAACAATATGGTGAACGCCAACACTGCCACGAGCTGGACCAGGAACGAAATCGGCTCGATGGCGTCGCCCAGACCGATTTGCGTGAACAGGTACTTCGCGCCGTTGAAGGCTCCCGAAAACAAGGCGGGCGCACCGATGAAGAACACGAGCTGGATGTAGTAGCGCAGCCATCGGTGAGCGAGCTTCGCGTTCTCACGCTTCTTGGCAGCCGTTACGGGCTTTTTCTTGGGAGCGCCCTGCAGCGAGGTGGATGCTGATTGCGCTTCTGCCGCCTTCGCGTGCTTGGGCGCCTTCTCCTGCTCGAGCTCCTTCCCCTGCTCGGCCACTACGCCTCACCCGCCATCGATTTCTGCAGTGCCTCGGTCACGCTGTTGAGCATGTCGGCGGAAGTGTAGGTTGCGCCCGAGACGACGTCGATGTTGGTCGTCTGCTCCTTCACGATCTTAGCGGGAAGCCCCACGCACATGTCGAGCCACGCCTGGTCTTCCGAGCTCGCGTCAACAATTTCAACAGCATCGATATAGCCGTTTTCGATGACCACGCGCATCTTGACCTGCCCGCCATAACCCTTGGCCGCACCTTCGAACGTACCGTCAGTCGTATACGGACCGCGGTTGGCCGCGCGCTCGGCCTCGGCGATCTGCTGCCCGACCATTTCATCATGCGCATTGGCCTTCGCTGCCCACATGCTGAACGTGACGAGGGCTGCAACCACGATGATGAGGTTGACCGCCTTGGCCGCGAAGTACTTGAACCTGTCATAGGAGTTCTGCATAGGCGTGGTGTTTACCATAGATTACATTAGATGGACGATACGAGATCCCGAAAGCATGTTCAGCAGCCCGCAACGGCGTTTTCGGGCGTGACGCCCATTCCCGCTGCAGCGTTGTCGGCCGCCATGCTGTAGGCGTTGATGATGGCGCGCGACGACCGCGTCGCCCCCGAGACAGTCTGGATGCCGCTCACCGCCGCCTGAGCGTCGAGTTTCGCCTGAATCTGCTTCAGGATGCTCTTCATGCGATAGCCCGTGCCGCCGAACTTGCCGTCAATCGCCCAGTCCAAATACATCGCATTCTCCGAAGCGCTGTACAGCACGCTCGGGTCAACGACGCCGTCGGCGTCCCCGTAAGCGTCCACGACCTCGGTCACCACGCCATCGGTTGCCTTTACCTTCACGAACACGTAGTAGGACGACCAGTCAGAAGCCGCCGACTCGCACAGCGCATACCCGTAATGGATGGTTGAAGCGGATGCTTGCTGGTCGTCGCCCGGATCGGACGAGCTTGGATCATCGCCTCCACCACCAGTCGAGGCGTCGTCGTCACCCTGTCCGCTACCCGTCGAACCGCCCATGCCGTCATCTGCGCCGTCGGACACCTCGACCGTTCCGCCACCGGCAGCGGCAGACTTCTCGAGCGCGGCGAAGAAGGCGTCGAATATCGACTTGGACGAGAACGTGGCGCCCGACACCGTGTCCACGCTGCCGGGAATCTTGCCGGCAGCCGCCGCATTGCGGAGCTGCGTTCCCACGCCCCATTCGGCGTTGTCGAAGTAGTTCTTGTTCTCGGCCTCGTCGTAGTTGAGGGCCGCATCTCCCGGCTCGCCGGTCGACGAGCCGAATATGGCATCGACCGAAACCAGCTTGTCGCCGCTCACGGTGACGGTGACGCCGATGTAATAAGGCTTCCACGTATCATCGGGATCGGGACCGCACGTGGCATAACCCGTCCATGCGCCATCAGCCAACGTGCCCACGTTCGTGTCGGGCTGAACGGTCTCGGGCGTGGTCGAAGTCTTCGTAGTGGCCGACTTCTTTTTCTTCACCTTGGAGCCGGCAGCCTTCGCCGACTTGGCAAGCGCATCCTGGTAGGCCTCCCAAATCGCCTCGGAGGAATAGGTCGCACCGCTCACGGTATCGACGGACGAGGCGGATCCACTTGCCTTGATCTGCTTGTTGACCTGCGTCTTGACACCGGTTGATCCTCCCTTGCCGGAGATGGCCCAGCTCAGGTACTTCTGGTTCTCGGCCGGGTCCCACGACAGCGCCGCGCTGCCGGAATCGCCCGTCGAGGAGCCCGTGACCTTGGTGATGCCCTTGACCTTGCCGCCCTTCACCTTCACGGTGACGGCGACGTAATAAGGCTTCCAGTTGGCCGTGTTGCCCTGCCCACATGCGGCATAGCCCGTCCAACTGCCGTCGGCCAGAGACGCGGGAGTCGAGCTTGCCTTCACTTTCTTGCTCGCGCCGGAGTCGCCCGCGTCTGCACCGGCGGCCACCGACCCCGATTCGCCCGCGGCCTTCTTCGTCGCGTCGACGAAGGCGTTGTAGATGGCCACCGACGAGTAGGTGGCGCCGCTCACGGTGTCGACGCCGCTCACGGTGCCTGACGCAGCTATCTGCGAGTCCATCTGCGCGCGCACGCCCGAGCCGCCGCGGCCCGACACGGCCAAATCGAGGTATTCCTGGTTCTCGCTCGGATCCCAGTTGAGCGCGTCCGAGCCATCGTTGCCCGTCGAGGAGCCGGCGATGTTGGTGATGCCCGTCACCTTGTTGTCCTTGACCATGATGGTGACGGCCACATAGTAGGGCTTCCACCCGTCCGGGTTGCCCTCGCCGCACACGGCGTACCCGGTCCAAGTGCCATCCTGCATCTGGCCGGTCGCGCCGGCGCCGCCGACGTTCTGGGCGTTTTCCGCCTCTTTTTCGTCTGCGTCGACTTGCTTCAGCTCGTCGGCCAGAGCCGACTCGGCCTTGTACAGGGAGGGGTCGAACACGAGCGGCGTGTAGCCCGCCACGGTCATCCCGATGGCCGCCGCAACCGCCAGCGAGGCAGCATCAGCCAGATCGGCGTGGATTTCAACCTATCGAGCAATTCCATATTTCCTCCCGAAATCCCCCTTCATATGCTGGAGCGCTTTCCCGAACGCACCGCGGCGATGCACTCGGGAAGGCGCTCTCCTGCCGCCGGCCGCGGCTGGATGTGACAAAGGGGTCAAACCCCTTTGTCACATTCTCTGGGGCGGCATCCCGGATGCCGCCCCGTTTGATATCTCCCACTTCGCCTGCACGTTGCAGCGGCAGTCTTGGCGGCGGCGTTGGGCGGATGTGACAGAGGGGTCTGACCCCTCTGTCACATCGCGCGCAATCTATTTCACCTTGGCCTTCTTGCCGGCGACCTTCTTGGTGAAGATCTTCTTGTACTTCTTCACGACCTTCTTGTTGGCCTTCTTGCTGCCGACCTGGACCTTGACGGTCGTGACCTTGGAGCCCTTGAGGGACCCCTTCACGGACTTCTTCTTGAGCTTCTTGGTCTTGACGACGATGGTCTTGATGTTTGTCCCCTTGAAGGCGCCCTTGGCGATCTTCTTGACCTTGGGCCCGAGCGTTACGGTGGTCGCGCCGAGGTCGGAGGCCCTCTTCATGTCGGCGGCCGTGACGCTCGCCTTGTTCACGTTGCTCGCGGCGGCCAGCGCTGCGGCCTTGTCCGCCGCTGCCTTCTCGGCGGCCTTCTTCGCCTCGTCGGCAGCCTTCTTGTCGGCGATGGACTTCTCGGCGCTCGTCAGCTTGTCAAGCGCAGCTGCATCGACCTTGGCCTTCACGGCCGGATCGAGCGCGTCATAGGCGGCGCGTGCGGCGGCGACGGCGGCCTCGTCGCTCGCGTCGAGGGCCTCGAGGCCCTTCGCGACGATGCCGGCCTCGGCGGCCTCGAGCTTGTCGATGCCCGTGGTGAAGGGGCGCACGTCGAGGGGAAGCGCGTCGTAGGCCTCACGTGCTTCCTGGACGCTAGCGGCGTTCTCCGCGCTTGCAGCGTCGAGCAGCGCGCTTACGTCGGCGACCTTGCTCATGTTCTCGAGGTCGTAGGCAACGGCGATGTCGCCATGGCCCAGCTCGTACTTGAACACGACATGCGTGATGTCGGTCGACTTGGTCGTGAGCGTGCCCGTGCAGACGTTGCCCGTCACCCCGTCGTTGGTGTACTTAAACGAGATCATGTCGTCGTCGGCGAAGAGCTCTTCGTCGTTCTTGACCGTGTTGTACGTGACCAGATAGCCGGCGCTCCTATCGCTAGCCGACGCACCCGGATTGTAGTAGCACTTGAGCAGCTGGTAGGGGCTGTCCTCTGCCAGCTCGCCCGTCTCCACATTGACATCCTGCTTGGCCAGCGCGAGCATGCCCTGGGTGCCGACCATCTTGCCCGCCAGGTTGTACAGGCATATGTCGCGCAGACCCTGGCGGCCGCCGCCGTAGCGCTTCAGGCGAAGGTTCAGCGTGTACGTGCCGTCGCTGTTCTTCACGACGCTCGTCAGGTCTTGGGAGTTCCTAATCTTCGTCGAGTCGTTGTCGTTCACGTTGATGCACGGCAGCGAGGCGGCATCCGCCGCGTTCTTGCCGTCGATCGTCACCTTCACGTTTTCGGAGACGCCCTTGATATAGCCGTCTTCGCGTGCCTGGCTCAAGGCTGCGGCGAAAGGCTCGGCTGTCTTGGTCGCACCGCTGACCGTGTCGACATCGGCGATCTCGCCATCGAGGTCGGTCGAGACGCTCTCGTCGGACATCGCCTTGCCCCACGAGGCGAGCATGCGCAGCGAGACCGTCGCCATCAGGCCCGTCCAGCCTTCCCGGTTGGTGTCGACTCCCGTCGTGGGGTTGTCGACCAAAGCCTTGGCGGGAATCGTGTCGATGTACTCGCCGGCGATTCCCGCATTCTCGCCTATCGAGAAATAGGTGTTGAACTGCATATTGTCGCCGATGCCGATCGTGTAGGTGCATTTCACCAGGTTGTAGTAGTTCGGGTTGTTCTCGATCGTGCCGGTCTCGGTCGTGTTCTCGGCAACGACCACGCCTTCGATCGTCGAGGGAACGGATATCTTGCCCTCGCCGTAATCGTTCTGGTCGGCGTTCGCGATCTTGTACGCCGTAGACGTGTAGTGCGGCGCAGTCACCTTGT
Source organism: uncultured Eggerthellaceae bacterium (assembly GCA_946618265.1). Next base: position 14,604 of record CAMOLA010000032.1, read on the forward strand.
TTTTGCCCGATTGAACCTGGCGCGAATTGTCGAAGTTCTGGTCGATGCCCAAAACATCAGCCGTTCCCTGCGCGTTTACGGACATGAGCGCAACCGATGCGAGCTTGTAGCCATAGTCGGCAAGAACCTTGCCGGAAAGGGCGGGCGTCCAGGAGCCGTCGCCGTTTTGCGTCGCCGAGAAGCTCACGCCCTTCGGAAGCCAGCCCTCGACCGTGGAGGTATCATAACCCCATTTGCCGGCGAAGGTGTCGTTGCCGCTCGTGATGTCGACGGCGGTCAGCACGCCGTTGTCGTCGGTCGTTATCTCGGTGTAGAGCGAATAGGCCTTGAAGTGGGAGCCATCGCTGTGCACATAGCCCTTATATTTGTGCACGTTGCCCTCACTCGACACGAGCTCGACGCCGCCCGCCAGCGGGTCGCCGCTCTCGCCGATAATGGCAAGGTCGGACTCTACGGGATCATAGTGCTGCAGGCTTGCCGTCTTGCCTTGCGCAAGTGCAGGGCTTCCGACCTGCTGCAGGTCGGCTGGGGCTGCCAGCGCGACTGCTGGCGTCAACGCAGCCGCCAGCGTGCCGGCGAGCAGAAACCTGCCCGCACGCGAGCTTAGGCCCTTGAGCCTTTCGAATCTAATGGTCATTCATTTCCTCCTCATCCCTGACTCATTGCTCCGACTCGAACTGGCCCGCAACCGCCTACTTCGCGCGTCAATGGATCCTGCAGGCCAAAACGACTATCCGCAACCTTCTCCATGCGCACCGTCGATTCGGGCATAGTTCGAGCCAAGCTGAAGATAGTGACGAAGATGTTAGTCTATAGGAACTTTTAGCAGTTCATCAAAGTAAACTTTGCCTAATTCATGACCTGGGATTACCCAACTTTACCCAATAATTAGGTACGCCATTTAATGCTTTCTACAAGCTTTTCCGTCAACAGAATAGCTACAATGGCACTTAAATGTTATATCCGACTAACCGTTCACCTTTGCAAACATCAGAAGAGGAAGTCAGTGCCCCAGGAGACATTTGACGCAAGAACAGCGATAACCGCCGCGCCCGCAGTCGTGGGCATGGCGGCGCTTTGGATGTCGCTTTACAAACGGCTTCTCTACCCGGTCATGTTCTCGTTCCAACGCACGGGCTTCGACGGCGGCATGATCGCGCAGGGCGTCTACGCGCTCGTATTCGTCACCGCGCTGTTCGCGCTCTACGCGTTCCGCGGAAAAGCAGCTCGCGCGCTTGTCGTGCACAAATGGATTGCAGTAGTTTTCGGGGTCGGAGGTGTCATCGGGCTCTTTCTGCTGACGCCGAGCAGCCTGTCCGGAACCGATACGGCCGAAGCTTTCAACGTGGGGAGCGTACTCGTGGCACTCTACATGCCCGTCCATCTTGCATTTTGGACTTTCTACATGCGCCTTTCGAATACGAGCCATGTCGACCGGACGCTCATCGGGTCTTTCGCGCTGTTCTTGGCCATAAACCTCGCGCTCATCCCGCTCGGCGGCCAATCATCGACGATTTCGATCGCATGTCCGATTGTGTCCACGATCATGATCGCCATCTGCAAACCGATTGCGCGCCCCTCATCCGAAACCGCCCTAGAAAAGCCGGCCGCGAGCGTCTCCGACGCTACACCCTCGTCTGCGCCAGCACGTTCACCCTCAAGCACTCCCGATGTTCCATCCTCGCCAGCGCCGACGTCTTCGCCCATGCCGTCAAGCGCGCTTTCGACCGCGACCGTTCATGAGCCCGAATCGGCCCCTCCGCTGGTTGCCGCACTGGAGCCATCGTCAAGCGCGACGACAAAACCTAGCCCCTCGACCGTGCCGCAAGCACCACCGCAGAACGAAGCTCCGAAGACGCGAAACCTGCGCTTGACAATTCGCCAATTCGGCAAAGATTTCGGGCTCTCCGATCGCGAAGCCGAATTATCGGCCTATGCATACCACAACTACAGCGCCCGTAAAATCGCAAGTGAGCTGTTCATTGCCGAAAGCACCGTATACACGCATTTGAAACGCATTTACAAGAAAACAGGCGTCCATTCCAAGGCCGAACTCATCGACCTCATCGATGGATGGAAAGAGGCGAACGGCTTTGGCGAACGCTAATTGGCTCGGTGCGAAATACATTGCACGGTTAAACTTTCCGCACGAAAAACCACCGAGACGGACAATATGGAAAAACGGAAAATGACACGCATGTTTTACCTGTTCATCGCCGTATTTTTCAAGTTGAAAATTCTACTTCCAATCGCGGTGAACGGTGCTATAATGTCCGTCGGCGGTTAACGAACCGTCAACGAACAGATTTCACTTCGGCATGGGGTCTGGTTTCTGGGAGGGGACTGATCCTGTTGCTTTCTTGGAGAGGAAGTCGCCGCATACCTACCGGGCATGCGGCGACTTCTTTCTTTGCGGGCGTATACATTTGGGGACAGTCCCCAAATGTATACGAGGAACTCAGAACGGCGGCGCCTACAGCATGCGCCTGGCTTCGATAGCGCGGGATAACGTGACCTCGTCCACGAAATCCAGCTCGCCGCCGACGGGCATGCCGCTAGCCAGACGCGACACGTCCACGCCAAGCGGCTTGACCAAACGCGCGATGTAGGCGGCGGTCGTCTCGCCTTCCACGTTGGGATTGGTGGCAAGGATGATCTCGCGCACATCTTCTGACGCCAGGCGGGAAAGCAACTCGGCGATGTGCAGGTTGTCGGGCCCCACGCCGTCCATGGGCGCCAGCTCGCCACCGAGCACGTGATACAGCCCCGAGAACGCGCCCGTGCGCTCGATGGCCGCGATATCGCGCGGCTCGGCGACTACGCATATGACGCCGGCATCGCGCTTATCGGAACGACAGATCTCGCACAGCTCTTCCTCGGCGTAGTTGAAGCAGCGCGTGCAAAAATGCACGGTCGATTTCACCTCGGTTATGGCATCGGCCAACCGCAGTACCGTAGCGCTATCGGTGTTCAGCATCCAATAGGCGATGCGCTGGGCCGATTTGGACCCGATGCCGGGGAGCCGCTCCAACTCGTCAAGCAGCTTCTGAAGAGCAGGCGCCGACTGCATTCTCATCAACTCCTATATGGGCCAGGAGATCTGCTCTCCGGCCTCGTTCCATCATGTCAGGAGAGCAAGCCTTCCCAACAGGGTGTATGTAGCAGCGAATCCCGCAAACGATCTAGAACAACCCCGGGATATTCAGGCCACCGGTCACGGACGACATGCGGTCTTCGCCCGCCTGAGCAACGCCGCGCAGCGCCTCGTTGACGGCAACGAGAATCATGTCCTGGAGCATCTCGACGTCATCCGGATCGACGGCCTCGGGGTCGATTTCGAGGCTCTCGATCGTCCCGTCGCCGAGCGCCGTGACCTTCACCATGCCGCCGCCCGACGTGGCCGTATGCTTCATCTCCTTGATTTCCTCTTGCGCACGCGCCAACTCGAGCTGCATCATCTGCGCCTGCTGCAACATCTGGTTCATATCCATGACTGCGTTCCTTTCGTACGTTCAGCCTTGCTGGTTGACCTGCGTTATTCCACTTCGCTGAAGATGACGCCGCCGCCAAACCCCGCCTGCAGCATCGCCTCGACATCAGCTGGGTCTTCTGCTATCGCGCCTTCCGGCGTCAAGTTGGGCGCCGCCGGCGAAGCGCTGGTTGCGGCGTCGACGGAAACGGGTTGCGCCTGCTCGTATCCGCCGCCGAGCTCCTCGTAGGGAACCGACTCGTAGGGCGCTTCCTCGTAAGGCACCTCTTCGTAGGGAACTACGTCCCATGGCGGCTGCTCGTAGGGGTCCGCCTGAGCAGCTGCGGGCTGTGCACCAGCCTGGGGTGTTTCTTGCTGCATGGGAGGCTGTTCGTACCGTTGACCCGCCTGTTGTGCCGATTGCTGGCCCACGGCTGGCTGCTGCTGCGCGGCCGTCGGCGAAGGCGCAGGCTGCTGCCCGGAGGGCGCAGCAGACGATGCCTGTTGCGCATTCGAAGCCATGGCGGCGGATGCGTTTTGCATCGCAGGCCCTGGCACCGGTTGCGCCACGGGTTCGGAAACCGGTTGCGCCAAAGGCTCGGGTGCTGGTTGCTGCGATTGCGCACGGCTCGCCGGCTGCGATGCGCGCGAAGCCGTCGCGCTTGCCGCGGTCGCAGTCGCCGCACCCGCTTTTTCATACGCAAACGGCACCGTGCAGCCGGCCGCATGTTCGAGCGAAACGGAAAGTGCGTCTTGCACATCGGGCTTCTGCACCGCATTGAACGCAAAGGCGCTCTCTTCGGGGAACACGACTTTGAGCATGCCATCATCGGCGTCGAAGCGCACCTTTGTGTTCATGAACAACACGCCGTACGCTTGCTTTTGCTTCTTCAGCGCCGAAAGCGCGGCCTGCCAGATGCGCTGTAAAGCGGCGGGGTTTTCGAATGCGGAAAGCCCGGCTCCCGCACCTGCAGACGCCTTCTGCGCATTCTGGCCGTACCCGCTCGCCTGACCCGATTGAGCGGGTTCCTGAGAGGCTTGCGAAACAGACCGCGCTTGCCCCTCGCCCACTAGGTCGTGGCGCGGAGGCTGAGAGGCAGCTTGATCGACCGCCGGCGCCTGCGCCTGTCCTTGAGCAGTCGCGCCGTAACCCCCACCTTGCATCGTTTGCTGAACGGCAGCGCTCGATTGTGGAAGCGGCTGTCGCGCTTGCTCCGCGACCTCGCTTTGCGGGCGTTCGCCTTGAGCGCTTTGGCCCGAAGCTGCGAGCCGCATATCGCCGCGCTGTTCAACCGTGCGGCGCGGCTCGGGCGCGTCGAACTGCGAGAGCTCCGAATACACCTCGCCGGCAACACTCGTTTCGCCGCCAAGGTGCAGCGGCTCGCCAGGCAGCACGTGCGCAACCGCCGAATAGCCGCTCTCCAAAGCCTCCACGCGTTCGGCCAGCGCCTCGAGCGTCAAATCGGAATCGGGACGCACCATCCGCGTCAAGGCGATTTCGAATGCAAGGCGCGGATTCGACGATGTTTTCAGCTCAGCCGACAAATCGCCGAGCACGCCGAGCAGGCGCGCCAGGCGGTCGGAACCGAACCACTGCAGCTCGCCGATCAGCTCACGGCGCGACGTCTCGCCGACGTCAAGCTCCACATCGTCCCCGACGAGCGACATCACGTACAGATTGCGCACATGTTCGGCCATATCGCGCACGAATTGCGCCAGATCAGCACCAGTTTCCACATATGCAGCCGTCCATCGGAAGCAATTGGCGATATCGCGTTTGCCCACATAGGCGATGATCTCGGCCATATCGTTGGAATCGATTGAGCCCAGCAAGCGTTCGGCCCCCGCCAGCGTCACCTTGCCGTTCTCGAACGCGATGATCTGCTCGAGCGAGGTGAGCGCATTGCGCAAGCCGCCTTCAGCTCGATGGGCGATAAGGTCGAGCGCCTCGCCCTCGAACTCGACGTCTTCCGCAATGCAGATCGCACCGAGCCGCGACACCATGGACTCGGGAGCGATGCGACGGAAATCGAAACGCTGGCAACGCGAATGGATGGTTTCGGGCACCTTCTGCGGATCGGTCGTGCACAACACGAACACCACATGCCCCGGCGGTTCCTCGAGCGTCTTCAGCAGCGCATTGAATGCAGCCGTCGACAGCATGTGGACCTCGTCGATGATATAGACCTTGTAGCGCCCACGGGTCGGAGCAAACGAGACGCGGCTGATGATTTCCTCGCGAACGTTTTCGACACCCGTGCGGCTAGCGGCGTCGAGCTCGTACACATCCGGGTGCGCGCCTTCCGCGATGAGGTTGCAATCCTCGCATTCGCCATCGGGATCGGGCGTCGGACCCTTCTCGCAGAGCAGCGCTTTGGCCAACAAGCGCGCCGTCGTGGTCTTGCCCGTGCCGCGCGGCCCCGTGAACAGGTACGCATGCGACACTTTGTCCTGCGCAATCGCGTTCTTCAGCGTGCGCTCGATGGGCTCTTGCCCCACGACGTCCTCGAACACCTGCGGACGATACTTCCGATACAGCGCTTCAGCCATGAGTCCTGCACTTTCTGCGCGATTCCCGCAGTCGTTGACCGCGAAAGTCGCTAATAGCTCTCTGTTCCTGTTACTTTTTTCGCATTTTGTTTGATTATCGGGATTTTGGACGTTGCTCTGTTCAGAATTTGCGATAATGTGCGATTTTTCCGAGCCACCCCAGATAGGAGCAAAACGGCACGCCCCTGAACTGGGCAAATAGCACGAAAAATCTCCCGATATCCACGTAGTCCTTCAAAAATCGTTCATTATCGCAAATTCTGAACAGAGCAACGTCCATAATCCCGATAATCAAACATTTCTTGCAATTTTTAACAGCATTTCGGCGCTCGCTCGTACGAAAAGCGCCGCCGACTATGATACTACTTCCCGTGGGAGGAAAACACGCACCTATCCACGCCAACGCTTAAACCGCTTACGCGAAACGCCCGCATCGGCATTGCGGTTCTGGAAGCATTAATCGCGTTTTCGCGAGTTCAGGGCACCGCGCACGGCACCGACGATGGCAGGCAGCACGGAAATCAGAATGATGCCCAGCACGATGGAGCTGAAATGCTGCTGCACGAACGGAATGCCACCGAAGAAATAGCCCACGAGTACGAACAAGCTGACCCAGCTGATGCCCCCAATGGCATTGAACAGCGTGAACTTGGCGAAGTTCATATGGCCAGTGCCCGCAATGAACGGCGCAAACGTGCGGAAGAACGGCATGAAGCGCGTGATGACGATGGTCAGCCCACCGTACTTCTCGAAGAAATGGTCGAGCTTTGCCAACCGTTCGGGCGTAAGGGCCTTCACCTTGCCCGAATCCAAAATACGGCTGCCGAAAAAACGCGCTATCCAGTAATTGGACGTATTGCCCAAGATGGCCGCCGCATAAAACACGATCAGCGTGGCAAAAATATTGAGCCCCCACCCTTCGGCCGAGAACACGCCGCAAGCAAACAACAGCGAATCGCCCGGCAAGAACGGGAAGAACACCACGCCCGTCTCGATGAACACGACCAAGAACAGCGGGCAGTACACGAGCACGGGCCCGAGCGTGCCAATCCAAGCCGCAATCTGCGTGCGCGGATCTTTCAAGAAGCTGATAATGAATTCGATGAAACCCATGGGACTCCGTATACAAAAGTGCCCCGAAAAGACTAGGACGCTCGTCAGCGGTCCCTTATGGCTGCTTCCTCCCGGACCTGACCAGGTTCGGAACTTGGCGCCGTCCTAGTCCTTTCGAGACACTCGAACAACTGCATAGGGCAGTATAAACGAGTTCACGCCCCTATGCGGGAACGCAAACCAAAACCACACAGGAACGCATTGCCGCAGAGCTTCAGCCTGCTTCCCGGATAGCCCGTTTGGCAACGGGATGCATAACCGCTTGCGCGGCTACACGTTTCTAACACCTTTAACGCGGGCAACCGTGGGCGAGCACCACGCCGTTCAACTGGACGGACGGATCACGGGCTGGCGCAAACAGCCACAACGCGGAACATTCGGCATACGCTCCACGGCTGACCAGCGGGCCCTTGTGTACAATAAACGCAAGAAGTCAGCTCGTCATCGCATGCGGAGTAAACAATGTGCGGAAGAATCACCATATTGACGATGGACGAAATCCGCGATGTCGTGGAAAGCGTAGAGGCGCGTCGGCAGATGCATCTAACCCGCGAACAACGCGAGCGCGACCAGGCCCGCCCGGGCACCATGCTGCACGCTATCGGATTGCAGACTCGGCAAGCGAACGGCCAGGCAACGAGGCTCGGCATATTCGAAACAACCTGGGGAATCGAAGCCCCGTGGAACGGCAAGCTCGTCTACAACACGCGCATCGAGTCGGCGCTTGGCGGGTCGGCCATGTGGGAAGCGCCCATTCGCGAAGGCCGCTGCATATTACCTGCCGCAACGTTCTTCGAGCCGCACGCAGGCGAAACGGTCATCAGCCCCAAAAGCGGCCGACCGATCAAACGGCAATACGAGTTCGCTATGCCCGACGATGCGCCACTGCTGCTTGCCAGCGTATGCAGCGGAAGCCGCCTATCCGTCATCACGACCGAGCCAAATGCGCACGTAGCGCCCATCCACCCGCGCATGCCCCTGGCCTTGCGCTTCGAGGAAGTCCCCTTGTGGCTGGAAGGTGACCTGGCCGACATCGCCCAGCTCGCCGATCGCTCCGCGTTGCCACTAAGCGTATGCCCCGAAGAGCCCAACTCGCCCGATCGGGCCAACGGCAACGACGGCCAGCTCTCGCTGTTCTAAGCGATAAGCCAAGGGACGCCAACAATCTATGCACCGCCTCTACAATAAAGCTCCTTCACCTTCCGAATTCGTGTTCCTTTGGCCTTCTCTCACCATCCTGAGTTCGTCTAATCCGCAAGCGAGTCATCCGACTAACTCGCCATAACGCCCTCTATACTGTTTTCATTGCGCAATGCCATAGAGAGGAGATCGGCCATGGCCATCATTAACAACGATTCGGGCGCGTATGCCGCCAACATCGTGCAGGACGCCACTGGAGCACCGGCGATGGACCCCGCCTTCAAGCAGCTCTACGACAAGTTCGCCCAGCGCATCTGCTGGATCGACGGCAACACGACGCCGGGAGCATTCCAGATGAACACGGCTTGGTACTCCGCCGTGCCCGACCGCGATCCCATTTTCGAAGAGCACTGCCACGACGACTGCGACGAGCTCATCGGCTTTTTGGGCTCGAATCCCGACGACCCCACCGACCTGGGCGGCGAAATCGAGTTCACCATCGGCGGCGAAGCGCACCTGCTGACGAAGTCGTCGATCATCTTCGCCCCGGCGGGCACCCCGCACAACCCCATGCGCATCCTGCGCGTCGACCGCCCCATCCTGCACTTCTCGGTCATCACGAAGTCAATCTACGACGGCGCGAACACGTATCGGTAAGACACATGCGAATCAACCGAAAGGGAGTCCCCAACGGTCACAGACCGTTGGGGAGACTCCCTTTCGGTCTACGCAGATGTGGTGCGCATTCTTGCAGAACCAGCGTTTAGGCTTGCTCGATAACTCGAGAATATGCGCCGCATACGTCCTCGTGCACATTTAGCTTGAAGGAGCCAATTGCGGTTCCGCGGCAACGCATGTCGCACGGGCGCCTTATCGATAGCCCCAACGGCAAGGCCCCGAGAATCGGAACGAACCGGATCTCGGGGCCTTCACGTCAACTCAAGATGAGTCGATTTGTCTTTACATACTGCTAGTCCTCGTCCGCACCGAACACGATGCCCGATTCGATGGTCTGCAGCTCGTCACGCGATTCGTGCCAACATTCGGTGGCGGGTATGCCCGGAATGCTATCAGCGACGAACACCGGATCGAGACCCTGGCGCTTCTGCGCCTTGTAGTCCTCGAGCGCAGCGAATGCCCATTTGCCCAGAATCAAAATAACCACGATGTTGATGACGGCCTCGATGCCCATGAAGATATCGGCGAGGTTCCAAGCCAGCGTGAGGTTGGACTGCGCACCGAAGAACACGACGATGGCGCATACGACGCGGAACACGTTGAGGGCGGCCTTGTTAGTAGTGATGAACTTGAAGTTCTGCTCGGCGTAGAAGTAGTTGCCGATGAGGCTGGAGAATGCAAACGCGAAGATGGCGACCGTCATGAAGAGGATGCCCAAATCACCGAATGCGTACAGCATCGTCTGCTGAACGAGCGGCATGTTGGTCAGGCCCTCTTCGGCGCCGCCGAACGGCGTGAGGTCCATGTGCCCCTGCACGAAGATCATGATCATAACAGCCGAGCACGTGCAGATGACGATCGTGTCGATGAACACGGACAGCGTCTGCACGAGGCCCTGCTTGACCGGATGCGATACGCTCGCCGACGCGGCGGCGTTCGGCGCGGAACCCATACCGGCCTCGTTGGAGAACAGGCCGCGCTTGATGCCCTGCACGATCATCGAACCGGCGAAGCCGCCGACGATGGAGCTGAAGTCGAACGCTTCCTGGAAAATGAGCCCGAACACGGCCGGCAGCGCGCTGGCATTCATGACGGCCATGATGACGGCGAGCAGCAGGTAGAGGATGGCCATAGCTGGCACGATGGCCGACGTCAGGAAGCTGATGCGATGCGTGCCGCCGAACAGAACGAACGCGAACACGACAGCCAGCATCACGCCAATCGCGAACGGAATCCGCGTCTCGAAATAGCCTGGCACGCCTGATTGGCCAGAGACGGCCTGGTTGTAGAAGTACTCGATCGACGAGCTCATATTGTAGGTCTGCAGCCCGTTGAAGCCGAGCGCGAAGCACAGGATGAGCGAGATGGCGAACACGACGCCCAGCCAGCGCTTGTTCAGCGCCTGCTCGATGTAGTACGCCGGGCCGCCGCGAAACTCGCCGTTCTCGCCGCGCACCTTCCAAATCTGCGCGAGCGTGGACTCGACGAACGCCGACGCGCCGTTGATGAGCGCCATGAGCCACATCCAGAACACAGCGCCCGGGCCGCCAACGGCGATGGCCGTCGCCACGCCGGCGATATTGCCCGTGCCCACGCGACTAGCCGTGGAAACCATCATGGCCTGGAACGACGAAACGCTCTTCTGGCCGGGAACATGCTTTTTCTCCGTGATGGCGGCGAACATGTCCTTGAGATGCGTGAACTGAACGCCCTTGGTGCGGATCGTGAAGTACAGACCTGCGCCGATGAGCAGAAACACCAGGAAGTACGTGTACATGTAGGTATCGATTGTGTCGGTGATCGATACCAAGGCATCCATATCCATAATCTGACCTCTCCTTCTTGGGATACGGGCAATTATACCTGATTGCAAACGAGACACGACCAAGGGGGTCAAATGCATGGGTTAACGGGCTTTGCGGGCGCTTTCCTAAACAAAAGCGAAGGAGAACTGCACAATTGCCGAAACGCAAAAAGGGGCGGACCGAAGTCCGCCCCTCCATCAATTCGCCTGTCGCGAGCTCGTTCGCTCCAGTTTCGACCTTATGCCGCCTTGTCGCCGGCAACATCGCTGGCGATCTCGCCGAGGGCGTCCATGTTAAACGCGCTGCCCATGGATCCCATCAGGCCCTCCATCTTGGTCACAAGACCACCAAGCAGAGCGTCGCCTAACTTCTTGGACTCGTCCTCGCTCATCGCCGAGAGGTCGTCGACCTTCCAGTTGCCGTCGGCATCTTTCGACACGTTCACCGTGACGGTCGACGAAACGTCCTTGGACGTCAGTCCGTCGAGAGCGCCCTTGACGGATTCCATCGCAGCCGCCATGGCCGCCGCCTCATCGGTTTCGCCGGTCGCCTGCATGCTCATCGCCTGAGTCATGATAGAGCCCATGAGCGTTTCGACCGTGCTGGCGAAGTCATAGGTCGTTATCGTGAGATCGACCGTGGCTTTGTCGCCGTCAATCTGCTCGTTGCCGACCGAGTAATCGAAGTCCATGACCTTGTCCACGATGGCCATGACCGCGGTTTTCTGCTCTTCGGGCAGCGAGCTGAACGACGAATCCTTCTCGAGCTCGGCCTTGATGTCGAGGCTCTCGGGCGCCTGGCCCGCATAGTACTTGGCAAACGCTTCGGCATCTTGCGCCTTGAGCGCGTCAATCATGCCCGCGACCGCATTCGACGGCGTCGGCTCGGGCGCAGCCGACGAAGCGGCGCCGCCACCGCAGCCCACCATGCCGATCGCCATGGCCGCTGCCGCCACGGCGGCAAGGAGCAATGCTGTTACCTTCTTCATACTGCCTTCCCTTCTCTCGGGTCCCCCTCTTTCGGGTTGGATTCAGCATACAGGAGCATTCGAAGGCTTGGCAATTGTTAAATCAGAACGTTACTTTTGCGCCACCGATGAACAGGGGACGGAGGAGCGTTCAAAGACGACGGGAGGGCAACGGGGTGT
>CAMOLA010000033.1 GCA_946618265.1 uncultured Eggerthellaceae bacterium
GATTGAAGAACAGGCCGTCGAGCAGCGTGCGAGCGGAATCGAGCGTTGGCGGCTCACCCGGACGGAAGCGCTTGTACAGCTCGATGAGCGATTCCTCGCGCGTGGTGGCCGGGTCGCGGTCGAGCGTGCGCAGGATCATGTCGGAGGAACCGAGCAGCTCGATGATCTCGTCGCGGGTTTCGGCAAGGCCGAGCGCGCGGACGAGCAGCGTCGCGGGCTGCTTGCGCTTGCGGTCGATGCGCACGTGCAGCACGTCGCGCTTATCGGTCTCGAACTCGAGCCAAGCACCGCGGCTGGGGATGACCTTCGCGTTGTAGATGGTGCGGTCAGACGTCTTGTCCTGCTCGGAGGCGAAGTACACGCCCGGCGAACGGACGAGCTGGGATACGACGACGCGCTCGGTGCCGTTGATGATGAACGTGCCGCGCGGGGTCATCAGCGGGAAGTCGCCGACGAACACCTCCTGCTCCTTGATTTCGCCGGTCTCCTTGTTGATGAAGCGGATCTCGACGAACAGGGGCGCCTGGTAGCTGACGTCCTTTTCCTTGCATTCGTCAACCGTGTATTTCGGGTCGCCGAATTCATGCTTGCCGAATTCCACGCACATGTCCTTCGTGGAATTCTCGATCGGGCTGATGTCATGGAACGCCTGAGCAAGGCCTTCCGTGACGAACCACTTGAAGCTGTCGATCTGGATGCCGATTAGATTGGGGACGTCCATGACGTCGGGAATCTTGGCGAACGACTGCCTCTCTCTATAAGTGCTGGTGGGAGTGGTAGTTTTGCTCTTAGCCACGAGCTCGTTCCTCCTTCGTAAACACTCGCTTTTCCGCAAAAATGCACAGTTGAATAAAATACGACGTATATATAGTGAAGTCAAGAACTTTTTTTAGAAAGTATGGTGGTTTGCTGTTGTTTTCCCGCTCCGAACAGGCATAACCCAGCTGCTAAAGAACGGGTCTCCGGGGGCGCGTGCTTCGTAGTGACCGAAAGGGAGTCTCCCTTTCGGTCACTAAATCCGGAGAGGCCCGCACAATGCGTCGCCTGAAGGTGCAATCACCGCCTGAACCCGCCCTGGAGACCCGTTTCACTTGTGGTTTACAATAGTGCTGCAGGATATACGTCGAACGGCAGGAATGATGGACGATCGGGACAATCGCTATTCGCAACGTGACCGCTATCGGAATCGCGGGCAGGAAGGCTATCGCCGACGCCCGGAAACGAGAGCGCAGGGCCAAGGCGGCACAGGGCGCGCAACCCAGGACGAGCGCTCATATCGCGTTCGGCCGGATGGGACACGGCAGCGTCGTTCGGATAGAAGCGCCCACACCACGACTCGCACCGCGCAACGGGGAACCGTCGACGGCTCACGGCGACGCGCCGGAGCGCAAGGAAGCTCGCAAGGCACGCACAGGCAATCGACACCGCGCTCGACGACGGTCGCGCACGATGCAACCGCCATCTTGGACGCCATCAAGAGCACGCTCTCGAAGCGGATCGACGCCGTTTCGGCCCTGCCCCGCCGCGTTCTCGCTCTCATCGCTGCGGGCATCGTGCTTCTCGTCATCATCCTCGTCGCGCTTTCAACATGTGGCCGAGCTCCGCAATCGGGCCAATCCGAAGCGCCTGCTGCAGGCGAAAGCGCCCAAAGCGCCGAGGCGGCCGGCTTGCCGGAAGGAGCGATCAAGGTTTCGCTCGTGGCAGTCGGCGACAACCTGCCCGATGAGTACATCGGCTACGTGGCCGACAAGAAAGCCGGCGTCGAAGACGACGACAAGTTCGACTACTCGTTCCTCTTCGACAACATCGCGCCGTACATTCAAGCCGCCGACCTCGCCTACATCGACCAGGAAACGCATATCGGCGGCTCAGACATCGGCGTGTCTGGATACCCGAGCTTCAACACGACCGACGAGATGGCCGACGCCGTCGTGAACGCCGGCTTCGATTTCGTTGCATCGGCGACGAACCACTCATACGACCACGGGCAAGAAGCGCTCGAGCACTCGCTTTCCGTTTGGGAGAAACAGCCCGTCGAGTTCACGGGCACGGCCGTGACGGCAGAGCAATACAATCACCTCGCCCTTCAGGAACGCAACGGGATCAAATTCGCCTTGCTCAATTACTGTTACGGCGTTAACGGCTACGAGGAATCGGAGCTTCCGACCTATGCGGTGAACTTCATCCACGAAGACCGCATCCGCGAGGACGTGGCCCGGGCCAAGGAGGAAGCCGACGTGGTGCTCGTCGCCATGCACTGGGGCACCGAGAACCTCATGGAAGCCGATGACGAGCAGGAGAAGTACGCGCAGCTGCTCGCCGATCTCGACGTCGACGTCGTGCTGGGGTCCCACCCCCACGTCATCGGGCCTATGAAGTGGGTCGCCAACTCGAGCGGCAACGGGCATCAGACCCTCGTGGCCTATTCGCTGGGCAACTTCATCGCCGACCACGAGACGCCCAATGACATCAACGTCCTCGAGGGCATGCTGAGTTGCGACTTCATCCGCTATGCCGATTCCCCCGACGTGCACGTCGAAAACGTCAAGTGGACGCCGCTCGTCTGCTATTCCAACGAGAACCGCGACGATTTCGCCGTTTACACCGTCGACGACTGCCCCGATGACCTCGCCAAGAAGACTCGCGCCCTATCGGACAAGAGCGACCCCAAAGGCTGGCTTCGCTCGACGACCGAAGAGGTCGTCGGCGCGCAATGGTTCTACTGACCGAAGGGGAGTCTCCTCAACGGTCAGTATGCGTGCGGGATCGCACCTGGTGCTGTTTTCAAATTTGGCAAGCGAGACTTCATGTGGCTGCTGCGAGAAAACGCGCGCCGTACGTTCGCGCCCACGATTCCATAAAGAGGACATTCCCTTGACATAAAAAGGGACTGTCCCTTTTTATGACTACTTCTTGCGCCAGATGTCTATCACGATCCAGGCGGACAAGACGAACGCACCGACGAAGCCGAAGAACGGGATGAAGCCGACGCCGAGGAACGGCCCCTCGCCCGTCGCGCGCGCGTACATGCTCGAGCCGATGAAGAGGCCGGCGACGACGATCGCCATCGTCAATCGGTTGACGATCTTCGAAATCGAATCCACGAAATCGTCCGATCCGAACATCTTCATGTTGAGTTTGAGCTGCCCGCGCGTGAGCATGCGAAGCGTCTCGCCCGAATACGCCGCCGCCTGCGTCGCTCCATCTGCCGCTCGCTTCGCGTCGATGATGGCATCCCGCAGGCTGTCCTCCGCACGGTCCAGCGGATTGCCCGAACGGGCGATATGCGCGTTGATGATGCTGAGGATGCTGTCGTTTGCGATGAAATCGGCGATGGTGCCCTCGATGGTGACGATGCCCTTCGACACGTTGGTGACCGACGAGGGCAACGTGACCTTGCTCATGCGCGTGAGCACCATGACATCGGCGAGCAGCTGGCCGATGTCGAGATCGGCCACGTCGCATGATGCATACTTGCCGAGAAGCGAATCGAGGTCTGCAAGGAAGCGCGCGTTGTCGATTCCGGCGACGTCCTTGCTTTCCGCGAACGACATCAACGCGTCTTTCAGCCGTCCGGCGTCCTGCATCCCGACCGCCGTGACGATGTTGCCGAAACCGGCGCGTTCCACGGCCGTCAGGCGCCCCGTCATCCCCAAATCGATGTAGACGATCTTGCCATCCCGCACGATGATGTTGCCCGGATGCGGATCCGCATGGAAGAACCCGTGCTCGAGGATCTGCGTCGCGTAGTTGTCGAGCATCTTCTCGCCGATTTCGGACAAATCGTAACCGGCGGAGAGCAGCGCATCGTGGTCGTATATGGGAATTCCCTCGATGTACTCCATGACCAGGCAGTGCTCGCTGCAGAGCTCTGGATACACCTTGGGACAGTCGATGTATACGACCCGGCTGTTGAGCTGTTTGAACAGCTTGAGGTTTTCGGCTTCGCATTCGAAGTCGGTTTCCTCGAGGAACGTCTTCCACATCTCCTCGACGACCTCGGAGAAGTTGAGCACCTGATCCTCGGGAAGAAAGCGCGAGATGCGCGCGACGAGCACGCGCATGATATCGATGTCCTGGGCCATGGTCGCCTGAACGCCGGGACGCTGCACCTTCACGGCCACGACATCGCCGTTGCGCAGGCGCGCCTTGTGAACTTGCGCGAGCGAAGCGCTCCCGAGCGGCTTCGGGTCGACCGCATCGAACTCTTGCTCGAAACGATCGCCGTATATGTCGCGCAAAGCTTCTATGACCTGGTCGAACGGCAGCGGATCGCATTCGGTCTGCAGCTTCGCCAGCTCTTCGCAATACGCCCTAGGCAAAATCTCGGACCTGGTCGAAAGCGTCTGCCCGATCTTCACGAAGCTCGGACCCAGATCTTCCAAGAGCGCACGGAATTCCGAGGGGGTAAACCCCCTCAAAAGATGGTGCTTGCGAGCTATGGCCGTTATCTCCCTCAGACGTTTGGAGCGAGCTTTCCGATTGAGGTTGAAGCGATCATCGGGGTCGAGCTCGGCTCCCTGGCCGAAGAAGTGCTTGAGCAGCGTGTTCGTTGGCATGTCGTGCCCTGATTCCGGAATGGCGTCGTCGTCAGGACCGCCGATGGACGCCGAAGAGCTCCGCTGCCATCTTGCAACGGAGCTTGCGTAATCGGACTCTCGTGGCGGTCAGGACGCGCGGCGAGACCTACGCCTCGGCGCCTTCGTCGGCTGCCTCCTCGACAACCTCTTCTGCGGCTGCGACGACTTCCTCGGCTGCTGCTTCCACATCGGACGCCGCTTCTTCGACTACGTCCTCGATGGACTCCGCTTCCACCTCGACCTCTTCGGCCGCCTCGGCGGCACGCTGGGCATCGGCTTCGTTCTGCGCCTGCGCGAATTCCGCCGCCTTGGCCGCGAAGGCCTCGCGCTCCTCGGGCTTCATACCGCGCATGGCGGCTTCGAGTGCGCTCTCGCGAACGCCCTTCGAGGCGTCGTCCGCCTTGCGGCGCAGCTCTTCGTTGAGCTCGCGACCCTGGTCAAGGGTGATTTCGCCCTTGGCGACCAGCTGGTCGATGATTTCCTTGCCCTTCTCGCCGGTGTAGGCCATAGCGCCGATGCCAGCAAGAAAAATGTTCTTGAACCCATCGCCGATGTTCGACATGTCGTCCTCCATAACCTCGATCGAGAACCGTACCCGAGCCTGTCGTGCAGGCCGTAAGGATACTCTAATACTGCTCTTAGACATGCCGTTTTGCAAGGGGCAATCCGAAACCGTTTTGATACCAACGGGCAAACAATGCGACAGGTTCCCCGACGATCATCAGGAAACGACGATGAATGGCGAAGCGCCGCAGGTGACGGCTTTTAGGGTTGTCGAGCTGCCGATGCGACGAGGCAGGACATCGGTGTCGCTGCCGGGGAGGCCTTATGGGGTCTTTCCAATCGCCGTTACGACCCGTCTCTCAAAGCCTTGAGCTTGGCAAGCGTTTCGGAGTCGATGCGCTCGGCGACGGTACGTTTCTGCGAGACGGCCGGTGCCTTGTCGAGGCGGACTTCGTCGTAGTAGCGGTCAACCTCGATGCTGAATCCCTCGGCGCTCATGCGGTCGACCCCCAGTCCGAACACGGTGTCTTGGATGGTTGCGTCGCTGGTCACCACCATGACCTCGAAGCCGTTCTCGCGCCCTTCGAACGCGAGCTTCTCGATGACCTTGTCGGCCGACGAGCCGGATGGCGAGAACACGACGCGCACTCCCCCGACCGATTGAGCCTCGCCGGTCGATTCCACGTTGCCACCGCCATCGAACACGACGGTTGCGCGCCATTCCTTGCCCGAGAAGTGCACGACGTCGTTTATGAGCATCTCGCGTGCGCGGTTGAACCAATCATGATCGTAGTCGGGCATGTTGAGCGATACGTTCTTGTACCTGCTGCCGGAACGCAGCACGTTGAACCCATCGACGATCAATATGCGTTTTCTATCCTTTGGCATACGTGCCTAACTCTTTCACCATGCTCGAAATGTGCGCGTTGACGCATGTGGCGCACATTTCGCAATTGCGCATCAACTACCTGTGAACAGACCGAAAGGGAGCCTCCCTTTCGGTCTGTCGCATTACCAGTTCTGGCGGAGCCACTCGTACATGCACGCGGTCGCGGCTTGCGCGACGTTGAGCGAGCTCACCTGCCCCATCATGGGCAACCGGCCCGCCATGTCGCAGTGCTCGAGCACGAGATGCGACACGCCGTCGTGCTCGTTACCGACGACGAGCGCGATCTTGCCCTTGAGGTTGACGTCCCACAGCTCGTTTTGGCTATGCTCGGTGGCGGCGCATGCCCAGAAGCCCTCTTTCTTCAGGCGATCGAGCGTGCTCGCGATATTGGCGGTTTGGGCGATGGGAAGGTGGGACACTGCCCCAGCCGAGCTCTTGTACGTCGAGGCTTCGACGCGCGCGCTGCGCTTGTTGGGTATGACGAGCCCCGATGCGCCGACCGATTCCGCCGACCTGATGAGGGCGCCGAGATTTCCGGCATCCGTGATATGGTCGCACACCACGATGAGCGCGCGCCCGTCATGTTCCTCCGCGTACGCGATGGCATTGCCCACGATATCGCCAACCCCGACATACGGGAACGGCTTCGTCTCGGCCATTACACCCTGGTGGCTGCCGCGCGCCGACTTCTCGTCGAGCTCTGCGCGCGGAACGCGGATGACCGGGATGTCGCGTTGGCGCGCCTTGCGCTGGATGTCCTCGATCATCGGCTCGCGTTTGGCGTTGTCGGCCAAAAGGATCTTCTTCAACGGCACGTCAGTGCGCATCGCCTCGATGACAGGCCGCTTGCCCTCCACGTAATCTGCCATGAACACCTCTCTTTTGCGAATTGAAATCAGTGCGAAAGTGTATCACGTGATGCAAGGAGCATCGCATATCCGCACATATGCCCCACGTTCCCAGCTGGGCAGTCCTTTCGCTATTTCTTGGCAGGTCCTTCGCGGTCCATCATCGATTCCTTGCGGTTCCTGGCATCTTTTCAAAACGATGGAAGATCCCTGTTCGCTCATCACACCGCTCGAGCACATGGCACATGCAACCAAGAAAACCTGACAGCAGTGCCTGGCACCTTTGTCAGGTTCCGAGTCACCTAGCACAAAAAACCTGACAGAGGTGCCTGGCACCTCTGTCAGGTTCCCTGGTCTACTCTGTCACGTAGTAGGTGAGATCTACGTTGCCCACGTCGGTGAGCTCGCATTTGCCCTGTGGATCCTGATAGACGGTGGCAGCGTACAATGCGTTGTCGGCTTCGGGAACAACCGGCTTGCCGATGAAGAGCACCTTGTAGTTCGCGCCGGCCACGACCTGCGTGCCGAGCAAAGCGACGGGGCTGATGACGTCGACGCCCGTGTATTCCTCGAGCGCGGAGTCGAGAGCCTTCTGGGCATCAGCAGGCAAATCGGTCAGCTTGGCGGGATCGGGCACGGACCAGCCGCCCGTCATCGTAGCGTCGGCATCGGCGTCAGCCGTCTTGACATCGGCGATGTCGATATCTTTCGCGGACGTGAACGACGCATTGCCGTCAAGGTCGTTGTAGATGACCACGACGGTCCATGCAGGCTGCGCATCGGGAACCACGACCGTGGCCTTGCACAGGTACGCGTAGTTCTTGCCGGAAACGACCTGCTCGCCGATGACCGCGACCGGCTCATAGTCGACACCGTCGAGCTCGGCCATGGCCTTATCGAAGATTTCCTTCTGTTCAGCCGAAAGCGCAGCGGTGGCCTCGGCGTTCATCTCCCAGCCACCGGCCATCGGCACATCGCTCGATGCAGCCTCGCTCGATGCGGCCTCAGCCGATGCCGACTCGGCAGACGCCGCTTCGCTCGACGCCGAGCTCGCAGAAGCATCGCTCGACCCCGCGCTGCTCGCCGCGCTCGACGAGGCGCCCGACGAGCATCCAGCAATCACCATGAACACCATTGCTGCGACTATGCAAACCAAAAGCTTTTTCATGTTAGCCTCCTCTTCGATACCATGCAGTCAAGTCTAGCAAACGATTGTCCTCTAGCATTAATCCTTAGATATATCGTTACCTTCCAAACCTCGTCACGGCTGCCTTCCCGACCTCGGCCCCGGCTTCTGTCCCGACCTTGGCCCCTGGCGCCTTCCCGGCCTCGGCCTAAACCTTGGCATCATCCCCGAGCGGCAGAGCAGCCCCGCCGCCGTGCGGGCATCACTTACTTGCAATCATCGTGTAGTATTGGTTGAACGTGAGGTCCAGATGCCAATGCATCTCGCCCGCGTGGTACTTCTGATCGGCCCGGTATATCTCCGCGGCTGTGTGGACCTGCATGTCGTTCAGGTCGAAGTAGTCGGCCGTCCAATTGTAAACATGGCTTTTCGAAGGGCGATCGTCGATCTTATGGCGCTCGGTGTCGGTCACCAGTATGCGACCGTAATACTCGTTAGGCGCCTTCTCGCTATCGGGAATCATGCTCGCCGTCACAAATTCGGTACCGGTCCAAACAGTGTAATTCTTGATGTTCCAGCTCTGCTCCATCCTGAGCACCGCACTGAAATCCGTCTTGAGAAAACCGATTTTACTGCCCGTGATGCCGACGAGCTCATCCCAGAGGCTATCGTACTTCGTGTTGCCCACGCGCTTGGCCATGCTCTCGAAGTTACCGCGCGAGACGGTGCCGTTGTAATTCCACGTAGTAACCTCGCTCGGCTCTTTCGCACGATTGCTGAAACCCTGAAGGCCCCCGATGTAGATAAGCTGCTCGCTGTCAAGGCCAAATAGGTTGCCCGTCACGAGGTTCTTGATAAGCCCATCGCTGCGCGCATGGGTGGCTGCGACGTATTTCGATTCCTTGACCTCGGTCTTCTTGCCCTTCGCGTACGTCACATCGCCTTGGATGACCTTCTGGACCTTCTCGTAGTTTTCGACGAGGTCCTCGAGCGCTTCGGCGTAGACAGACGGGTCCTTCCCCTGCTGCTTCATCTGATATGCCTTGTACTGCAATTGCGTCGTTGCCGTTGTGTAGCCGCAGATATAGGCGTTCGCAAGACGCGCCATATACAGCATGCGGTACATATACGTCTCCGGTTCCCAATTGAACATCGTGTCGAGGCAATCGAAATACTCGCCGACGACGCTATCCGCCATCATCTGGGCATCGCCGCAAATGTACTCGCCAAGAGCAACTGTGTCATCGGCGGCGTTGCCCTTATACGTTTCCTGGAGGGCCTCGACGTGCTTGACGAACGTGTCGAGGGCCTGTTTCTGCTGCTCGGACATTCCATCGATGCCCTTGCTCTCGTCGTATTTCCATTGGTCGACGGAATCGTTGTTCCACACGTATTTCTCGAGCGGCTTTCCGTACATTTCGGTCTTTCTCATGACCTTACGCAGTTCGTTGAGGTCATTGTCGTACTTCAATCGAGCTTCGACATCGGCGAGCTGTCGGGAAAGCTGGTCGACCTTGCTTTGGATCGAGCGTATCTCGTCATCCATCTTGTTGAGCTTGTCCATGACATCCTGCAGCGTCAGCAGGTCTCCCGGAGCGCCCCAGCCGAGCGCGCTTGATATGAAGCCGAATACGCCGCCCGCACCATCGAGCCAGCCGGACGGATCCCCTGCGGCTCCGCGTGCGAAGGCGCCTGCGGTCTCGAAGATCTTCTCGAGCGCCTCGAACGCCTCTTTGGCCTTTTTCAGGTCCTCGTCGTCGTTTGCGAGGTCGTACGCCGAATAGTCGACTTGACCGTACGACGAATCAGCATCGGCGAGATCGGCCGGCATGTCGCCGATTTCCTCGGTTGTATCTGTCACTTCCGGGATTACATCCGGGCTCTGCGCGCTCGGGTCGAAGGACTCGTCGGACGGAGATGATTCGCTCGATCCGCCTGAATTGTCGGGATTGTCAGGATTGTCAGGATTGTCAGGGTCATCGGGGTCGTCGGGGTCGTCCGAGTTATCCGAGTTATCGGGATCGTCGGGGTCGTCTCCTTGGCTGGAGTTTCCCGAGTTATCGGGATCGTCGGGGTCGTCCGACTCAGAGCTTTCGCCGCCAGTATCAGCACTGCCCGAATCATCGCTCGCCTGGCTGTCGTCGCCCTCGTCGGCATAGGCCTTCTCAATAAGCGCGACGACAGCGGCATCTTCTTCACCTGCGCCCGCATCGCCTGCCGCATAATCTTCCGACAGGTACACCGGCACCTCGGTCCTCGGCGCCGGAACGCCCCATGCATTCTCGAGCACGGCCGAATCCAAAACAAGTTCATGCGCCCGAACGAACGTGGCAACCTCCCTTTCGGCCTCTTCGAGGGCCCGCTCGCCCTCGCTTGCCGACAGGGCGTCGATTACCTTGCTCGGCATGTACACGTTGAGAAGCAGTTTCGTATCGTCGACGCGCATGACGTCCTCACCGAGGACCTGGCCCTCGTCACCACCGGTCACTGCGTCTACATGAACTACTTCCTCGATGCCGAAATCGGGCAGCACGCACTTCCCTGGAGCGGACTCGATGGTCGTGAGCAGGTGCACATCGTAGTCGGTTTCGCCATCGGCGTCCTGCGTCTTGCTCTCGATGCTGATCGTATCGCTCACGAATGCGGCTGCTTGGGGGGCGAGGCACGAAAGCGCCGTCGTCTCGTGTCCTTCTTGCGCCGCCTCCCTCATGTCGCTCGACCCAATGACGAGCTTGCCGCAGTTGGTCGCATCATCCGAGACGGCAATGCCGCTTTTCGTCAGCGCCTTGTCGAGCGCGTCGAACGTGTCGACGAGCGATTCGGCAGGCGCCTCTATCCTGAGCGCTGCACTGGCAAGCGACAATCCGTCGTAATCGACGCCGACTACCTTGAGCGACTTGTCGGCAAGCGTGAAGTCGGAAACCTCGGGCGCGCGGACGAATTCGGCATAACCGAGCGAAACGGGAAGCACGAACACGCCGGCATCGGCATCGTAGCCGCCTTCGAGCGGAACGACCGTCGCTTCGGGATCGCGCACGGCAAGCGCTATGACTTGGGACACCTCACTGCCCTGTTCCGCCTGCGAAGACTCGTCCGCGCTCGTACCCGAACCGCTTCCTGCCCCAGAGCCATCTCCCGATGGAGCCGATGCGCGTTCCGCCCCGCCGGACGATCCGGCTTCGCCGTCACCATCACCCGCAAAGGCGCCTGTCAAGAGCATGACGTATCCATACTTTTTCTTCGCGAGTTTCCCACCTTCGGACAAGGCAATCGTCAAATCAAACGACTCTTCGCCCGTTTTGCGCACATCCTGCACGTCGAAGCCCGAAAAAGCCCCATCGAGCGCGATGCATTCCGCGGACAAGCCATCGGCAAGCGGACGTTCCGCAGCAAGTTTGAGGTGAGCGACCTTTGCACCTTCCGCAACGACTTCGGTCACCTCGGCGCCCGTTTGGCCAGCCTCTTCGGATGCGGATGCCGAAGAGGTTTCCACGGAGGACGTCCCCGTGCAGCCGAACACTAACGCAGCTACGCACATGGCCATCACGGCACAGAGCGAAAACGCGATAGAACGACGCATCGGCACGTGCTTGCGCTTCACATCGACAATCATCTCAAGCCCTTTCCCTCGATTCATAGCATCATCGTGGCCATGAGCAGTATCCTGGAAAAAGGTACAAGCCAATCAAACATGCGATTTGCTTACCGGCAATCAATCAAGAACTTGAGCACAATGCATCTCAACGGCATGCAGTATACCACAAACGATGTCAATGTCGTTGGAAGCCGCGATAGGTAGCCTGTGCCCTGCGCAAACAAGCCGGCCGGTTTTCGGAACAGCGTGAACACCATCAGTTCGCGACAGCCTTGATCACCTGCGGGGGAACACGGCAAGGGCGACCACGTAGGTTATCGCGAGAACGACCGCTCCGCCCCAGAACGTAACCGTGTAGCCGACCGAATCGATGACGGCTCCCCATAATACGGACCCGAGCCCAATGCCCATATCGTTTGCCAGTCCGTACAGGGCGCTGGCCGCACCGCGCCGTTCGGTTGGGGCGCACTTCACGCACATGGTGTTGAACAGCGGGAACGCCAAGCCCATGGACAGTCCGAATAACGCCCCCGCGCAATAGAACATCGCTTCGGATTGGGCTAGGGCCAGGATCGCGAAGCACGCGATGCCGCTCAGCATAGGCACCACAAGCAGGACGTGCGGCTTCACGGTGTCGATAAGGCGGCCTCCGAACAGGCGCGTGGCCGTCATCGTGATCGCGGCGAAGACGAAGAAGACGCCTGGGGCGGTTAGGCCTCGCTGCACTCCGTACTTGCTCACGAAGCTGACGATGATGGCGTATCCCAAACAGCTCACGAGCATGGGAATGCCACCGGGAAGGGCATCCTTCTCGAAGAGTCTCCATACGAGGGGGCGGTTTTCAAAATCGGCATCGGCCTCTTGGGCCTCGCGCGCATCGCCTTTCGCGTTCGCGGACGTCCCGGCTTGCTGCGCTCGTTTCGTGACGGCATAGGCGGAAGTCGGATCGAGGTGCTCGGGATGCCTCTCGTAGCCGCACGCGAAACCGAGCACGGCAAGGCACAGCGACACGATCGCCATGCCCGCAAACAGGGTCTCGTGCCATGAGAACGAGAGCAGGACGATGGCCATGCTCGGCCCTATCGCGAACCCGAGCGACTGGCCCAGCCCGTAATAGCCGAGCGCCTCGCCGAGCCGCGATGCCGGCGCGACGTCGGCCGTCGCGGTCGATGCCGCCGTCGTGATGATTCCAAAACCCGCACCCTGGATTGCGCGGAACACAACTTGCGCTTCGAGCACGGGAAACGGTATGACGCCGGCCGTCCCTACGAACATGAGCGCGGCCCCGACCATCATATGGCTGCGCCTCGTGTACACGTCGAGCGTGCGCCCGATAGCAATACGCGCGATAGCCGCCGCCACCGAGAACTCGAGAATGAGCATGCCGGCATACGCATTGGAGCCGCCGAGCAAAGACACGTAGATGGGCGTACCGTTGTTAAGCCCCTGCACGCCGATGAAGCCCAGAAGCGCAACGGCCAAGATGAGGATGAAATCACCGCTCCACAGCTTGCCCTTGCTTGTCACGCTACCATCTGCTTTCTCTTCGTTCATATACAATACTGACCGAAAGGGAGTCTCCCCAATGGTCACTGACCGAAAGGGAGACTCCCCTTCGGTCAGTTTAAGCGCCGAATGTCTGCGTTACGTTATGCGAACAGCGCGTCGAACGGGTCGACGTCGCCGGCGCGCAGGGCCTTCGCGGCGCCCTCGAGCTGGCCGGCGAAGACCTCGAGCTCGAAGTCGCGCTTCTCGCCCGTGCGGCGCAGCTTGACCTCGACCTTGCCTTCGGCGAGCCCGCGCTTGCCGACGACGACCTGCAGCGGCCACCCGATGAGGTCGGCATCGGCGAACTTGACGCCGGCGCGCTCCTTGCGGTCGTCGATGATGACCTCGAAGCCGAGCGCTGCAAGCTCTTCTGCGAGCTTCTCGGCTGCGGGTTGGACGACTTCGTCTTTCACCGCGAGCGGCACGACGCAGATATGCGCCGGCGCGACCGATGCGGGCCACATGATGCCGCCGTCGTCATGACGCTGCTCGACGATGGCAGCCATCGAACGAGAAACGCCCACGCCGTAGCACCCCATGACGAACGGCTTCTCGGAGCCGTCTTCGTCCATGAACGTGGCGCCCATGCTCTCGGAGTACTTCGTTCCAAGCTGGAACACCTGCGAGACCTCGATGCCCCGCGCCCCCTGCAGCGGCTTGCCGCACGTCGGGCACGCGTCGCCGGGTTTGACCTGGCACAGATCAGCCCAATCGTCTACCTTGAAATCCTCGCCGAGGCGGGCGCCCACGTAATGGAAGCCATCCTCGTTGGCGCCGACGGCCCACTGGGCGATGTCTTTGAGGTTCCAGTCGGCGATGACGCGCACGCCTTCGGGCAATCCGACCGGGCCCATGGAGCCCTTGAACAGACCGGCAGCTTCCATCTCCTCGTCGGTGAGCAGCTCGAAGCCGGGAACGGCGCGGTTCGCCTTGATGTCGTTGAGCTCGTGGTCGCCCGGCACGAAGAACACGACGATGTTGCCCTCGACGTCCTTGCCGGAAAGCGCCTTCATGCACGAGGTCTCCGGGATGCCCAAGAACGTCGCCAGCTCCTCGATGGTGTGGACGCCCGGCGTGGATACCTTCTCCATCGCATCGCGCTCGTACATCGTGGCCGTGCACTTGCACTCGCCCGCTTCCGCATCGGCGGCGTATCCGCATTCGCAATGTACGATCTCGGCCTCGCCGTATTCGGCGAGCGCCATGAACTCGGTCGTCACCTTGCCGCCGATCTGGCCGGAGTCGGCCTCGACGGGGCGCCATTCGAGACCGAGCCGGTCGCAGATGCGCGCATAAGCGCCGCTCATGTCATCGTACGTCTCCTGCAAGGATTCCTGCGTGGCGTGGAAGCTGTAGGCGTCCTTCATCAGGAACTCGCGGCTGCGCATGAGGCCGAAGCGCGGACGAATCTCGTCGCGGAACTTGACCTGAGTCTGGTAGAGCGCAACCGGCAGCTGCTTGTAGCTGCGCAGCTCGTTGCGCACGAGCGACGTGATGAGCTCTTCGTGCGTCGGCCCGAGGCAGTACTCGACGTCGTGGCGGTCCGTCAGGCGCGCGAGTTCGGGACCGTAATCGTCCCAACGGCCCGACTCGTGCCAGATGTCGGCCGGCTGGACGAACGGCATGAGGATCTGCTGAGCGCCGATGTTATCCATCTCCTCGTTCACGATCGCCTCGACCTTGTTCAGCACGCGCATGCCGAACGGGAGGAACGTGTAGAGGCCGGCAGCGTTCTTGCGCATCATGCCGGCGCGCAAGAGCAGGCGATGGCTCGCGAGCTCGGCGTCGGACGGGTCTTCCTTCAAGGTTGGCGCGTACATCTTGCTCATGCGCAGTATCATCGTGAAAACTTCCTTCTCTCGTATCGAAATCAGCAGTTCACCATTGTATAGGGTCAGTTTGCCCTTCGACACCCTATCCATGATTTTCCGATTTTTTCCAATGAGGAACGAGCCACAGGAAAACGACGCGTGCGTGCGCCGCCACGCTCCCGCGAGGGCCGCGTGGGCCGTCTTGCAGGCTTATCGCGAAACGGCGCCGGCTATAAAGAAGCCTCCCGTTTCTCGTATCCGAGAAACGGGAGGCCATTCCATTCGGCGAAACGCCACGTTCAGCGCATGCTTTCGGCTACTTGCCGGCCTCGCGCTTGATGTTGTTCGCGATCCAGAACGTGAGGACGGCTATCGCAATCGAGACGAGGTTAGGCGCGATGTCCGTTCCAACCGTCCCGTTCATAACAGCAATTACGATGCTTATGACCCACATAACGAGCGAGATGACGGAAAGCACCCAAACCGGCATGATTTTCTGGTTGTTGTTAGCCGCACGGACGCCCAGTATGCCGATGAGCAGCATCAAGGCACCCGGTATGAGTATCACCAAGCCGATAGCGCTAAACGCCGCCGATGCCTGGCCCTGGGTCAAACCCGTCTCCGCAAGCGAGTCTGCAACCTCCTCGGCGGGCACCGCGCCCACCAAGGCACCGCCCGCTATAGTCAATAGCGATGCCAATATGACAAATGCGGCAAGAATTATGTTCAGTATCGAAAGGACCAGCAGTACCTTTTGGCTTCCGCTGCGTTCCATTTTTACTCCTGTTCTCTCGCAGCTACTTCCTTCGATTCTTTTACATGAAACGACAGCCTTCTGTCTCTTGGCGATATAGTAAAACTCGCACGTATATCATTTCACCACTGCAAGCGCTGACTACACGCTTCCAGGACCGAGCCGGCTTACGCAAATAGAAGATCGGCCCAAGGTCGAGCGAGCGATTCAGCATGTCCGAACCGACGAAGGACGACTGTAACCATGGCAATCGGGCCAGCGCTTGCCTAGAGATTGCCGATACCTTCCATCAGCGCTTCCACGATTTCGTCCTCCGGCACTTTCCGAACGACTTCGCCATGCATGAAGACGGCTCCCGAGCCCTTTCCGCAGGCAACCCCGATGTCCGCATCGCGCGCTTCGCCGGGCCCGTTGACGATGCAGCCCATGACAGCCACCTTGACGGGGGCGGTGACCCCGCGCAGGCGCTCCTCCACCTTGCCCGCAAGGTCGATCAGGTTGACCTGGCAGCGGCCGCAGGTCGGGCAGCTGATGATCTCGGGACCGCGGCGGCGCAAATCAAGGGCGGCGAGCAGCGTCCAACAGGCGCGCACTTCGTTGACCGGATCGTCGGTGAGCGATATGCGCAGCGTGTCGCCAATCCCCTCCTCCAGCAAGATTCCCAGACCGCTCGCCGACTTGATGATGCCCTGGAACTGCGTGCCGGCCTCGGTTACGCCGATGTGCAGCGGGACATGCGGAAGATCGCGAGCAAGCTGGCGATAGGTCCGGACCGTCGTCATCACGTCATGGGCCTTCGCCGAGACCACGAGGTCATGAAAGCCGTTTTCCTCGCAGAATCGCACATACTGAGCCGCCGACTCGGCGAGCTTATGGGGAAGCGTCAGGTCCTGGCGCGCGGCGAGCTCCTGGTCGAGGGAACCGGCGTTCACGCCGATCCTGATCGGTATCCCCGCTTCGCGCGCCGTATCGAGCACGGGCACGGTCGCATCGAGGCCGCCGATGTTTCCCGGATTGATGCGCAGCTTGGCAGCCCCGCGCTTCGCAGCCTGGATGGCTATTTCCGGATCGAAGTGAATGTCTGCCACGACGGGCAGCGGAGATGCGGCGCACACGCGCTCGAACGCATCGAGGCAATCGCGCCGCGGGATGGCCATGCGCACGATCTCGCAGCCCGCTTCGGCGAGCTGGTCGATCTGGCGCAGATTGGCCTCGACGTCGTCGGCGCGGGCATTGAGCATCGATTGCACGGCAACGGGGGAACCGCCCCCCACCGCAACGTTGCCGACCATGACCTTACGCGTGTTCTCGTTGGGTTTCATAGAACCTCCCACCTGACTCGGATGAGCTATCGCTTGATTCGTCGCCGTCCGCGCGAGGATTCCCGGTCTCTCGTCCATCCCGCACGGCAGAGCGCCAGGCCAGCTGCCCGCCCAAGCTCTTCGAAACCAGCGACTGAATTCACGGCCTGAGGCCGCAGCTAATCCGAGTTCCCGAATCTGTAGCTACTTGTTCAATTCTAACAGCAATCTCTCGTCGTCCCGCCGCGCACGCGAGCTCGAATCCGCCGCGGTATAATGACCACCATCACCTACGTAACCAACGCGATGGGGGAACCGATGACAACCGCAGCCACGAAGCGTCGCATCATTTCGACCGCCACATTCGCCATCATCGCCATCGTCATGGCCTTGATGCTCGCATTCGCCGTTACCCCGAATCGGGCATATGCCGAAGTCGACGCACCCTCGAACTGCGGCAAACTCGCGGTAAAGGGAGGAAACCTCGTGAGCGCCAAGACGGGCAAAACCGTCGTGCTGCGCGGCGTGAGCACGCACGGGCTGGCCTGGTATCCGCAATACGTCAACAACAGCTGCTTCAAGACGCTGCGCACCGAATGGAACGTCAACTGCATCCGCCTCGCGATGTACACGGCCGAGTTCGGCTACTGCGACGGATACAGCAAGAAGAAGCTCGAGAAGCGCATCGCCAACGGCGTGAAGTACGCCATCGCCAACGACATGTACGTCATCATCGACTGGCACATCCTCTCTGACGGCAATCCCAACACCTACCTGAAGCAGGCCAAGAAGTTCTTCAAGAAGATGGCCAAGAAATACGGCAAGAAGAGAAACGTCATCTTCGAGATCTGCAACGAGCCGAACGGCCGCGGCACGTGGAAGAACATCAAGAAGTACGCGAAGAAGATCATCCCCATCATCCGCAAGAAGGCTAAGAACAGCATCATCCTCGTCGGCACGCCCGCGTGGTGCACGCGCGTCGACAAGGCCGCATCCAGCCCACTGCCCAAGCGCTACCGCAAGAACGTCATGTACACCGCGCATTTCTACGCCAACAGCCACCAGGAGCTGGCTCGCAGGCTCGTCGTGAAGGCGAAGAAAAAGAAGACGCCCGTCTTCGTCAGCGAATACGGCATCAGCAGCGACACGGGCAACCACGGCATCAACGTCGAGCAGGCCAACTTGTGGATGGAGCTGCTCGACAAGTACAACATCAGCAGCTGCGCTTGGAGCCTATGCAACAAGAACGAGAGCAGCGCCTTCATAAAGCCCAGCTACAAGAAAGCCTATGGATTCACGTACGCGAACCTCACCGCAAGCGGCAAATGGCTCTATGACATGCTGGGCAACGCCTACGCCGAAGAACCCGTCAACGACGAAACGTCCGCAACCGACGACATGGCGCCGTTCGATGACAACGAGGCCGGCGATTCGCCGACCTTCACACCTGCATCGTAGGCCCGACGGCGTTGTCGAATCCGGCAGGCACAACGACAATCTGTCAGGTGATTTCTACCAGTTGCCGAATATGAAACGCTGGATGTCCTGGTTCATCATGACGATGAACAGCACCATGAACAGCGCGATTCCTGCAAACGAGAGGTAGTTCATGGCGCGGACCCCGACCGACTTCCTGCGTATGCGCTGGTAGACCTCGATAACGAACCGGCCACCGTCGAGAGGCGGTATGGGCAGCAGGTTCATGATGCCGAGCGATACCGAAAGCATCGACGTGAACGTGAGCGCCTCGGTGAGCCCCGCTTCGAATGCCGACTTGGACATGACGGCGATTCCGACGACCGAGGTGGAATTGGAAACAGTCTCTGCCGCCGTTTGCGGATTGAACAGGCCGATGACGGCCTGCGCCACCATCGCGATGTACATGAAGCCCGCTTCGATGGCCTTGAGCGGCGATACCGTAATGTGGGACACCTCGCCCGTTTGCGTGTTCTGGTAATCGAAGCCGAGCACCGAGTAGATCAGGACGAACGCCAGCATGGCGAACACGAGGTTGATGCCCGGCCCCGCAAGCAGAATGACGATGCGCTTCCATGCGGGCAGAGCGCGGTATTGCTGCTCGTATTCGGTTTGGAAGAACGCCTTGGGATCGGACAGGGGATGCGGTTTGCCTTCTTCGAGCCGATCGGGCGCCGGACGGCCTCCCCGACCTGCACGCCAGAGCTGGTAGCGCGTCGGCTTGCGCTCGGGCACCCGGTAGACATTGTATTCGTCGGTCTTTTTAGGACCGACCACCGTCCCCCACTCGACCAGCTCCTCGAGCGCTTCGTAGGCATCGTCGTCCGATATGCCGCAATCTCGCGCGACATCTTCCATGAGGGCGCTTCCGCGGGAGTACACGCTGGCCATGGAAGCCATGAGATACGGCGACATCTCGCCCGGCTCCATTCCGCAAACGCGCGCGTATCCTCCGAGCGGAACCGCAGTCACGCCATACGTAGTTTCCCCACGTTGCACGCCAATCCGAGGACCTGGCAGCCCGATCATGAACTCTGACACGCGCACGCCGAACGCCCGCGCGGCGAGGAAATGCCCGCCTTCGTGTATGGCGACCAAAAAGCCGAGCACGATCGTGGCGGCGAGAATTGTAAGCAAAACATCCATGCCGCCATTATACGCGAGCCACCAGACCCCCACGAAACGGTAGCCAAAGCGCCACAAACCCCATAGCCCCGATGCGCACGGACCGAAAGGGAGTCTCCCCAACGGTCACGGACCGAAAGGGAGACTCCCTTTCGGTCTGTTCATGTTTCAATCAAGGCAGCGCAGGGCCTCGACGGGGGACGCCCCCTGCGGGGACCTCGTGAGCGCCGCCGGAGAACCGCGCCCACAAGAACGCGGCTATGCGGGTGAGGCGAGTGAGAGATGATGTGGGAGGGCCACTCGCGCGCCTCCATCAAGCCGCGTTCCTAGCGCGGTTTGCAGGCGGGAAAAGCGAGCCGGGCCCCGCAGGGGGCGTCCTCCGCCGAGGCCCGGACCAGCAGGTCATCGCATGGATTCGTAAACGCGTGCTCAGGCGACACTGAAACGCTTGCCCTGGAGGCCCGTTTCAACAAGAAGCGAGCTATCGGATGTTTTGGCGAGCGCACGCGCGCGCCCAGGCGTCGATTTCGAGGAGCTGCTCGATGCTTTCGACCGCTTGCACGTCATGAGCGTCCATCACGGCTTCCACGCATTCCGCGATGCCGAGATAGGAACCTTCGCCTGCGAGGAACGCCGCCACGGCGATCTCGTTCGCCGCATTCATGACGCAGGGCAACGTCCCTCCCCGCTCGCCTGCCATGCGCGCCAAAGCCAGGCAGCGGAAGGTGTCGGTATCAGGTGCCGCGAAATCGA
Organism: uncultured Eggerthellaceae bacterium; assembly: GCA_946618265.1. Next base: position 20,311 of record CAMOLA010000033.1, read on the forward strand.
GGCTCCCGAGCTTCGTGAAATCAAGCGGCTCGACCGGAGCGTCCCAGCGTTCGGGGTAGCTGAGCGCATACTGGATGGGAATGCGCATGTCAGTCGTGCCGAGGTGCGCCTTCACCGAGCCGTCTGAAAACTCGACCATGGAATGGATGGCGCTTTGCGGCTGCACGACCACGCGAATCTTGTCGTAGGGCATGCCGAACAGGTGATGCGCCTCGATGACCTCGAGCCCCTTGTTCATGAGGGTCGACGAATCGATCGTGATCTTTGGCCCCATGTTCCACGTCGGGTGCGCAAGCGCTTGAGCGGGCGTGATGTCCTGAAGCTCCTCGCGCGTCTTGCCGCGGAACGGACCGCCGGAAGCCGTGACCCACAGGCATTCGACTTCCTTGCTCGATTCTCCTATCAGGCACTGGTAGATGGCACCGTGCTCCGAATCGATGGGCATGAGCGCGCCAGCCGGGCCGTTGGCGGGCGCAACGCCTTCCGCGCGCCTCTTGGCGTCGACCTGAGCCGCGAGCGGCATGATGAGGTCGCCGCCGACGACGAGCGACTCCTTGTTCGCGAGCGCGAGTACCTTGCCCGCGCGCAGCGTTTCGTAGCTCGCCTGCAGTCCCGCCGCTCCGACCAAGGCGTTTACGACCACATCGACCTCGTCGAGCTTCACGAGATCGGCCACCGCTTCCGGGCCGATCGACAGCTCGACGCCGTTCGGCTGCGCCACGCCACCGGGCTCCTGACCGAGTGCGACGTAGCGGACGCCGAACTCGCGGGCCTGGGCCATGGCTTCCTCGGCCCTCCTGCCCGCAGCGATCGCGACGATCTCGATGCTTTCGGGATGCCGGCGCGCCACGTCGAGCGTCTGCGTCCCAATCGAGCCAGTTGATCCGAGTACGGCAACACGACGTTTCATGAACCACTATCTCCTGAAATCGCTAGAAACACGTTACAACGAGCGCCGCCATCGCCGACGGCACCGCAAGCACCGCCAAGCGCAACGGCCGCTACATCATGGGCATGGGCAGGCAGCCAGCACCGAACAGCAGCAGCGCGGCGGCAACCGCGGTCGGCATCAGCGAGTCGCAACGATCGAACAGGCCGCCATGACCCGGCATGATGGTCCCGGAATCCTTGAAGCCCACCGAACGCTTGATCCTGCTCTCGCACAAGTCGCCCATGACGCTGGTCAACCCGCAGATGAGGCCGAATACGAGCGCCTGCGGGATGGAAATCTGCACGCCGGGAACGAGCACCATCAGGCACCAGAACGCCATGGACCCGAAAAGGCCAACGATGAAGCCCTCCCAGCTCTTGTTGGGCGATGTGCGGGGCGCAAGCTTATGCCGCCCGAACTTCGACCCAGCCAAGTAGGCAAACGCGTCGTTCGCCCAGATGCTGAGGAAGATGACGAGCACCAGAACGCCGCCCCATATCCCATCGAGCGACATCCTGATGAAGAGGAGACCTGTCAGCTGCATGCCGATATAGATGGCGCCGAACATGCAGACGCCCACGTCGGCCACGCGAGCGCGCAGCCAGTACACGTACCAGAACGTGCAAGCGAGCGTGAACAGGGCCGTGACGTATATGAGCCCGCGCAACCCGAAGAAGAACACCGCGGCCGGATAGGCTGCCGAGGCGATGATGCCGATCAGCTCGTTTGGCATCTTGGCATCTGAGCGCAGCATGTAGTAGAACTCGCCGGAGCATACCGCGGCAGTAGCCGCCAGGATGACCATCGTCGAAACGTCGCTCGCCAGGATGCAGATGATGTTGAGGGCGATGTAGACCGCCCCCGTGCGCAAACGCACTTGGAGGGAGCTCGCGTTCTTGAATCGCTCGGGAGTCTTCTCGTAGGCCTTTTCCTTGACCTTGCGCGCACGGTGCTTGGTCTCCTTCGGTTCGCCCGTGCGCGTGGTCTTGACGGGTTCGGGCGCGAAATGGGGCCCTTCATCCGAGCTGTCGTCGCACAGCGCATCGGCTTGGACGCCCGCGTTGGACCCCAAGCCATCATCGCGCTCGCCGAGCACGTTCTCGGGATCGCGCGTCATGTCCGTCTCTTCAACCGCCACGAGCTACACCGCCCCAAACCGGCGTTCCCGCCCTTGGTAATCCAGGAGCGCGCGCAGAAACTCGTACCTGTCGAAATCAGGCCACAAGACGTCAGTGCAGTAAAACTCGGTATAGGCAAGCTGCCAGAGGAGGAAATTCGACACCCGCATCTCCCCCGACGTACGTATGAGCAACTCGGGATCGGGGATGCCGGCGGTGTAGAGCTCGCGTTCGAACAGGTCCTCGGTGACCTCGGGGACCTCGCCCGTCGCGAGCGCCCGGTCGGCCGCTTTCTGCACGAGCGCCTGCACGGCATGCACCATCTCCTGGCGCGACCCGTAATTGACCGCGACGATGAGCGTCATGCCGTCGTTGTCCTTGGTCTGCTCCCAAGCCCGTTCGAATGCTTCCCGCGTATCGGCGGGGAGCTTCGACGAGTCTCCAATGGTCATGACGCGGACATGCTCCTCATGAAGGCCGTCCACTTCGGCGAGCATCGTCTTCGCGAAAAGGTTCATCAACCCCTCGACCTCGTCGTCGGGACGCTTCCAGTTCTCTGTCGAGAAGGAGTAAATCGTGAGATACCGCACGCCCGAATCCGAGGCGGCGCGGATGGTCTCGCGCACCGCCTCGATGCCGGCCTTGTGCCCGCGGAGCCGATTGAGCGCGCGCTTCTTCGCCCACCGTCCGTTGCCGTCCATGATGACCGCGACATGAGATGGAACGCGCGCTTCATCGAGCGCACGCGGATCGAGGCCCGCAGGCGGGTTGGGATAAATCTCTGTCACCGATTTTGCGAACATAACCGTAGGCAGCCGTGAACCCTAGATCTCCATTACCTCGGCTTCCTTCTTTTTGAAGGCTTCCTCGATGTCGGCAATGTATTTGTCAGTGAGCTTCTGCACTTCGCTCTCGCTGCGGCGAAGATCGTCTTCGGTGATCTCGCTGGCCTTCTCGGCCTTGGCGAGCGCGGCATTGGCGTCGCGCCGGGCGTTGCGCACGGAAACGCGTGCATCCTCGGAATAGCCCTTGCACTGCTTGACGAGCTCGCGACGACGCTCCTCGGTCAGCGCGGGGAACGGAAGGCGGATGACCATGCCGTCGTTCGACGGCGTGACACCGAGGTCGCTCTCCTGGATGGCCTTTTCGATCGCCTTGAGAGAACCCTTGTCCCACGGCTCGATGACCAGCAGATGCGCGTCCGGCGTCTTGATGCCCGCTAGCTGGTTGATCGGCGTCATGGCACCGTAGTAGTCGACCTTGATGCGGTCGAGCACGCGGCCGTTCGCACGTCCCGTGCGCACGCTGCCGAACGCATTGCCCAGCGCCTCGAGCGCCTTGCCCATCTTCTCTTCCGCTACGAGCAGAATCTCATCGCTGTCCATGATTTCCCCTTCCTAGGCTATCCCCTTGATTTCGGACAGACGGCTATTCGACCGTCGTCCCTACGTTCTCGCCCTTGAGAGCGCGAGCGATGTTCCCTTGCTTCGTGAGGTCGAACACGATCATGGGCATGTTGTTGTCCATGCACAGAGACGTCGCCGTGGCATCCATGACGTTCAGCCCGCGATTGAGGACCTCCATGTAGCTGATCTTGTCGAACTTCTTGGCGTCGGGGTTCTTCTTCGGGTCGCTGTCGTAAACGCCGTCGACCTTGGTCGCCTTCATCAGGCAATCGACGTTGAGCTCGCATGCGCGCAGCGCAGCGGTCGTGTCGGTCGTGAAATACGGGTTGCCCGTGCCAGCAGCGAGAATGACGACGCGGCCCTTCTCGAGATGGCGCTCGGCGCGGCGCCTGACGTACGGCTCGGACACCTGCAGCATGTTGATGGCGGACTGAACGCGGCTGACCATGCCATGACGCTCGAACGCATCCTGCAGGGCAAGGGAGTTCATGACGGTAGCCAGCATGCCAATATAGTCTGCCTGCGCGCGGTCCATGCCCTCGGCCGAACCCGCCAAGCCGCGGAAGATGTTCCCGCCGCCGACCACAATCGCGACCTGCACGCCGTCGTGCACGATTTCGCCGATCTGCTCGGCGAGGTCATCGACGACTTTTGGATCGATACCGTAGCCCAAATCGCCCGCAAGGGCCTCTCCCGAGAGCTTGAGCAATACGCGCTTGTACTTGTAATCACCTGACATGGGTGCTTCCTCCTTGCCCGATTGATTGCAGCTTCACCTATATTACCCGATTTGCACGGTAGTTGAAACAAGCTCAAATCGAATTCGCAATGGCGCGTCGAGGCGACGTTGCAAGCCGCGGCCGATGGCGTTCGCCCAAGGTGCCGGCCGGCGGGGGCGTCCGCCGCTTGCGCAGGCGCAACTGTATCCTTCTCTATGCGCCGAGCAGCTGTAGGCGGACGCCCCCGCCGGCCGCCACCTTGGGCGAACGCCATCGGCCGAGGCTTGCAGCGATGCGGCGTTTCGGTTCGTCTTTCACGCAACCGAGATGAGGGACACGGAAACGCAGAGGGCGGCCCGGAGGCCGCCCCATGATTAACGATCTGTTCCGATGGCTTACATGCCGAGCATCTTCAGGATTTCCTCGATCTGGTCCTGGGTGTATCCGCCGCCCCCGAAACCGTTTCCGTTCCCGTTGCCGTTGCCATTGCCGTTGCCGCGCTGATCTTGCTGCTGGTCCTGCTGCTGGTTCTGGTTGTTCTCGGCAGACTTCGCAAGGTCCTCGTCGGACATGAGCTTGACTTCGACGTCGAGCGTCTCGCCGCCGCGGTTGACGGTCACCTTGACGGTATCGCCGACCTTGTGGGCGCGGACGTCGAGCGTGACGTCGGTCACCGAAGTGATGGCCTTACCGTCAACGGCGGTAATGATATCGCCGACCTGCAAATCGGATTCGGCCGCGCCAGAGCCCTCGGTGATGGCGGAGATGTAGGCGCCCTTGTCGGTCGAGAGGTTGTAACGCTGCGCTATCTCGCTGTTGACCTGAGAGAGCGACACGCCGAGCATCGCATGCGTGGGCTCTTTGCCATCGATGATGTCCTGCGCGATGCTGATGGCGTAATTCACCGGAATGGCGAAGCCGACGCCCGCGTAATCGCCGGAGTACGACGAGATCATCGTGTTGATGCCGATGAGCTTGCCGTCTGCATCGACGAGCGCGCCGCCGGAATTG
>CAMOLA010000034.1 GCA_946618265.1 uncultured Eggerthellaceae bacterium
CACGGACGCCTCCCGCAGCGGGGGCGTTCTCGTTCCCGGGCCCCGCCTCCGGGACTCGAACCGGGAGGTCGTTTTCCGTCAAGCGGAAGGCCCGGTGGGCCTTCCGTAGGAAAACGGCGCGGAGGCTTCAGCCGGAGCGCGTGATTTTCGCGCAGCGAAAATACGGAGTCCTGCTGGGCCCACCATCGAATCCACGGACGCCTCCCGCAGCGGGGGCGTTCTCGTTCCCGGGCCCCGCCTCCGGGACCCGAACAGGGTGAAACATTTACCCTAGAGGCCTCTTTCACATGTAGCGTTTGGAATTGACGGTTCTGGTCGCGTTTTGCGGGGTCGCGATGGCGGTTATGCGTGAAATGCGCGGTTCTGGACGCGTATTCGATATATAACTAATTGCATCATATACAAATACGCAGGTCAACGGCGAGGTCATTTCGGCGAATCGTCCAGGACCGTGCATTCGGTGCAATTGCTCGATTGCGATGTGCGATTTTGCGTCCAGAACCGTGCATCTGGTGCGTCACCATCCCCGCCGCCAACCGAAACGCGTCCAGGACCGCGATTCCAGCGCGGTGGCGCGGCGTCGGAGTGAAACGAATACCCTGAAGACCTGTTTCAGTCATTAGGGGCGTGCGTGCTCGCAGGGGACGTTGACCTGGCATTTTCCGCAGCCGTAGTAGCCGGGGAAGAGTTCTTTGGATTTGTTCAGCTCCTGATGGCAGATGTAGTTGTCCTTGCCCGTTTCGAACGAGATCGCGCCTGCGGGGCAGCGGTCGATGCAGGCGCCGCATTTGATGCAGTAATCGTCAAGGCCCGAGTAAGCGCGCGTCGTCGTGGGCAGGGCGGCGGACACGATGACGCTGCCAAGGCGTCCCGCCATGCCCTTTTCGGTGATGATGCCCCTGTTCAGGGAAAACGTGCCGAGGCCGCAAACATGGGCGACGTGGCGTTCCGACCAGTTGCTTCGATACGCGGCGGAGGGATTCTCGTCATGATGCGTCACGCTCATGTCGGGATGGCATGCCGGGCAGACGGCTTCGAAGCCGGCTTTGCGCACGAGCCGCACGATGTGCTCGCCGAGCCTCATGATGAACATCTGGCCCTCGATGCGCGCATGCAGCCATTCGGGGGATACGGGCCCGTCGCCGCGGTTGCTTTCTCGGACCTGCTCGGACATGGGCAGGAAGTACGATATGACGCTTTGCGCACTGGGCAGCCAATCCTTCGGCAGGCGCATGTTCGGGCCGACTGCGTCGCTGCCCTGCAATTCGACGAACATCGGGTCGTCGGCGGCGCCGATGGCGATGAGCGGGTAGTCGAACAGCTTCAAGTTCGCCGAGCTGGGGCTAAGCGCCATTCGAAGCGAAACGTAGTTTCCCGAGCTCCCGTCTATGAACGTGTTGATCTCCTGTTCGAGATATGCGAGCAATTCGGCTGATTCCATTGATCCCCCTTGCTATTACCCCACATCGCAGCCTCCGCATGCGGAGGTCATCAGTCAGCATATGTTGCATCTGACGGGCAATTCTATCAACAGGCAACAGCGAAAACGGGGATGCTCGCCATTCTCGGGCCTTTTCGTCAATCTGCACGATGCTCGTTTGCACAATGTCCAGGGAGGTGACCAAGGGGGGCTCCCTTTCGGAGAGATTAGTGCACATTACTTGACCTTCGAAAAACGTGACCTGGGGTTTTATGGGCGCGGAGCCAAGTAATGTGCACTAATTTCTGGCGGCCTCACGCTGAGCCTCCCCTTCCGCTTTTGGGACGTTCGCGTTGGGGACCGAAAGGGAGTCTCCCTTTCGGTCCCTGGGGCGTTGGTGTTACGGCGCGTCGGGGAAGGAGATGCGCTCGTCGTGGGCGGCCTCGGCTTCGCGCTCCTTGGCGCGCAAGGCGTCCTGGTAGCCTTTCAGCGGATCGAAGGGGATGAAGATCTTGGCGCGTTGGGCCAGCGGCATGCGCGGCCGCGGCAGCACGGGCGCCTGGGGCTCGGCTGGAAAGCGCTGCTCGCGCGCGTCGTCGCGGGCGACGGTGGCTGCCTCATTGACTTGTCTCGTGCTATTCGCCACTCTTGTGCCCTCCTAGCTGGCGGTTGCGGTCTCGCTGCGTCGCCTGCGGCATGAAATCGATGCCTTTCAGCAGCGCGTTCTTCCCGAACTTGCGCTTGACGTCCAAGATGGCTTCTTGCCGTGCGCGCTCCTCGGCCGCCTGTCCCGCATCGTCGAACAGCGAAAGCTGGACCTGCGATCCTTCGTCGACGACGCCGTTGAAGTTGAGCATCAGGTTGTGCACCTTGCGGTGCGGATCGGCGATCTCGCGGTACAGCTCCACGATGTGCGGCAAGATGATGTCACGCGAATTCGTCGAGAAGGGGAACCGCGTGGTGCCGCGTGCATCCGTGGCGTAATTGCGCGGGTCGGCGGGGTCATAGGGCTTGGCGGCGCGGCTTCGCGGGGCTCCCGACGCGGATTGCGCCCCCGCCTGCGCGCCGGCGTCGTGACGTCGCACATCCGCAGCGTTTCCGTAAGGCGAAGCGGGACTCCCGTGCCGCGCGCCTGCGTCCCGCTCGACGTCAAGGTCGCGCGCCTCGTGCCGATCGTAGCGCACGGCCAGCGTCACCGAATCGGCGACGACGCCCTTGCCCACCATGTCGAGGCACGACGCATCGGCCATCTCCTTCACGACGATGAGCGCGTCGTCGAAGCTGTAGGGGCAACCGAGCACTTGCGCGTTCGTGATGGAATGGCTTTGCGGCTTGTACGCCTTGATGTCGGCGATGGTCACCGGCTCGTAGCCCCATGCGTGGTCGATGAGTATTTCGGCATCGATGCCGAACACATCGTAGAGCTTGTCGAGGTCGGGGTAGAGGGCGAGCTCTCCCATCGTGCGGATGCCCAGCTCGTGAAGGCGGCGCTCGGTGCCGCGGCCGATGCGCCAGAAGTCCGTGAGCGGCTGGTGGTCCCACAGCGTCGCCTTGAACGACTCGGCGTCGAGCTCGCCGAAGAAGTCGGGGCTGTGCTTGGCCGTGATGTCGAGCGCGAGCTTGGCAAGGTAGAGGTTGGGCCCGATGCCGCAGGTGGCCGGTATGCCCACTTCGCGCAGGATCTCGCCGCGGATGCGCTCGCCCAGCTCGCGGGCCGTGCAACCGTAGAGCGGCAGGTAACCCGTCACGTCCATGAACGCCTCGTCGATCGAATAGACGTGGATATCGTCTTTCGAGAAATACCGCAGGTAAATGGCATAGATTTCGGCCGAATACTCGACGTATTTGGCCATGCGCGGCGGGGCCATGATGTAGGAGAAGCTCTTGGGAATCTCGAACACGCGGGCGCGCCCCGACACGCCGCGCGCCTTGAGCGAAGGCGACACGGCCAGGCAAATCGTTTTCTCGGTGCGCTCGGGATCCGCCACAACCAGGTCGGTCGTCATCGGATCGAGGCCGCGTTCGACGCATTCGACCGAGGCGTAGAACGATTTCAGGTCTATGCACAGGTATTGCTTGGGCACTCTGATCCTTCCGGCGTCTTGCTCGCAGCGAGGAATTGTAGCATTAATCGACAAGCTAGCTGATTCGCCGCATGAAGAAGGCCTCGCGAGCGGCCGCCGACAATTTGGGGGGTCTCCCCCTATAGGTAGTAACGGGCCGTTTCGAGTTGCGGAATCCCGGCATCTCGCTCGCGGCGAGGGATTTCGGCGTGAGTTGGGCGCCATGTTCTGATTGGGACGTTCGTGCCGATGTAGCGTGTTTTCTCCATCCGAAAGCGCTACACTGTAACCGTTCTCTTAAATGAAGCAAAAACGAAGAACAGGAGGAACAATGAGTACCAATCCCACGAAAAAGAGGGCAGGCGTCCTCGCATGCGTGAGCTTGCTCGTCGTCGCCCTGGTGGCGCTGGCCGCTTGCGCCGCGCCGCAGCAGTCGGCGTCGTCCGCCAAGGAGGACCTCTCCAGCGCATCCGACGTGCCGATGTCGCTCGTCCCCAACGTCGTCTCGCTCACGCTGCCCGACGCGGAGAAGTCGCTCGTCGCTTCCGGCTTCAAGCTGGGCGAGGTCAAGTACGAGGCGTCCGACACGGTGCCGGCTGGCAACGTCGTGTCGCAAAACCCCGAGGCGCTCGCGACGGGCGCCAAGGATCGCTTGGTAGCGCTCGTGGTCTCGTCGGGTAGGGCGACCCCTAAGAAGGTGGCCGTGCCGGACGTGTTCGGCCTCAACCAGAAGAAGGCCGAGAAGGCGCTGGCCAAGGCGGGCCTCATCGGCATCTGCAAGGGCTCCGAAGAGACGACCGAGGTTGATCCCGGCAAGGCCTTCAAGCAGTCGGTCAAGGCCGGCAAGAAGGTGAACGAAGGCACGAAAGTCACCTTCAAGATCGCCCTCGCGCCTGCGAAGGTCACGGTGCCCAACGTCGTGGGCATGGACGAGGGCAAGGCCGAGAGCGTCATCGAGGACGCCAAGCTGAGCTTCGATACCACGTCGGTCTACAGCGACTCCGTCGATGCCGGTCTCGTCATCACGCAGTCCTACAATGCGGGCACCGAAGTGCAGGTTGGCACGACGGTGACCATCACCCTTTCGCTGGGGCCGAAGCCGGCCGAGCAGGTCACGGTTCCCGATGTCATCACGTACAGCTGGTCCGAGGCCGAAGCGGCCATGGATTCCGCGGGTCTCGTGGCGCGCTACACCGGCGACCCGTCCGGGGTCGTGACCGACCAGGACTTTGATGCTGGCACGACGGTCGATGCGGGCACGGTCGTCACGTTGACGCTTTCCGAGGCGGAAGATCCGGTCGAGGTCCCCAACCTGATCGGCATGTCGGTTGCTGCAGCCGAGAATGCGACCGACAATCTGGGCCTGAGCCTTGATGGCGATAACGTCGGAGTCGTCGTCGAGCAGACGCCCGCGCCGGGCACGCTGGTCGAGCCCGATTCGACCGTCTCGATCAAGACCGATATTGTGGACGACGATGATGACTATGAAGAGAAAGCCGATGCCGACGTCGACGCCGACGGCATGGTGCAGGTGCCCAACTTTGTCGGCATGGATGCCGAAGAAGCCGAAAACGCCGCAGATGCAGCAGGCGTGAGCCTTGACGGTGGCGGTGAAGGCACCATCGTCGATCAGACGCCTGATGCCGGCACCATGGTGGAATCGGGCGACACCGTGTCGGTGAACTTTGACGACGAATAGCGAACTGTCGCGAGCTGCCGATTGAAGGATAGCTTCTGAAAGGCGCCGCGGGCCGGTATGCTGCCGAGCCCGTGGCGCCTTCGTTATACGCCGGATGCGTGGAAGGTGAGCCGGGAGGACACGCCTTCCAAATCGCCCGCCTGACGTTTCGACGGTGTCCCTGTCAGATGAATGCGATCGCGCACGCTGGTGACGGGCAGGAGGTGCGCTTTTCGAGTCAGTCATCTGACGCTTTGACGGGTTCCCTGCCAGATGGACGATGCCCCTGCCAGGTGGACGATGTCCCCGCCAGGTGGACGATGCCCCTGCCAGGTGGACGATGTCCCCGCCAGGTGAATGCTTCGGGCCCGACGCTCCGTCGGGTTCCTGCTAGGAGTTGGCGCGAACGGGGGGCGTACCAGGTTCCGTCTTGCAGTCGTACATTTCCCACGGTTTTTGCCATATGCGATTTCTCATGGTAGGAATGTGGCAAAATGTACGATTTCCGGTCCGAAAGGGCGGGGTTTTCGTGCATTTCGCTTCTATTCTGCCAGCTCGTCGTACATTTGTCCCATTTCCTGCCATGAGAAATCGCATATGGCAAAAACCGTGGGAAATGCACGAATCATTTGGTTCGCGTGCCGAACGTTGGTATCACGGGTCGCTTTGAGACGGAGGCGGCCATTGCTTGGAATCGATTTTGCAGAAGTAAACGATTCGAGAGAAAGGCAGCGTCCACTATGGGCGCTTTACGGAAAAAGGAAGCTTTGCAGAACCAACTTCCCGTTCCGTTCGGCTGATTACCTGAACAAAAAGGCGGGTGTTACGATGCGCGCGAGAGCGCGCGATACGCCACTTTCGTTATGAGGGCGGCTCTTCTGCGTGAACAGGGGACGTGTTCCTGTTCAAGATCCAGTTGAACAGGAACACGTCCCCTGTTCAACACATTAGCCGATGTAGTCTTGGTAGCCGGCGTTGGCGTCCCAGGCGTTGCCGTCCCAGGGGTAGGGGTCGTTCGAGAAGCAGAACAGCGCCATCGACTCGTTGGCGATGAAGTCGGCGTCCCAGGTGGTGACCGAGCGCTCGTAGGAGTACGGGTCGTTGATGATGACCTTGCCGTCGTCGGCGAGACCCGTCAGCACGAAGAAATGGCCGTTGTCAGTGAAGTAGCCCTCCGCGAGGTTGGCGATGATGATCTTGCCGGAACGCAGCGCCTCGGTGATGTTCTCGCCGCTGATGGGCAGGTCCGTGCAGCTGAAGTTGTTCTGGGCGGCAACGTAGTAGAAGAATCCGCTGCCCGTGCCGTTGAACTCGGCCATGTAGCCGCCTTCTTGGGCGAGCTGGCCCATGTCGTAGGGCGACAGGTCGTTCTTGCCCGTGATGGCCTGATAGACCATGGCCATGCTGGTCGGACCGCATCCGGTGAGACCGAACGTCGTGGAGCTGTACACCGTCTGTCCCCAGCGGTTATCCCACTGGAAGAGGTGCGGTACCTTCGTCTGGAATTCCTTCTTGAAGTCCGCATCGGGCACGATGGCGTCGCACTTCATATCGGCTTTCTTTTCGGGGTACGTCTCCGCGAACTGGCGCACGTAGGGCAGCGCCTTGGGCTCTTCGGCGGCGAGCTTCAAGATCTTGGTCTGGACTTCCTTCCCGTCGCCGGCGAACGCCTTCACGTTGGCGGCGATCCAGGCGGCGTCCTGGTTTTCCTTTGCTTGCTTGATCAGCTTGTTGGCCGTTTCCTTGCCGAGCAGCTTCTTGAGCGCGGCCGTGTCGGGTTCGAGCTTGGCTTCCTGCGTTTCGGTGGAACCGGAGACTTCGGCGGGCTCGGCGCCTGCCGACGAGGCGGTTTGCGTGGAGCTGTTCTGCCCTAGGGCGTAAACGGCGAGCGCGATGGCGGCAGCGAGCACCACGACGAGCGCGATGGCGACGATGGGCAGGCGTTTGGACGCGCCTTCCGCGGTTTGCTGTGTGGGGGAGTCGTCTGTGGCGTGGGGCCGAAGGGGCGTTGCCGTGCCGGCGTCGTTTGCGGCTGAGCGGCTGGCCGCGCGCGCGGCGGCGCGATCGACGTTGCGGCTCGCGGTGCGGCTGGGTTGGCGAGACGAGGATCCCGTTCGCGCGTGGCTGGAAGCAGCTCGGCGCGACGCCGCATGCGTGGCGGATCCATGCGTGCGGCGCGACTTCACGCTCGGGCGCGTGCGGCCCGCATACCCCTGGGCATTGCGTCCCGATACGGTTTGGCGCGCGTGCCTGCCGGAAGACGCTTGCCTTGCGCGCCCTTCCGTGCGGGCATCGGGGTTTTCGGTTTCATCGAAGCTGCTCGCTTCGCTGGTGGATTGACGTTCCATGCTGCGTTTCCTTGTGGTTCGATGCGGCTACGTCATAAGGGGATGCATCGTAGTTCTCATTCGGTTCGCTTTATTGTAATCACGATGAACTCACATGCAATTCCTCGCAAGCCAAAAACACGTGAATCGAAAAGACGCGAGAACTGGGTTTCGGCAAACCTCATGTGTCAAAGGGGTCTGACCCTTTTGACACGTTTATGCCGTGCGCTTGATCGCGGCGACGAAGAAGCCCTCGTACAGGTCGTCGGGGCACAGGCACAAGGCGCCTTCGAGGCGCGACGGCAGCAGGGGCGCCTCCTCGAGGCCGGCCAGCTCGACGGGCTCGATCTCGAAGCTTCCCGCGCGTCGGGATGCGCGCAGGCATGCCTCCACGATGTCCTCGTTCTCGCAGGCCAGCACCGAGCACGTGGAATACACCACGGTGCCGCCGGGCTTGACCAGGCTGAGCGCCTTGGTCAGGAGCGCCCGTTGCGATTTGCACGACTTCTCGACGAGCTTGGGCGTGAACCGGCGCGCAACGCCCGGGTCGCCGGCGCGTAGCGTGCCCGAGCCCGAGCACGGCGCATCGACCAGGATGCGGTCGAAGCGGAAGAACTCGTCGAGCCGCCGCGCGTCGGTGCGCATGACGGTCGTGTTGGCCGCTCCGAGCTTGCGCAGGTTGTGCTCGAGCTTGTCAGCGCGCGGAGCGTGCATCTCGCAGGCGGTTATGAAGGTGCGTCCTCCCGCGAGCGCGGCGATCTGGGTCGTCTTGCCGCCGGGCGCTGCGCACATGTCGCAAACGTCCTCGCCGGGTCGCGCATCCAGCACGAGGGCGGGGATCATGGACGAGAGGCTTTGCAGGTACACCTTGCCTTCGGCGTAGATGGGAAGGTCCCACAGGGCCCGTTCGCGCGCGCCGTCGATGATGAAGGCGTCACCGTACCAAGGGACCGGCCTGTGGGCGATGCCGGCGGCGTCGAGCGCGCCCGCGACCTCGTCCTGGCTCGCCAGCAGCGTGTTGGCGCGCAGCGTGACGGCGCGTTCGGCCGCGCAGCCTGCGAGGATGCGCTGCACGTCGCTTTCGGCGTACTGTTCGGCGAGCATCGGCTCGAAGAAGTCGGGCAGGGAGGTTTTGTCGGGCATGGCGGTTCTTTCTCGTCAGGTCGGTGGTTGCCGTTCGTGCAACAGCCGACCAGGTCGGCTGTTGCAGGCGGCAGGTCGCGCGGGCTGCCGCTTTTCGCTCTATCCGGGAACGGGCGGCAACGGTTGGTGTGCCAATTATAAAGGCGCCGCGTTTTCGACGGCGATAAAATATACTTTCCATGGAACACAAGACGTGTGGCATCGAAAAGGAGCCTGCGATGGCGGCAATCGAAGCAGCTGACAAGCAAGCAAAGCCGAAGGCGAAGAGGGCGCCCATCATACGCTGGCGGGGCGTGCTTGCCAAAGCCCCGGTCGTGGCGCGGCTGACGATCGTCATCATGCTCGTGGTCGGGAGCGCTGCCCTCTCGTTCACGCAGCTCGGTTTCGCGGGCATCGAATTGCCGGGCGAGCATGCCGCTTACGCCGTCGTGCTGCTGCTCCCCGTCGCGCTGGCCGCGCTGCTTCTGGGCACGCTGTACGGCACCGTGGTGGGGTTCGTCGCGGGCGCGCTGTTGTATGCGCATGCGTCCACGCTTCCCCTCGATTACTACGAGATGGCGTTCGTCACGCCGGTCAGCTCCATGGGCTTGCTCACCGTGATCGGACTCATGCTGGGCATGATGTTCGCGTTCGCCCTGCGAAACGACCCGCCTCCGGTCAAGCGGGTCATCTACGTAACCATCGTATGCGTCATCGCATCGATCATATTCAGTCAAGGCTTCGCGTTCTGCGTGCTCATCCAGCTCATAACCGATTTGGCCAACAGTGGCGTTGAAGACTTGACCGAAGACCAGATGAGGGTCGTCGTCAACAACAACGCGGGCAGGATGGTCATGCGTCTGGGCGACGTGGGCCTGCAGATACTGTTCGACGCGGTGCTCATGGCCTTCCTGTGCTGCATTGCCGATCTCGTCGCGCGGTGGAGGTTGCGCAGCCGGCGCATTCCGCACATTCGCGCGGTGTTCAACATATGGCTGTTCGTCGTCGTGGCCATCGCCTTCATGGTCACGTCCGGCGTGAGCTTCGTCGCGATCACGAACGAGGAGCAACACGATGCGGAATCGTTGATGAACGGCGAGGTGAATTACCTCTGCAATCAGCTCGCGGATTCCAACAAGCGGGCGGAAACCCTGGAAAAATTCATGGAGAACAACGGGATCGACATCATGAAGCTTGAATTCGACGATCTCGAGCAGCTTATCAATTCCGTGTCGGTCGACTCCCTCTTGCAGGGGTATTCGGTGGAAGAGGATGGAAGCCTTTTCGTCCTGATGCCGAGCATATCCGGTGAAGGGGACGAGATGGAGCTGCCCGACGAGGTGGGCGATGGCGAGTTGGATATCATGCTAAGCGACGACGAACGTTTCGTCGTGGGCCAGAAAATTAGCGATTTCCTAGACGACGATGTCCTCGAGGCAATGAGCCAGAGCGCGGAAACGGGTACGGTGTACCGCGTCATCGACGACGACGTGCAGAGCGCGCTCATCGATTCGACGATTCGGTCGGGCGATCCCATCCGCACGAACATCATGTATTTACTTGCACGGGACGTCGATTATTATCGGGTATGCATGATGCTCCCGGCGGAGAAGGTGTTCGCGGAGCGCTCGGACGTGATGATGTGGACGACGATATCGTCGTTCGTCCTGCTGCTGGTCGTGTCCTTGATGATGGCGCTGCTGCTCGATCGCATGATCGTTCGCCGCATAACCGAGACGAACGGGGTTCTCGCGCGCGTCACGGAGGGCGACCTCGATGCGCGCGTCGAGGTCAGCAACACGGTCGAGTTCAAGTCGCTGTCCGACGGCATAAACGAGACGGTCGGCACCCTGAAGGGGCTGATCGAGGAAGCCGCCTCGCGCATGGACGCCGAGCTGGCCACGGCCAAGGCGATCCAGGAAGCGGCGCTCCCGCGCACGTTCCCGCCGTATCCCGATATCAGGCGATTCGACGTTTACGCCATCATGCATGCCGCCCGCGAGGTCGGGGGCGATTTCTACGATTTCTTCCTGATCGGGGACGAGACGGATGCCGATTCCGGCAAGCTGGGGTTCGTGGTCGCCGACGTGTCGGGCAAGGGGGTGCCGGCGGCGCTGTTCATGATGAAGGCGAAGGCGCAGATTCGCGACTACCTTGCCAGCGGCATGGAGGTCGGCGAGGCGATCGAGAACGTCAACCGGCAGCTGTGCGACGGCAACGACGCGGGCATGTTCGTGACGGCATGGGTGGGCGTGCTCGATTACGGCACGGGCCACGTCGACTTCGTGAATGCGGGCCACAATCCGCCGCTGCTGTGGCAGGACGGCTCCTGGCGCTGGTTGACCGAGAAGTCGGGGTTGCCGCTCGGGCTGTTCGACGGGCTGCCCTATACCGCGCATTCCGTCGATTGCCAAATCGGCGACCAGTTCCTCGTCTACACCGACGGCGTCACCGAGGCCATGGACGTCAACGACGCGCTGTACGGTGAGGACCGGCTCGACCACGTGGCCACGGCCGGCTTTTCGATGCATCCGCGCCAGCTCGTCGAGTCCGTGCGCCGCGACGTGGCGCGCTATGCGCACGGGGCCGAGCAGTCCGACGACATCACCGTGTTGGCGCTCGAGGTCGGCGTGCCGCCCGAGATCACGGCGACGCTCGTGGTGCCCGCCGACGATTCGGAGCTGCCGCACGTCAACGAGTTCATCCACACCGAGCTCGACCGGCGCTTGTGCCCGGTGCGCGCCCAGAAGCAGATCGACATCGCGGTCGAGGAGCTGTTCGTCAACGTGTGCCATTACGCATATCCCGAGGCGACGTCCGAGCAGCCGGGGATGGTGCGCGTGAGCTACACGTACAGCGCCGAGCCCCCGTCGGTGCGCATCGACATAGCCGACGACGGCGTTCCGTACAACCCCTTGGCGAAACCCGATGCGGTCACTCCCGACGACATCATGGACGTGCCCATCGGCGGATTGGGCATTCTCATGGCAAAGCGCAGCGTCGACGACATGCGCTACGAGCGTGTGAACGATAGCAATATTGTTACGATTGAAAAGAAGTGGTAACGGCGAAGCGCGGGAAATAGCGATATTATACGAATGTGACTTTCTAGAAAGGATACTGACAATGGAGATTCTGGTTCAGCAAGAGGGGACGCCGTTCGTCTTCGCACTGGATGGCCGTCTGGATACGAACACGTCGCCTCAGCTCGACGAGTTTGCCTCTGACCTGGCAAGCAAGGGCGTGACCGACATTGTCGTGGACATGTCGAAGTGCGAGTTCGTGTCATCGGCCGGCCTGCGCGTGATCGTGGCCATGCAGAAGCGCGCGGCAGTCGGCGGCAAGCTCGTGTTCCGCGGCGTCATTTCCGACGTGATGGACGTCTTCGAGATGACTGGATTCGACAAGATTCTGACGTTCGAATAAGACGCTTTTTCTAGATTCTCAAACGGGGTGAGCCGGTGTCTGCTGGCTCACCTTTTGGTGCTTGAAGCGCGCACGCTACATACACTGCGGAGGTAGGCAATGGCGGAACCCCAGAAGAACCCCGAGCTGGAGGTCGACGATCTCGAGCAGCGCCTGAAAAAGCTCGAGCACGCCGAAGCGGCAATAGACCGCGCGTACAAGACCGGCAAGGTGGAGCGTTCCAAGATAACGCAGATGGCCCAGCTCGATGCGGCCGAGGCCGTCGCGATGGCGGGCATCGCCATGGAGGCCGACGAAGAGGCCGACGAGGCCATGCGCATCAGCGTCATTGCCGAGAAGAGCGGCGACCGCGAGAGGGCCAAGGCCGCTCGCAAGAAGGAACGCGCTGCGCGCAAGAAGGCCAACGCCGACCACAAGGCCGCCTCGAAATCGGCCAAGCAGGCTTACGATGCCATCAAGTTCAGCGCGCCGAACAAGATGGGCTTCATGCGCGCGGTGCAGGTGATGTTCGCCATCCACATCGCGATCGTGCTCGTATGGCTCATGCTGACGTCGCGCGACGCCATGAAGTACGATGTCTCGTCGATGATGGACTGGGTCATGGTCATCTTGGAGGGCGTGGCCTTCTGGATGTTCATCAACCGGTACAAGATCGCGCGGCCCTTCGTCATCGGCATGGCCGCCGTCGGGCTCGTGGTTCCTGCCGCTTACGACGTGATCACGGGGCATTTCAACCCGTTCGCGTTGTCGTTCAACGGCCTGTTCTACCTGTTCCTCATCTTCTACTTCGCGTTGTCGAAGCGCGTGAAGGGCACGCTGGTCAACGACTTCTCCAAGCACGGGGGCGATTACGAGAAGGACGATTTCCACATCGATCGGCATGGGTGGCCGTTCTATCGCAACCTCATCATGTACTTCATCCTGTTCTCGATTCTCGGCCATTGGATGGAAATGGGCATGTGCCAGTTCATCATCCTGGGGCTCGTGCAGGGCGAATACGACCCGACCAATACGATGCTCTGGCGCGACTGGCTCTATCCGTTCCCCATGGAGGGCGCGGCCGTCGTCGTCATCGCGCTCGTGCTGTACCCGTTCTACCTGTGGCTGAAGAAAAAGGTCAAGCCGCGTGCGCTCGTGTGCGTCATCAGCTTCCTGTCCGGCGCGCTGCTGTGCACCATCATCGAGTTCGGCATGGGCATGATCGTCAACGCCGACCTGCAGCTGTGGGACTACCGCGAGAATTTCTGCAACTTCATGGGCCAGGTGTGCCTGCAGAACACGATGGCCTTCGGCGTGGTGGCGTCCATCATCACGTGGTGGGTCTATCCGCTGATGGAGCGCTGGATCGCGCGCGTGCCCCGCGACATCATGAACATCGTGTTCGTGGTCGTGGCCGTGTTCGGCGCCATCATCTGGTCGCTGTACCTCATCAACCCGCCGGGTGTCGATGAGGCCAACTTGCCCGAAAACAAGGAAAATCCCGCCCTCGTCAAGCAGCAATACGAGAAGCGGCTGATAGCGACGCGGCTCGCCGAGATCGAGGACGACATCAAGGATCTCGAAGAGGCGATCGACTCCTCGAGCGAGGTCGACAAGGCCAAGCTGAAGGAGGATATCAAGGCGCTGCGCGCTGAGATGCAATCCATCCTGAAAGACGGGCTGGGCCTCGAGGAGTATCCGGGCACCTATGACCGGCTCTTGGCCGAGGTGGCGGCAACGAACTCGTAGCGCCTGAAGCAGGCCTCCAGGGGAAGCGCTTCACGGCTGTCGGAAGCGAGTTGTGAAACGTTGATATTTGGTATGGTCGCTTCGGTTTTTCTTGCCGCCCGAAGTGTTGCGTGCATTGGTGGTTGCGTCTGCATGCGCGCTTTATTTGGGCTTTTGCCTTTTACCTTGCTGTCCGGGCCTCGGCGGGGGACGCCCCCTGCGGGGCCCGGCTCGCTTTTCCCGCCTGCGAACCGCGCTAGGAACGCGGCTTGATGGAGGCGCGCGAGTGGCCCTCCCACAGCATCTCTCCCTCGCCTCACCCGCATAGCCGCGCTCTTGTGGGCGCGGTTCTCCGGCGGCGCTCTCGAGAGCCCCGCAGGGGGCGTCCCCCGCCGAGGCCCTGCGCTGCCTTGGTTGAAACATTCTGCGACCGAAAGGGAGTCTCCCTTTCGGTCTGCGACCGTTGGGGAGACTCCCTTTTCTGTCATTACGCCATCAGCGCTCGGAGGGCGCGAGGTTCCAGGGTGATGCGGTAGGAGTCGGCGATGTGGGCCTCGCCGTCGATTTGGCAGGGCGGGCACTTGGCGAACGATAGGTCGATGCGCGCGGCGCGTTCGAAGTGTATGTTCTTGAACTTCACATGGTGGGCGTTCTTCGCGCTCAGGAACTTGAACGTGGCTTCGGGGATGCTCATGGGCGCGTCGGCAAAGCAGATGTCGAGCAGTCCGTCGGCGGGGTCGGCTTCGGGGCAGATGCGGAAGCCGCCGCCGTAGGTCGGGCCCACTTGAACGGCGAGCATGTGCACGGAGCCGCGCAGCGTGCGTTCGGGCGCATCGTCGCCCGGCCCATGCAGGACGGCCGTGAAATCATAGGCGCCTAGATGGTGAAGAAGCTGGTCGATTCCGCTTTTCAGGTACAGAATGGTGCCTTGCTCGCCGGTGCGCTTGCGTCGTTCGACCGTGTCGAGCGCGATGGCGGCATCGAGGCCGAACGAGAGCGTTTCGGCGAAGAACTCGCCGTTGCAGCAACCGACGTCGACGTGCTTCTCGCGCGCATCGAGGAGCTGCACGATGGCGTCGGGCACGACCTCGGACATGCCGAGCGTGCGCGCGTAGTCGTTTCCCGAACCGACGGGAATCAATCCGAAGCGGGGCCGATCGTCGTGCGGGATGCGCATGAGGCCGTTCACGGTCTCATGCACGATGCCGTCGCCACCCAGGGCGATCACGGTGTCGAAGCGGCTCGCCTGCGCGGCTATTTCGATTGCATGCTTGGGATGTTCGGTGAGGGAGACCGTGAGCGCATCCGCGCCGATCCAGCCTTCGATTAGATCCTGCGCGATCATTGCCGCCTGCGCTCCGTTGCCGCGTTGCGCGGCAGGATTGGCGATGAGCAGGGTGGTTCCCAGGTTCGATGGCATGGTTTCTCCTCGTGGCGCGGTGCCGGTTGCTGGCAGTGCCATTGTACGTCTAACTCCTGCCGTGCGGGGTCGGTCTGCTGAAGTTTGAATAGCGACCGCATTCACAGACTGACCGAAAGGGAGTCTCCCCTTTGGTCACCGCCTGCAACAGCCGACCTGGTCGGCTGTTGCAGGCGAGCGAGAAGTGCAAGTGGGTTAACGTGTCCGTTTCGGGGGACACTGAAAGACGGACATTTGTTCCATACTAGTTGTGCCGGCGAAAGAAGAGAGAAAAGGAGCACAACTATGGCACAGGTTGATAGCACGCGCAATTTCGCGAAGATGCCTACGTGCGGTGCGAAACGCAGCAAGTACGCGTTTGTCGACTCGTCGGAGCATCGGGCCGATCGCATACTCATCGGGGCGCTCATTCCCGTTTCGTTCGAACGCCAGGGTCGCAAGCGGACGGATGGAAGGTACGAGCTGCGCATTTGCAGCTTCGATTCGAAGTACGAGACCTGGTTCTTGAATTGCATGGCCGATTTGGAATGGGTGATCGAGGGGGACGACCTCGTGGCCGGCGGGGTGCTCTACGAGGAAGGGGGCGATCAGAGCGCCTATGCGCGGGCGTGCCGCGTGCTGCTCGACGTCGTCGCCGCAGCGTAGGGCGATGCTGCACGAGACATGGGCTCCTGCTCACGTCTCCGCAGGTTGCGTCAGGATTTGCTGCTGGCTGTCCGTTCCGTTGCGTTCGGCGGGGAGCGGGCGGTTGGGCGCCTTGCTCTTGACGTGGAGCAAGGCGCCCGCCAGTAGTTGGGTTCGACAATGCGCCGGAATCGGCATGCGGAATCGCGCGAGCGGCCAACGCAAGTGGTCAACGTATGCGAACATTGCGAATTAACTGGGAAAACATATCTGAAGTATACTATTATGGCTGAGGGGAATGAAAGCGTTGTAGGGAAAGCATAGGTAATGTCGGAAGAGAACCCACGGAGATACTCGGACCGCGCGCGCGGCGATGTTCGCGCGTCGTATAGTCGATCGAATTATGCGGATGGACGGCGCTCGACATCGAGGGAGACGTCGCGCTCGAGCCGGGCTGATTCGTCCAGCTCGAATCGCAGGTCGATGCGCAGCTCGGAATCCGGTTATCAAGACAGGGCCGCTTCGCGCGCAAGCTCGGGCAGGCGAGTGACCGTTTCGAGCCGGGACTACCAGCCCCAATCGGATAGCGACCGCGCTTCAACGCGGCAGCGCTCGTCGCAGCGCTCGCAGCGGTCAGCCCAGGATCGATCGAGCTCGCGGTCAAGTTCGCGTTCCGATGCTTCCCGTGCGAGCTCGCGATCGCGCACCAGCACGCGTTCGGGGGCCCGTACCACGATAGGACCGACGCGCACGACCGCTCCGCGCGATGCCGAGCGCCATCGGCTCTCGCGGCAACCGTCGTCTCCCATCTGGTCATCGGATGCGACGAGCCCGGGCGGTCTGACGGCCGTTCTGCAGCATCCCATGTTCTTCCCCGCATGCATCGCCGTCGTGGCCATCGTGCTGCTCATCATCATCGGCATGAACGTTTCGCGCTGCGCAGCGGGCGGTGGAAACGTCGAGGAAGTCCAGCAAGTCGAGGAGACGCAGGAGGTCCAGCAGGACAATTCCGTCAACGCCGACATCCCGGAGGACCTGCGTTGGCGCGACGAGGACTTCAAGCTCGATCCCACGCGCACTACCTGGACGACGAAGGACAACGGCCGCAAGGTCGTCTACCTGACCATCGACGACGGCCCCTCCGATATCACCCAACGGTTCTTGGACCTGTTCGACCAGATGAACGTCAAGGCGACGTTCTTCGTCACGGCGCAGGATCCCGACCATTATTACCTCATACACGAGGCGTACAAGCGCGGCCACACGATTGCGCTGCACAGCTACTCGCATGACTACGCCGAGGTCTACTCGTCCGAAGATGCGTTCTATGCCGACCTCGAGAAGCTCGAGAAGCTCGTGGAAGAGCAGATCGGCTACGTTCCCTGCTTCTTCCGCTTCCCGGGCGGATCGTCCAATACCATCTCGGAGGATTACTCGAAGGGCATCATGAGCAAGCTCACGAAGGGCATGAACGAGCGCGGTTATCAGTACTGGGATTGGAACCTGGACACCGGCGACGGTGCTGCCTATTCCACCATGCAGATGCTAGCCGAGGTTCTGCCCGATGGCACCTATGACGAGAACGGCAACTTCATCGAGATCGGCGCCGCGTCCGGCGACGCTGGCGGCGATCAGAACGCCACTGGCGACGCCAACGGCGACCAGGCCGCGAACGATCCCAATGCAGCGGGCAGCTTCAACAACCCAACCGATGCCGCCAACAACGAAAGCTCTGCGTCGAGCGACCTCGATGCCGACATCGAGAACCTCGACGATTCGATTGACGAGAGCGAGATCGAGAGCCTTGACGACGAGAGCGTCGACGGATACGAGTACCCGGAGAACATCGTGCTCCTGTGCCATGACGCAGCAGGCAAGGAAGATACGCTCGCGGCGCTTCCCGCCATCATCAAGTACTTCCAGAGCCAGGGCTATTCCTTCGAGGCGCTCGACCGCAACTCCATGGTCGTTCATCACGAGGTGAACAACTAAGCGCTTCGTTGCAGCTGGCATCTCGAGAAACGAGCCGCCGGACAAACCGGCGGCTTTTTTGGTTGCTGTTCAGACCTCGGCAGCCCAGGTCAGCGCCAGGACGCTGGGCCTACAGCTGCTCGCATTTAATGTATTTGATGTTAGTAGCTGCGCAAGCGGCTACGCATCCTGCCGCTGACCTGTGCTACCGAGGTCTGAACAGCAATTTTTTGGCTGCTGAGAGTCAATGCGCGCGTGCTTCTGCGGTTGCCTTGCCGATTGTCGCCTGCAGGGCATTCCGTTTGCGAGACGCCCGGATGCGGCGCGAGTGGGCCATGGCTCGTAAGGTCATGGCGTGGAAAGGCGTGGCGCTAGAAGGGCGCCGGCGCGGGGCGGCCGTATTTCCGGCTACTTGATGATACGGCCGGATCGCAGGATGAGCGCCACGATGACGCAGAGCACCGCCGCAATGCTCACGGCGATCCAAGGCGAGCCGATGAACGGCAGCTCTTCCACGTTCATGCCGTAGAAGCTGAACACGATGGTGGGGATGGCCATGACCAGCGTGATGATGGTCAGGGTACGCATCGTGACGTTGAGGTTGTTCGAGATGACGCTCGAGAACGTGTCGGTAATGCCGTTCAGGATGTTCGTGTAGATCGTGCACATCTCCATGGCCTGGCGGACCTCGATCATGACGTCGTCGAGCAGCTCCTGGTCATCCTCGTAGATGTCGAGCATGCGGCCCGACCTGATGCGCGTGACCGTGGACTCGAGCCCTTTGAGCGACGTCGAGAAGTAGACGAGCGATTTTTCCAAGCCCAACATCTTCATGAGCTCGGTATTGCGCAGCGACTTGCGCAGCGAGCGTTCGTATTCTCGGATTTGCCGGTTGATGGAGCGCAGGCACACGAGGTAACGCTGTGCCACGCGCAGCAGCATCTGCAGCAGGAAACGCGTGCGCCGGTTGGTGTAGACGTCGCGGTAGCGGCCGTGCGCGAAATCGTAGACCGTCTCGTTGCGGCGCAGGCCGATGGTGACGAAGTACTCTTGTTCGGGCACGAATACGAACGAAAGCGGGTGCGTGTCGTATTGGACGATGGACGAATCGACCATTTCGCTCTCGTCCTCGACGAACGGGCAGTCGACCGTGACGAGCACCTGGCCGGTGTCCTCGTCGAAGTCGACGTGCGATGTCTCTTCGTCGTCGAATGCGGAGCGCACGAACTCGGGCACGATCTCGAGCGTCTCCACGAGCCATGTTCGTTCGGCGGCAGTGGGCTCCAAGACGTCGACCCAGCAGCCGGGCTGCATATCGTCGATGCGGGCGACCCTGCCGTTCTCGGATTTGAAGTAGGAGATCATCTTCAACCGCCCCATCGATCGCAGCGAATAACCAAGCATCTGCATCATACAGCACAAGCAGCCGCTCGCCATCGGAAGATTTCCACTTCCGCAGCATGACTATTTTTAAGTGCCACCCACACCCGCGCGGGATTTGCGACTGCAGACGCGTGTCGAGGGGTCGTTCGGGCGATGTTGCAGGGATTCGCGCTCGTGGAAGTGCTCGGTATGCATTCGGGGCCGTTTCTCATTTTGCGGACCGACCGAAGGGGAGTCTCCCTTTCGGCCAGTGGTCAACGGGGCTGCTCAAATGCGGGGGTATCCCTTTCGGCATCTGTTTGAGATGGGCTGATTGCAGAGGGGCGAAAGATGGCGGTTTCTTTTGTCATCGAATTGCTAAGTAACCTTGCTAGTTGGCACGGTAGACTGTTACGGAGCATGGAAATGCGGGGCGCACTGCGGGCGGCGCCCCTTCGGTACATCGAGGGGTGGGCATGAGGCTGTTCAAATACCTGGCCAAGCACAAAGGGGCGATTCTGCTCGTCTTCGTGCTGTTGTTCGGTCAGGCGTTCTGCGACCTCATGTTGCCCAACTACACCTCGCAAATCGTCGACGTCGGCATTCAGCAATCGGGCGTGGAGCACGCCAGCCCCGATGAGCTCTCGGCGCAGACATACGACGCGCTCGCGGCCAAGGCGGCTGATGCGGCGGAAAGCGCTTCAAGTGCGGAAAGCGCTTCGGCCGCGGAGGAAGTTTCGAGTGCGAAAAACTCCTTGGGCGTGGAAGGCGCTTCCAGCGCCGAGGTGGTTGCGGTTGCAGAAGACGCTACCGGCACGAAAGGCGTTTCGGGTGTGGAGGCTCCGAGTGCGGAAAGCGCCAAGGAACCGGGAACCGCGCTCGACGCGCAGCTGCTTGCCGATTCGTACGAAGTCGATGCCGGGGCCACTGCGTACCAGCTGACGGAATACGGGCGCGCGCATCGCGGCGAGCTCGATTCCCAGATAGCGGCGCCGCTTGCGGCCGTCCATGGTCTTTTGCAGCCCGATATGTCAGATGACCTGGTGCAGCAGGCGGGCATCGCCGCTGCTCGCGCCGAATACGCCGCCCTTGGGCGCGACCTTGGCGCCATGCAGATGAGCTACCTGCTGATCACGGGGCTCAAGATGATGGGGTTCGTCGCGCTCGGCGCGCTGGTGTCGGTCATCATCGGGCTCGTGGCATCGCGCACGGGCGCCAAGATCGGCCGCGAGCTGCGCAGCAAGCTGTACACGAAGGTCATGTCGTTCTCCGACGCCGAGGTGCAGAAGTTTTCGGCCGCCTCGCTCATCACGCGCGCGACCAACGACGTGCAGCAGATCCAGATGATGTCGATCATGCTCATGCGCATGGTGCTCTACGCGCCCATCTTGGGAATCGGCGGCATCATCATGGTAGCGCGCACCAACGCCTCGATGGGCTGGATCGTCGGCGTGGCCATCTTGGCTGTCATCGTGGTCGTGGGTGTTCTCGTGATGATTGCCATGCCCAAGTTCAAGATCATGCAGAAGCTCGTGGACCGCGTGAACCTCGTGTCGCGCGAGCGCTTGACGGGCGTGCAGGTCGTGCGCGCCTTCGGCCAACAGCAAAACGAGCAGGAGCGCTTCGACGTCGCCTCGACCGACCTCATGCGCACGCAGCTGTTCACCAACCGCGTGATGACGTTCATGATGCCCACGATCTTCCTCATCATGAACATCGTGTCGATCGCCATCGTGTGGGTGGGGGCTGGCGAAATCGACGCCGGCGTCATCCAGACGGGCGACCTCATCGCGTTCATCACGTACTCGATGATGATCATGATGGGCTTCGTCATGCTGTCGATGCTCGCCGTCATCGCGCCTCGCGCCGACGTGTCGGCGGGGCGCATCGACGAAGTCCTGGAAGCCGAGGTCTCGATCGTCGATGCCGGATGGAAGCCTGGCCAGTCGCTCTCTTGTGAGCATGCGGCCCCCGTCCCGGGGAGGGGTTCCTGCTTGTCCTCGGCTAAACTATATGAAAAAAGGAATACAGTGCCTGCGGAATCGCAGTCACCCCTCCCCGGGACGGGGGCCTTATGCTCAAAAGAGAGCTGTGACGGAACGGGCTGCGCCCCCGCAGGCTACGGGGCCATTGCAGGCGATGGTGTGGCTGAGCTCGGCGCGACCATACGCTTCGACCACGTGTCGTTCGCGTACGACGACACGAGCGAATGCGTGCTCCGTGATGTCACGTTCACGGCGGAAGCGGGCGAGACGTGCGCGATCATCGGGTCGACGGGGTCGGGCAAATCTACCATCTTGAAGCTGATCGAGCGGTTTTACGATGTGACGGAGGGATCGGTTTCGGTCGACGGCGTCGATGTGCGGGCGTGGCCGTTGCATGACTTGAGGGCGCAGCTGGGCTACGTGCCGCAACGGGCGTTCCTGTTCACGGGCACCATCGCGAGTAACGTCGGCTATGGGCAAGACGAGCCCGACGAGGCGCGGCTGCTCGAGGCCATCGACATCGCGCAGGCGAGCGAGTTCGTCGCCGCCAAGGAAGACGGCATCGACGCCGAGATCACGCAGGGTGGCACCAACGTGTCCGGCGGGCAGCGCCAGCGGCTCGCCATCGCCCGCGCGTTGGCGACCGACGCCCGTGCGTTGCTCTTCGACGACAGCTTCTCGGCGCTCGACTACAAAACCGACGCCGCATTGCGCCGCGCCCTTGCGGAGCGCCTGCCCAGCAAGACGCAGGTCATCGTGGCGCAGCGCATCGCCACCGTCATGCAGGCCGACAAAATCGTCGTCCTCGACGAGGGGCGCGTGGTGGGGCAGGGCACGCACGCGCAGCTGCTGCGCACATGCCCGCAGTACCGCGAGATCGCGAACTCGCAGCTTTCGCCCGAAGAGCTCGAGTGCGACGGCCTGGGCGAGCTCCCGGAAGGGGGTGAGCGGCGATGAGCGAATACGATGACGCGCAACAGCGCGAACTCGACAAGACGGCGCAGCGCAAGAAGCGCGGGTACCGGCCAGGCGGTCCGGCGGGCCGCATGATCGTCACCGAGAAGCCCCGGGATTTCAAGGGGACGGTTGGCAAGCTCATCCGCTTCCTCGGGCGGTTCAAGTTCGCCGTGCTGGCGGCGTTCGTCTTCGCGGTGGGCAACACGGTGTTCGGCATCGTGGGGCCCAAGGTGCTTTCCGAGGCCACGACCGAGCTGTTCGACGGGCTTGTGGCCAAAGTGCAGGGCACGGGCGGCATCAACTTCGAGGCCATCCAGGCGATTCTGCTTACGACGCTGGTCATATACCTGTTCTCGATGGCGTGCCAGTTCGTGCAGGGCTGGATCTTGACCTACGTATCGCAGCGCACGTGCTACGAGTTCCGCCGCGAGATCTCCGAGAAGATCGACCGTCTGCCGGTCGGCTACTTCGAACGCACGTCGACAGGCGACACGCTCTCGCGCATCACCAACGACGTCGACACGCTCGGACAAAGCCTCAACCAGGGCATATCGGAGCTGCTGCGCGCGGTTGTGACCATCGTGGGCGTCGTCGTCATGATGCTGACCATCAACGTGTACATGACGCTGGTCACGTTGCTCATCGTGCCGGCTTCGCTCATCCTCATCCGCGTCATCGTCAAGCGCTCGCAAAAGCACTTCTATGCGCAGCAGGCCAACTTGGGCACGATCGACGGCCAGGTCGAGGAGACGTTTTCGGGCCATGCCATCGTGAAGGCCTACGGGCGTGAGCAGGCGGCCATCGCCGAGTTCGAGGACACGAACGCCCGCCTGTTCGAGAGCGCGTGGAAGTCGCAGTTCCTGTCGGGCCTCATGCGCCCGGCGATGGACCTCATCGGGAACCTGGCCTATATCGTCGTGGCTGTCATGGGATGCGTGTTCGCGGCGGGCGGCGTCATCACGGTCGGCGATATCCAGGCGTTCATCCAGTACGTGAAGAACTTCACGCAGCCCATCACGCAGCTCGCGCAAGTGGCCAACGTGCTGCAGCAGACGGCTGCCGCCGCCGAGCGCGTGTTCGAGTTCCTCGAGGCCGACGAAGAGGCCGTCGAGCAAGCCGACGTCGATACGCGGGCGCTTTCGTGCGATGTGGAATTCGACCACGTGCGGTTCGGCTACGACCCGGACGTTCCCATCATCAAGGATTTCAGCGCGCAGGTCGCACAAGGCCAGACGGTCGCGTTCGTGGGCCCGACCGGTGCCGGCAAGACGACGCTCGTCAAGCTGCTCATGCGCTTTTACGACGTGCAGGGCGGCGCCATCCGCATCGGCGGCACGGACGTTCGCGACATTCCGCGCGAGGACGTGCGCGAGCTGTTCGGCATGGTGCTGCAAGACACCTGGCTGTTCCACGGCACCGTGCGCGACAACATACGCTACGGCAAACCCGACGCCACCGACGAGGAAATCGAGGAAGCGGCGCGCCGTGCCTTCGCGCATCATTTCATCGAGACGCTACCGGGCGGGTACGACTGCATGATCAACGAGGATGCGAGCAACATTTCCGCTGGCCAGCGCCAGCTGCTCACGATAGCGCGCGCGTTTTTGGCCAACCGCCGCATGCTCGTGCTCGACGAGGCTACAAGCTCGGTCGACACGCGCACCGAGCGCCGCATCCAGGAGGCCATGGACAACCTGATGGCCGGTCGCACGTCGTTCGTCATCGCGCATCGCCTGTCCACCATCCGCGACGCCGACCTGATCGTCGTCATCCGCGAGGGCGACATCGTCGAGCAGGGCACCCATGACGAGCTCATCGCCTTGAACGGCTTCTACGCCGAGCTGTACAACTCGCAGTTCGCGGAGTAAGAGACGGCAGAGGGACAGGTGGTTTGTCGTCCTCGATGAGTCGGCGCCCCCTGCCACATGGTAGAATTGCCGCCATGGAAACGAACGTCATAGATTTCGAAGATGCCCGCGTGCGCGCGGGTGATTACCTGGTGCGTGGGACCGCGGCCTATGGGATGGTGCGCGCGTTCGCGATCACGGCGCGCGGCGTCGTGCAGGCCGCGCACGACAATCACGGCACCGCGGCGGTGGTCACGGCTGCGCTCGGGCGGCTCATGATGGGCGCGCTCATGATGGGGTCGATGTTCAAGGAACCCGACGAGCTCATCACGCTCATCGTCAAGGGGGATGGTCCCGTCAAGGCGCTCACCGTCACTGCGAACTGCGAGGGGCAGGTGAAGGGCTTTCCCGCATACCCGCATGTGTGGCTGCCGCTCAACGACAAGGGCAAGCTCGACGTGGGCCGTGCCGTGGGCACGGGCACGCTTTCGGTCGTGCGCGACCTGCCGGGAAGCGAACCGTACTCGAGCAGGGTCGAGCTCGTGACCGGGGAAATCGCCGATGACCTGACGAACTATTTCGCGGTGAGCGACCAGATCGCAACGTCCGTGGGACTTGGGGTGCTCGTGGCGCCCGACGAGAACGTCGAATGCGCGGGCGGCTTCATCGTGCAGCTCATGCCCGATTGCATCGACGAAGTGGCCGAGCGCATCGAGGACAACCTGGCGCATCTGACGTCTGTCACGGCGCTCATGCGCGAAGGCGCGGCGCCGACCGATTTGCTGCAGCGCGTGCTGGACGGGCTCGATTACCAGGAGCTTGAGGTTACGCCCGTCGAGTTCCACTGCGGGTGCAACGAAGAGCGCGCCGCACGCGCCACCATGGCGCTCGGTCCCGACGAGCTGCGGGACATGATCGATACGGGCGAAACCGCCGAGGTCTGCTGCCATTTCTGCGGCCGGCGCCACTACCTGGCGCCCGAGCGCTTGCGCGCGCTGCTCGGCGAATGACGCCCGGTGCCGGCTATCGGCGCGTCAGTGACCGAAAGGGAGTCTCCCCAACGGTCACGGACCGAAAGGGAGACTCCCTTTCGG
>CAMOLA010000035.1 GCA_946618265.1 uncultured Eggerthellaceae bacterium
AGCGCCAGCAGCTCTTCCGTGCTGCCGCACGCGCGCGCCTTCTCCTGCAGGTCGGGATCCAAACCCTTGATGTAGTCTTCGATGTTCATGGCACTGTCCTTATTAATCGCCTAAATCCAAACTCCAATTATGGCCGCAATCGTTGCAATGGAATTCCCAGTAGTAGATGTACCACTCGTCTTTCGTGCAAGTCGTATTGCTGCTTCCGCATTTCGGGCAATTCTTCTTTGGGGAGCACTTCGAAGCATCGACGTCTTCGCCACCCGCGATGGACGTCAGCGCCTCGTCAGGCAGCGGCGCCTTGGCGTCCTTGGCCAGCGCCACCAGTTCCTCGATGCTACCGCATGCGCGAGCCCTCTCCTGCAGATTGGGGTCCAGGTCCTTGATGTAGCTTTCCAAGTTCATGATCGCCTCCTTCCCGAGAGTTTTTCATCCGTTGCTCCCATATACGAACGAGAGGGAAAACCATTTCAAAACCACTAAGTCAGCCGCTGGCGCGCGACGAGTTCGGCGAATGCGCCTCCCTGCGCTACCAGTTCGTCGTACGTGCCATCCTCGACGATGCAGCCACCGTCCAGCACCAGGATGCGGTTGCAGTTGCGGATGGTGGACAGCCTGTGCGCCACCACGATGCGCGTGCAGTCCAGCGCGCCCAGGGCGTCGGACACCTGCCGCTGAGTGATGTTGTCAAGCGCACTCGTGGCCTCGTCGAAGATGAGCAGCTTCGGTTTGGCGGCGACAGCGCGGGCAATGAGCAGGCGCTGCCTCTGACCACCCGATATGCTGCCAGAGCCCTCGGAGATGTGTGTGAACATGCCCATGGGCATGGCGCGGATGTCGTCGGCGATGCCGGCCATTTCGGCCGCCTCCCACGCTTCGTCCATTGTCAGGTGTGGTGCGGAAAGCGTGATGTTCTGGAAGATGTTGCCCGACACCAACCTGCCGGTCTGCAGCACGACGCCGACATGGCGGCGCAGCGATCGCTTGTCGAGCGTGGAAAGATCGTGCCCGTCGTAGCGGATGGAGCCGCTTTCGGGTTCCTCGAAGCCGAGCAGCAGACGTACCAGGGTGGACTTGCCGCAACCCGTGCGGCCGACGATTGCCACGTAGTCGCCGGGATGGATCGAGAGGCTCAGGTCGTCGACGATGGCGGGGCCGTCCTCGCTGTAGCGGAACGTGACGCCTTCGAGGTCGATAGCACCCGTTATGCCCTCGACCGGATGGTCGCCCTCGCGCGCTTCGGGCTGGCATTGGAGCACGGGCTCGACCAGCTTCATGGTCGGCTGGATGGCCGCGATTTGCGTGCCGATGCCTGCCAGCGCCATGATGGCGCCCGTGACCATGCCGTACGCGACGTTGAACGCCATGTAGTCCGCGACGGACACCTGCGTGGCGCTTGCGAGGAAATAGATGAGTATGGTGCCCGCCAGACCTGTGGCCGTCGTGATGACGCTCGACGCTTTCAGCAAAAGCGGGCGGTCGTAAACGGTCTTGGCGACTTGGGCGTAATCTTGGGCCCAGCGGGTGAACGCCCGGCGCTCGGCACCCGCCAACTTGATCTTGCTTATGCCCGAGAGCAGCGAGACGAGCGTGCCGGAAAGACCCGCCGTGTTCTCGAGCTGCCTCTGGTCGTAACGCATGTTGGCGAGCGTCGCCGCGGTGGTGACGACCGCGTTCACAACCAAGACGAAGAGCGCGGGAATCGTGAGCTGCGGCGCGAAGCTGGCGATCTGCGCGATGTAGACCAGCGAGAGCACCGACGAGAGGCCCGTGGTGAACACGACCTGCATCAACAGCTGCACGAGCTGCGTGACCGCCATGGCGCGGTTGGTCAGCTCGCCGGGCTGGTGCTCCGCGAAGAACCGCGGTGGCAACAGCAGCAGGCGCGCCATCACGGCTGCCTGCACTTGCACGTTGAGCTTGGTGCCGATGCGCGCCGTCACGAGCGAGCGCGCCAGGCCTATGACCGTTTGCGCGAGCACGGCGCCGATCAGCAGCGCGGCGACCGGCAGCACGAGCGAGGGCTTTCCGTACGGAACCACCTGCTCGAAGATGACCTGGTTCGCCCAAGCGGGCAGCAGCCCTATGACGGTCGCAATGACGCTGACGATGACGACCGTCGCATAGTCGGCCTTGCCGAGCGACCGCAGGCCGAACAGGGCCAAGTCGTGCAGGCCGAGCGGCTTTAGGGGAAGCGGCTGGTACAGGCACAGGGCTTCGGGTCGGATGTCGCCCGCGTTGCCACTTGTGATGCGCACGCGCTTGTCGGTCGCGGGGTCGACGTAGCAGTAGCCCGCCGCGCCCCGGGGGAGCAGCGCCACGGGGGTGCCGTCCTGCAGGTAGCCCAGCATCGCGCCGATCGCGTCCTTGTACCATTTGCCTTCCAGGCGCACCTTGCGCCTCATGATGCCGTGAGGGTGCAGCATACTGTCGAGCCGCTGCTCAACTGTGTCGCCAAGGGGCGGCGGGGCAGATGGTTTTGCATTGAAGTGGGCGAGCAGGACAGCCAGGGCCGCGTCAAGGTCGTTCATGGGAAGCTGCGCCGCAAAATCGCTCATCGCGCACCCCCCATCTCGCCGTCGTGCACGAGCTCGGCATAGCGGCCGCCGAGCGCCAGCAGCTCGTCATGGTTGCCGCGCTCCACTGCGCGTCCCTTGTCGAGCACCACGATCTGGCTGCAGTCGCGTATGGTCGACAGGCGGTGCGCGACCACGATGCACGTGACGCCGCGGGCGCGTATGGCCCGCATGACCTCTTCCTCGGTCTTGGCGTCGAGCGCGCTCGTGGCCTCGTCCAAGATCAGGATCGTGGGGTTTTGCGCCAAAGCGCGCGCGATTTCGAGGCGCTGGCGCTCGCCGCCCGAGAAGTTGGCTCCATCGGATGTGACGAGCTGGCCGTACCCATCGGGTCGAGCCATGACGGTGTCATGGATGCACGCATCCTGCGCACCGCGGACCACGTCGGCCTCGTCAATCGAGTCGTCCCACAGGCGCAGGTTGTCCATGATGGTGGCGTCGAACAGCACGATGTCCTGGTCGACGACCGAAAGCGAATGCTTCAGCTGCGCGCGGGGCACCTCGCCGGCGGGGATGCCGTCGAAGGACACCGTCCCTTCCCAGGGCTTGTACAAACCCGCAACCAGCTTTGCGATGGTCGATTTCCCGCAGCCGGAATCGCCGACGAGCGCGGTCCATTCTCCCGGCTCCACGTGCAAGTCGAAATCGGAAATCACCGGAGGACCGAGCGGCGAATAGCCGAACGTCAAGCCCTCGACGTCCACCTTGCCCGCGAGCTTCTCATAATTGATGCCGTTGTCATCCTGAGGCGAAGCCGAAGGATCCCCGTGAAGCGGCTCAGCGGGCAAAGCCCGAGATTCTTCGCTTCGCTCAGAATGACAGAAGAAATCATCATCGGGGACGTCGGGCTCGCTCATCAGGACGTCGTCGATGCGCTCCATCGAGGTGCGCATCTCCTGCACCTGCTGGTTGAGCGAGAGGAACGAGTTGATCGGCGAGAAGAACTGCGAGAGCAGGCTCTGGAACGCTAGCAGCATGCCGACCGAGAACTCGCCTTCCATGATGAGCCACACGCCCAGTGTCAGCACGACGACATTCGCCAGCTGCATGAGCGCCGAGGGGAGTGCGCCCAGGTACTGCGTGATGCGGGCGAGGCGCGCCTGTGTCGCCGCAAGCGCGGCCTGGTAGCCGCTCCATTGCGCGAAGTAGCCGTCCTCGGCCCCTGACGCCTTGATGCTCTCGATCTGGTCGATGCCCGCGATCGTCGACGAGTACAGGCGTCCATTGTCGCGCGACTGCACACGCGTGACGTTGACGCGGGCGCGCGCCGTGGCGTTGACCACGAACAGGTTCACCGCGACGGTGAACAGCCCGACCAGCGTCAGCATCAGGCTGTAGCGCACCATGACGACCAGGTACACCACGAGCAGGACCACGTTGAGCATCACGGGTGCCAGCTGCGTGATGAGCGTGTAGGCGACACTCTCGTTCTCGGATTGGCGCTGCTGCAAGTCGCCGATGTTGTGCTGCTCGTAGAACGACACGGGAAGCCGCAGCAAATGCCAGACGAACTCTGTGCTGGCGGATACGGCGAAGCTTGCCCGTATGCGTAGGGCGCTGACGGCGTTGATGCCTGCGGCGATGCACTGAAGAATGGCCACGACGGCCATCAGCCCGACGAGCGGCAAAAGCCAGTCCTGGTCGATGCCCGTCAGGATGCGGTCCATGAACACGCGCGAGAACGTGGCATTGGCGATACCCGCGAACGCCCCGACGACGGCTGCGACGGCGATGACCAAGGTGGGGCCCGCCGCCCCCTTCAGGCGCGAGCGCGCGAACTCGGCGACGCTCGCCGGCTTGCCGCCCTCAGCGAACGAGGGGCCCTTCTCGAAGCACAGCGCGATACCCGTGAACGAG
The DNA here is from genome assembly GCA_946618265.1 of uncultured Eggerthellaceae bacterium. Next base: position 4,434 of record CAMOLA010000035.1, read on the forward strand.
CGGTCGAACTCTTCGAGCGACACGCGCATCGCGCCGTTGGCGGGGTCGTTGATGTAGGCCCACTTGCCCTTGAAGCCCTTCAGCACGACGAAGTGGTTGAAGTTCCAGTGGATGATGCAGGGCAGCTGCATGTCCCTGATCGATTCGGCATCGAGGCTGTACCCGTCGGCCACGAGGCCGTAAGCCCTGGCGGCTTTCAGGATGTTGATGGCGCGCGAGCCGTCACGCGAGACGCCGCAATCGTGACGCACCTGGTCGAGTCCCACCCATTTGCCGTGGTACGCCAAAATCATGGCCAAACAGGCTGCGCCGCATTCGAGCGCCTCCATCTGCATGACCATGGGAACGGAGCGGACGGGTTCCTTAGCTCGAGCCATTGCCCAGCTCCGAGTCGAGGAGGAACTGGATAGGCGCCACCTCGTCGGTCGTGATCATCACGTCGACAAGGGTGCCTTCCGCAGGCATGTTGTCCATGGTCAGGTAGACGGGGTAATTCCAGTCCTCGAGTTTCAGCATCTGCAACGTGTAGTCGTCGGGCGCAATGGCGCCCGCATCGCGCGAAGAGAGCGGCGTTGCGGACACGTCGGTGACGGTCGCCTCCTTGTTGTTCACGAGGGCGCGGTCGCCGACGCTGACTTCGATGCGGTTCTGCTCGGTCAGGTAGCTGACCACCTTGCCGTCGTTCACGACGCCGTTGTCGTTGATGGTCGTGGCGACCTTCGCGGTGAAGCCCCATACGAACAAGGCGGCGATTGCGATAACTGCAGCGATGGCGACGAGCCACGTGCTGGGACGGACCGCCCTGACGTAGGCGTCGAGCCCCGTCGCCGCCGACACCTGGTCGAGGGCGCTTTGCCTGAACAGCTGCCGTTGCTCATCTTGCTGCGGGGATGTCTTTTGCCGAGCCATCAGCTATCCTCCTCCGCGTGAGAGCGCATTACCATCAATGCGCGCCGCAGGCGCGTGGCGACGGTGGCCGGGTTCATGTCGAGCATCTGCGCTATCTCGATGTTGCGCTTGTCCTCGTAGTACTTCAGGAAGACGAGTTCGCGGTCCTCTTCCGATATGAACGAGAGCAAGCGCGCGACTTCCTCGGCATGGCCGTTAAGCGCCGGGTACTCGTCGTCGGACGAGGGTTCGCGCATGCTGAGGTCGTCGAGCGGCGTGGTCTCCTTGCGCGTACGGTAATAATCGACGAGCGTGTTGTGAGCGATGCGCATGATCCACGTGGCAAACGAAGCCTTCGATTCGTCGAACGTGTTGTAGTTGGCAACGGCCTTCATGAACACGGTGCTGGTGATGTCCTCGGCGAGCGCTGGGTCGAGCAGACGGTAGTACGCATAGTTGTGCACCCGTTGGAAATTTGCGCGGTACAGCGATTCGAGGTCAACGTTTCTCATGAGGGCTTCTCGCCATCGACAAGTGGGCGAATAGTTACGCCCTCGGGACGTGCGCCGATGGTATCTGCCATTGTTTCGGAGGCGTCGCTCTTTTCCCTGCCAGAACGTCGGCGCGTGACGCACAGCACGGTGACCAGCGCGACCACCACGGCGGTGACGATGGCCACGAGCACGTAGCCGCCCACGCTCGGACCAAACAGGGACGAGGCGCCGAACAGCGTTGCGCCGCCAGATGCGGCGTCGAACCGCCCGTCCACAAGAGGCATACCCACCGCGCACGCGAGGACGAGCACCGTGCAAGCGCCGAGGGCGCTGACCGTGGCCCGATCGCGCTTGCGCTTCATCCGCCTGACGCGCCCTTGCACGGCCGCGACCCGCTCGTCGACATCGCGCACGGCCTTTCCTTTCGCCCGAATTGCACTTCTCGCATCCTTAGATGCGGAAGCGCGCGAAAGTCCTCACCTGTTTTCGGAAAAAGTTGGAAATGACCGCAAGTCCCTCGGGGAAGCGGTTCGGCCCGCGCCTACGTCCTGGAGGAGCTGCGGCGCTGGACCAGGATGATGACGGCGAGTGAGGCGACTGGCATGACGATCGCGGCGATGCCGGCCAGGTCGCCGGCTGCCACGAGCAGGTTGAACAGGCCGTGGTAGCACATCACCAGGCACAGCAGGCCGAACGTGCCGGCCGCGCGCATCCACGGATGCTCCCAGGCGCGCGTCAGGCCGTAGCCCATGACGACGCCGCACACGAGGTGCATCATCGCCGTGCTGAGTCCCCGCAAGGCGAGCGTTGCGGGGTCGGTTAGGCCGGCGTCTGCCAGGTAAAAGGCGCTTTCCATCGTCGCGAAACCGACCGCGACGAACACGAATGCCAACCCGACGTTTTCGACTTTGGGCTCGGCCGCCAACAGGAAGAACAGCAGCGGCAGCAGCTTCAGCGTCTCCTCGACCATCGGGGCAACCTGCACCGCTGCTTGCACCGAGTCGAGGCAGGTCGCTTGCGCGATGAACGAGCTCACGTACGCGGACAGCAGGCAGACGACCATGCCCACGAGCAGCGAGGTCACGATGGCGCGCGGGTGGCCGCGCACGCAGAACAGGCAGGCGAGGAGAGGGGCTGCGATCAGCACGAATATGTTTTCGATGTACATCACAGCTCGCGGGACCTCCATGCGGCCGCGAGGATCGCCGCGTATGATAGCGTCAGCGCGTAATTGGCGATGCCGTAGACCGCGAAGTCTGCGGTCGGGTCGAGCAGCGACGACAGCCAGAGCACCTGCTCCACGACGACGAACGCCAGGACGGCGCCGTGCAGGAAGCGGTTGAACGCGAAGCTCCTTCCCGGCGTCCCGGGGCCGTCGTCGGGTCGCGCGGCGAGTCCCCGCACGGCGAAGAACCCCAACGCCGCCACGAGCCCGTTGTCGGCGAGGTTCAAAAGCGGGTGGCCATTCGCGTAGATGTAGTACGCGCAGCAAACCGCGCACACGGCCACGGGGATCCAAGCGGCGCGAACGGGCGCGATGAGCCCGCGGACCTGGTCGCATTCGGCCAGCAGCATCAGCAAGAAGACGTCCCCGGCGATCCAGCTCAGCTCGGAGATGTAGGAAACGCCGGGCGTATCGCCGAAGACGGCGAGGTACCCGTACCAGTAGACATTGCCCAGGAACATGCACGCGAAGAAGCACGCGATCTCGGTCCACGCCGCGGTGCGGATGCGCAGCGCGCGGACGAGCGCCAGCGCGAAGCAGGCGCCCAACACCAGCAGCTGGATGACTTCCGACGAGCTGTAGATCACGGGATACGCCCCTCTTCGTCGGGGGCTGAACGGGAGTTAGCGTCCGAACTTTCCGAAGCGATTTTTGCGACCTGGGGTTTTGCGGAGGAACTTGCCGTTTCGAATGAAGCCAGGACACTAATTCCCCCTTTGCCATGCCCCAGCCGGCACGCCGCGGCGGCCACAGCGGCGCCGAGCGCAATCCCCAGCAGTCCGACCAAGATGTAGCCCAGGGCGGGGCTTCCGGAAAACACGCTTCCCATGAGACCGAGCTGTGCCGCCGTAGGCGAAGCGCCAGCGGAATCACCCATGACCGTGGAGATGCCGAACCCCACGGCGACCACCACGACGACGCTCAGAGCACCGCCGCCGAGAGTCACCGCGCGCTGCCGCCTGCGGCGGGCGGCTGCTTCTTGCGCCCGGACGCGCCCGAGCACGGCATCCATTCGCTCATCGGTCGATCTCATGCGATATGCCCTCCTCGGCGAGCAGCGGCCGCATCGCCTTCTTGCCGCGCTGGACCAGGTTGTCGACCTGCTTGCGCGCCTTGCGCATGATAGCGCCCGCCTCGTCGTAGCTCATGTTCTCAATATAGACCAGGTAAAGCGCCTCGCGGTAGTCGGGCGCAATCTTTGCCAGGCAACGGTAGAGCACCCGCGTCCGCTCGTCGTGCAGGATGCTGTCCTCGACACGATCGCCGCCGGCCGGCTCCCCGTCCAGGTCTTCCACGCTCATGAACCTCGCCCGCAGCCGCAGGTGCCGCAATGCCAGATTGCGGGCCGTCTTGAACAGGTAGGGCTTGAACCCGCCCTCGCGCAGCCGGGGGCGCTTCACCAGCAAGCGCGAGAACGCTTCGAGCATCAGGTCTTCAGCGGCGTCGATGTCGTGCACGTAGCCGTTAACGTAGAGGGTGAGCACGTCGCCGTAACGCTCCATCAGGGGACGCAAGGCTTCCTGGTCGCTCGCGACCAGCCTCTCGAAAAGCCTCTCGTCTGAAACCTCGCCCATCGACCTGCCTATATGAAGAAGAACGGGTCCCTATTCGCCATCGGAGCCCGTCCGAAACGGTCGGCTTTCATGATAGCAAACGGCCCTATGGCCACCCACCCCATCGCATCAACGATTGAGCAACGCGGCGGCGTCATGAAGCAACCGCATTGCAAGCGTGGCGGAGGTGCCGATACCTCGTCACATCCATCACAAACGTCGCATTTGTCACTGCATCGAAGCTGGTTCCGAGCAAGTACGAGACGACCAATTCTCTTAAAACCCCGAATCCACTCGCCAAAGCCCGTAAACCATTCACCGACGCCCTGATTCCTTAGCCAACGTTTAGCCAACGGAGCCCAAAATAGGCTGTTTCCAAAGAAAAAGGCCAGAGCTTCAAGCCGTTGACCTGGGGTTTCTGGTAGCTCCGACCGGATTCGAACCGGCGACCTCCGCCTTGAGAGATCGTCTCTCAAGGCCGCTAGAGGGAAATCGGCGAGTCGAGCACACCAGGCAATGGTTTACCACCAGCCGTCTTTGGACGATGCTGGGGAGGCCCTCAAGCCCCACCGGCGCCACGGTGCCCGCTACGCGCGTGCCAGGTCCTTGCGCACGAGGTCGCGGAGGTAGTCCGAGCGCGTCATCCCGAGCGATCCGGCGCGGCGGTCGATCGCCTCGACGATTTCGGGAACCTCCTTGTAGCCCACCATCTTGAGGGCAGTGCCAAACTTGAGGGGACGGCCTGCCGACACCGGACCAGGCTCGCCGGGCAACTCCCCCCTGGCGGCCCTCTCTTCGATCTCGTCGAGCCTCGAAACGCTGATGCCGTACTTCTTTTCGATTTCCTTTGCTGTTATCGCCATGTTGCTCACCTCGCCATCCCAAGCTCTCTGAGCACCTTAGTCGTCGGCGGAGTCATGGCGTGGATTATGAGGTACCCTTCTTCCACGATGACCGCCACCATTTGAACCATGTCACCCGACCTCGTGCAACCTACTGCAGCGACGTACTCCTCATCTGGGGCGGGCCTTTGCTGCATTCTCACGTAATTCTCCCAAGCGTGAAGAATCTCGCTTTCCGTCAGCCCATGTTTGAGCGCATGCTCGGCGACTATCACTGCTATATGCATACTCCTATTTCGTTTAACGAAATTATACCACACTCTTATCGGGACCGCAGCTTTGTTACAGCCTACAACCGCGCAGCAACCTTCTCGCGCCTCCTGGCCTCGGCGAGCATGAGCTCCAGCTGCTCGACAGTAAACGTGAGGCCTCGCACGCCGGACGCAGGCAACGCATAAGGGTCGGCCTCTGGCTCGCCGAATATCCCGTCCATGTCCAAGTCGAAGCACGCTTTCATCTTCACGAGCGAGTCGCGCTTCGCCTCGGGCGCCACATCGGCATAGATGTCGAGCGTAACGCTCGGCTTCTCGTGGCCGAGCCAGTCGGCGACGGTGCGGATGTCGGTTCCCTGGCCTATCATCATCGTCGCGAATGTGTGCCGCAGATCGTGGAAGGTGCAGTCGAACCCGTTCATCTTGCAGAACGCCGAGAACTCCTTGCCGAGCTTGGTTGGGTTGTACGGCCGGCTGTCCGCTTCTATCGTGTGGTAGGTTGTCACGGCTTTGCCCGTCACGGGGTCTTTATGGGAGAGGATCACCTTCCATTTGTCGGTGTCCCGGCGCCTGCGCAGCCCACGGCTCGTGTACCTCATTTCAGCACCTCCCACGAAGTTTTCCACAGCCATTCGAAGGTCGATTCTTGACCAACATTTGACCAACAAATGACCAACAACGCGACGTTGGAAGGCCTGGAATCCCTGATTCGGCAGAGAGGCCAGAACCGAAAAACCACAGGTCACACACAAGTTGGGAAAACTAGGGAAAGCGCTGAAACCCCGTTTTACCGCCCTTCAACTTTTCGCAACGTGGGGGTCGTGGGTTCGAATCCCATCATCGATGACGGCGACAAGCCCATGTGCGTCGCGTGCTGCCCGACGCGCGCCCGCGTGTTCGGCGACCTGGACGACCCGACGTCCGAAATCTCGCGCCTGAAGCGCGAGGGCAACGTCCGCATCCTGCTCGAAGACAAGGGCACGCGCCCTCAGGTCTTCTACGTAAGCTAGAAAGGGAGGTGTTTTAGATGAACTCCAAGACTTTCTCCAAACCGGTGCTCGGCGTGTTCGCCGTGCTGGCGCTCGTCGGCGTCGGCTGCTGGATCTTCCAGCTGATGAACGGCCTGGCGGTGACCGGCATGTCGAACGCCAACTCCTGGGGCCTCTACATTTGCACGTTCATGCTGTTCGTGGGCCTGTCGGCCGGTGGCCTCATCCCTTGGGCGGCTAGAAGCCATACCCTAGCCGCCCGCCCCCCCTCTTTTCTTCGGCCCGCGTGCTTTCCTTCCGAGCGCGCGGGCCAACATGTGCGATGAAGGGATTCCCCATGTCGTTTTACCGAGACGCCGCGGGCCTTGCCGACGAGTAGATCGAGTGCTTCCCCGATTGTAAGAGCAGCGGGCGAAGCTAACGAATTCGCCTCGGTGCCGCGAAGCGCATGGTTACGAACTCACTGTTCAGGCGGGCATCTGTTCAGGCGAGCAGTTCGCGCAACTCGCTCTCGGCGCTCGTGGTGGTGCGGACGGCAGCTGCGACGGTGCGCGGGTCGCCGTCTTGCATGGCGATGGGCAGGCCTACGAGCTGCAGCATCTCCAGGTCGTTGCGCGCATCGCCCAGGGCCATCGCGTGTTCGGGCGCAACGCCGAGCTGCTCGAGCACAGCGGCGAGCGCCTGTGCCTTGTTGGTTCCCAGCGGCATGGCGTCGAGCCAGCCGAAGCCGGCGGTGGCAATTGAGCAGCGGCTGCCGAAGCGGGCGTACCAGAACTCCTCGTCCACGACGCGCGATGGGTAGTATGCCGAGATCTTCGTGTACGGCTCGTCGATTGCCTTCAGGTCGTCGACGATGGTGATGTCGAAGCCCACGGTCTCGCGCATGAACGGGATGAAGGCGGGGTTCTTCGGCTGCATGTAACTCGTGCGCGCGCCCGTGACCAGGGCTTCGCAGTCGTCGTTGGCAAGCATCGTGTCGATGAGCTCGTCGCCGAGCGCGCGGTCCATGACCGAGCGGAACACCACCTCGCCCGCACGGTAGGCGATGGTGCCGTTGTTGGCCACCAAGGTCATGCGCGGCGCAAGCGGCCCGAACAGCTTACACAGGCTATCGTAGGAGCGCCCGCTTGCCGGCACGAACATGATGCCTTGGTCGAGCAGCCGCCCCACGACCTCGAGCGTGCTCGCGGGAAGGGCGGGCGCGTAATCGAACAGCAACGTGCCGTCCACATCGCATGCGACCAGCTTGATATCACGTTCCATGCCATCCTCGTTCCACTTGCACCAAGAAACGGATGCCATTGTACTCCCACCCGCGGCCCGCATGTCACGGGGAGGCGTCTGACGCGTCTCCGTGACATGCCGTAGGGACGTGCCAGATGCCTCGCGACTCTTTGGCCGACGATGGCGAATGGGCTACAGCATGGGTGTGGTTGTCTTCGGGCTGCTTTTGTCCGCTGGGCAGAAATGGCGATTCGCACCCGTATTGGGGCTATTGGCGTTGATGCCGGTCATTGCCATTATCGTGGTACTTGTCAAGCATGGCAAAGCCGACAAGCCGCACAAGAAAGAGAGCACGAGCATGATGGTGAAAACCCACGACCCCTTAGACTCCGCCAAGGCCAGGCCGAGGGCCTCCCTATCCAGGATAAGAAAGACTTGCGTAATCGCTGGACCTTCTGTGAAGAGGAGTGCCCCCTCCCTATTTTTGGAGGAGAAATAGGGAGGGGGCACTAAGAAGGAGGAGACATGAGCAATGTGCTTTAGGGGAGGAGCTTGCCTAGGATGATTCCCAGTGCACTACTTGTTTCGAACCGAGAAACGAAACGTCAGAAACACCGGGTGGTTTTGGGAACGGGAACCCGCACTTAGCGCATTCGGTGGAGTTAGGAGGGTTAACGTATCCACAGAACGTGCAGGTTCCAGCCTTTACCACGGGCTGTCCGCATTTACCACATCCTAGACAGGGGTAACACATAGGTCAGTCTCATTAGTTGGCGGGCTAATCGAGGAAGAACTGCGAAAGACGCTGCATGATACCAGGGGCGTAGTCTTCGCCGACAACGTAGTCTTTGATTTCGCCGTTAACGAACACAATGCTCGTCGGGAACCACTTGGCGTTGAAGTATTTTGCAGGTTCGGGGTGTTTCCAGGAGTCGATTTTGCCGATTTTCACCTTGTCCTGGATGACGGCGAGTTCTTCGATGACGTCATCGAATTGCCATTGGGCGTCTTCTTCGCTGGAATAAAAGCAAATCATAACCGGCTTGTCGTCTGTGTCGATGAATTCCTGAATGGTTTCGGTTGTAAGCTCTGGTGCGTTCGACATGATAAATCCCTCTCTCACCTCGTGTCGTTTGTCAACCCGTTTTGGGTTTTTCTGTCGTCAATAGCAGCGGCTGCACCGCCCGTAGCTGCTGCAGCCGCCGTCCGGCCTACTCGAGCTCGAACAGTTCGCGAGCGTCTTGTCCGCTGATGCTTGTCCGAGCGGCACAGTCTTCGTCAGTCATGAGGTAGCGTGCTGCGTTCTCCATGTCGACGAAGGAGTTGCCCATGTTGGTGACGATTAGGCGAACTGCTTCGTTGTCGACCATGGGGCTGTTAGCGTTCTGGTACTGATTCATGGCGACGCGGACGAATTCCGCACGCTCCTCGTCGTCGAGGGGGGCGAATTCATGGCGGTCGAATTCGTTCAGGGCGTCGAGCGCTTCGCCGAGAGCAAGCTCACTAAACGGAACGTCCGACATTATGAATGTACTGCCGCCGATGAGGTTGCGCTGAGCGATCATGAGGTCAAGTAATTGAGCGCCCTTCTCGTGAGATAACAGTGGCACCAAATCGTCGATGATGACGATGGGGGCGTTGCCCAGCCGCTCGAAGAACGAGTCGTCGGCCTCGAACTGAAGCGCTATGGCGATGTCGGCGCCCGAGCATGCGAACACGGTTTCTTGCATCATTTCCGATTGCGCGGGCGCACTGTTTGCGACGCTGCGCACGAACGTGCTCTTGCTGGAATGCTTGGGTCCGTACACGAACAGTTTCACCGGTTTCGGGAACGGTTGAGCCAGGCTGTCGAGCGCTTCGAAGACAGCAGCGTTGCGCTTGCTCCTGACGTATGACTCCAACGATTCTTTCACGGTTAAACCCCCTCAGCTGTTTTCCGTTGGCCAGTTTTATAGCGCAAACGAGGGGTAAACCAGGGTAACCGAGAGTATTACCTTGCCAGAATCGGCAGGTCAGATAGTATGCTTTGTGATCGTATGCCGCCTTGTTGGCTGGTTATCGCGCTCGAGGGAGCCGCTTGCTACCAAGACGCCGCATCGATGCTGCGCGTTTTCACCGAGCGAAGCGCTTCCTCGCCTCCGGCGTCTTTTTCGGCGGCCAGACGTTGTTGCTCGGCCCATTGGTCCATGAGGTCCGGTTTGCTCTTGGAGTCGGCTTCGTCGTCGAGCGATGTTTTCAAGACCATGGTGATGAGGTCTTGCTGGTTGTGTACCCCGAGTTTGCGGTAAATCTGATGGCACTGCTTCTTTACCGTGCCTTCCGACAGGTACAGGCGTCCCATGATGTACTTGGCGTTGCGCCCGCGCGAAAGAGCGTCGAAAATCTCGGTTTGCCTCTCGGTCAGCTCGTACGCTTCGGCGACCCGGGCCATCTTTTCATGCCAAGGATCGACGTACACGGTCATGATGCTGGGTTCTTTCTGCTCGGGCTCTTTTCCGGGCTTTTCGTATGCTCCGATGAATAGCTGCACCGCGAACGCAAACAGCACAGCCGTGCATCCCAGGAACACATATATAGGCGCGCTTTCGAAGCCGAACAGCGTTGCGATAACGTAGAGGCCGACAAATCCTATGCCTGTGGCGAGGGTATTGCACCCGTGGCGCATGCCGAGGTAGAAGACGTCGCTGAGCGTTTCGTCTTTTCTCTGAGACGCTTGCACTATGGCGTTGTTCAACATGTCGGCGATGATCAGCCCGATGGCGAATAAGGCCAAGACGCCCCTCCAGCCGCCAGGTGCCAAGATGACAAACACGAGGAGCAACATGACTGCGATGCTGGTGAAGCTGCGGAATTGCGCCTGCGACAACATAATGCTCGTGCGCTGGTAGATGTTCACCCACGCATACGCGATGAGATATGCTCCACCGGCGATTATCACGCTTATTGTCGTGTCGCACGAAAACACGAGTATGCCGTAGGCGACGCCGGAGACGAGGTGCGTCGACGCGGAATAGAACATCCTTTTCCAAGGCAGGTTCCGCGACAGCATTTCGTGGCGTTTCACATAATGCCAATTGAGTGCCATTTCTGACATCGATGGGGCGAACAGCGCATACGATATGCACAGCAGGGCACTGGGTAGGAAGCTTATGGCGATGGCGTCGAGCAAGGCGCATGTGGCAAGAAGCACGGCGCATGCAAGCGCGGCGGAGACCATGGCCTTCGCTCGCAGCGTCTTGTTCACCATGCTAAGTCGCCACAAGATGATGATCACCGAATAAGAAATTGCCAGCGTAACGACGCTGATCAACCGCCCGTGCAGGACGAACGAGGCCAGGGCGAAGGCGGCCCCGGTGGCCCACGCGTATTTAATCTTGCGCGTCGTGTCGACGAAATCGGACAGCGCAGCGGTGGCAAACCCGAAGACGATGCATATGGCCAGGCAAACGCAGAGCGGAATCAGTATGGAAAGCTGCCCGAACGCCGTCTGAACCGCTGGAGGCAAAAGCGCAAGGAAGTCGGGATCGACGAAAACCCCGGCAACCAACATGAAAGGCAGCCAGGCGATCGCGGCTGCAAACCCGAACATCTCACATATATGTGTTGCAAAGTTTCCGAGCGGTTCGTCCTCCGGTTGGCGTAGGGGTTCCCCTGAAGCACTCTCGCCTTCGCTCGACATGGGCGAGACGCCTTCGTCATGGTTTTGCCACGCCGATGATGCCTCTATCCCCTCTGTACGCATAAAACCAACTCCCCCAAATCGGCACGCGTTGCGAAAACCGCTCGAAACCCAGTAAAGCATACGGGCAGAACGCGGGCAAAAGCACGAAGCATACTCACGGTTACCCCCGATAACCTTGTCAAACGATAGCCTTGGGAGCGTCGAAATATCGAAGAGCTATGCCTTTGACGAGTTCGCGTAATGAGAAGGATAGCGCCAAACATGGGGGTTTGGCAACCGACTCGATCAGTATTCGGAGAAGCATGCGATTCGTTCGGCGGAGAGACGAGTTGGAGAAATCGAGAGGAGAGAGCGAATGGCTGACTACAAAGAATTTCTCGACAGCATCAACCGCGAGGCGTACCACGCGGGCGAGTATCAGTGGGAGGAGGACGGCTACACCGTCACCCGTACCTACCATTACTCGCCTCCGGGATGCCACACGTCTTGCGGCCTTCTTTACTATGTGAAGGACAACAAGGTCGAGTGGGTCGAGGGCGACCCGCTGGATCCGTGCGCAAACGGCCACCTGTGCATGCGCTGCCTGAACCGCGTCGAGGCGTTCAACCATCCCGATCGTCTGAAGTACCCCATGAAGCGCGATCGCAAGTACCGTGGTGACGTGACCAAGTTCGAGCGCATTTCCTGGGACGAGGCCTATGACATCATCGAGAAGGAAGTAAAGCAGGTTTGGGAAGACTACGGCCCCGAGTCCATCATGTGCACCAAGGGCACTGCCCGCTGCACCGTGTGGCAGCTGCACTACTTCTTCCAGGCTGCGTTCAAGACCGCCAACGTCGCGCACATCGGCTTCACCGGCTATGCTTGCTACCTGCCGCGTACCTGCGGCACCATCGCCCCGATGGGCGACTTCCCGATCGTCGACGCTTCCCAGCAGTTCGAGGATCGCTACATCAACCCGTCCTTCCGCCCGCCTGAGGTTCTGGTCATGTGGGGCAACGAGCCGCTGGCCTCCAACGCCGACGGTTACTATGGCCACTGGCTGGTTCAGTGCGTCCAGATGGGCACGCGCATCATCTCCATCGACCCGCGTCTGACGTGGTGGGGCGCCCGCGCCGATTACTGGCTGCCCGTCCGTCCTGGCACCGACGCGGCTCTCGCTTGCGCATGGCTCAACATCATCATCAACGAAGACCTGTACGATCACGAGTTCGTCGAGAAGTGGACGACCGGTTTCGACACCATCAAGGAGCACGTCCAGGAGTGGACGCCTGAGCGCGCTGCCGAGATCTGCGAGCTTCCGGTTGAGGACATCATCGGTTCCGCCCGCATGTTCGCCGCTGGCAACAACTCCGCCATTCAGTGGGGTCTCGCCATGGACCAGCAGATGAGCGCCATGGCTCTGAACCTTGCCTGCGTGGACCTCATGGCCATCTGCGGCAACGTCGACGTCCCCGGCGGTTGGATCCTCGTGCACAACGCCTTCAACGTCTCCCGCGGCTCCGACAACGGCGTCAAGTGGGTTGACCCCGAGGCTGCCAAGAAGAAGGCGACCATGCACTACGTCTTCAACACCGACGGCGAGGACTTCATCCATCAGGCTGCTTCCGAGGCCCTCATGCACTGCATGGAGACCGGCGAGCCTTACCCGATCAAGATTTGGTATGCGCAGTCGACCAACGAGCTGGCTTGCGCCGCCATGGACTCCCCGCGCGTGTACAAGGCCCTGAACGACATTCCGTTCATCGCTTACGCCGACCCGTTCATGACTCCGACGGCCGTCGCCCTGGCAGACGTTCTCATGCCTGTCGCAATGAGCTGCGAGCGCAACTCCGCTCGTTCGTGGTGGACGCCTGTCCGCTCGCTGTCCAAGGTCACGAGCTACTACGAGGCCAAGTCCGACGAGGAGATCATCGTCGAGCTCGGCAAGCGCCTGAACCCGCCGGCGTTCCCGTGGGACACCGCCGAGGACTTCGTCAACTGGTTCCTGACCCCGTCCGCCGGCCTGGCTTCCTTCGGCACCAAGGCTTCCGCGAACAACCAGCTCGACCAAGAGCGCTGGGAAGGCGAAGAGTTCCCGTATGCTGGCAACCTCAAGGCTCTGCAAGAGGCTGGCGGCCATGCATACGACCAGTTCAACGCTACTTATAAGAAGTACGAGAAGGGCATGCTGCGTCCTGATGGCCAGCCTGGCTTCTCCACCCCGACCGGCCGCATCGAGCTTTCGCCGTTCACCTACAAGGTTTGGGGCCTCACTCCGTGGCCGTTCCACGTAGAGCCGAAGGTCAGCCCGGTTACCGCTCCGAAGATGTTCAAGGAGTACCCGTTGATCCTGACCGGCGGCGGCCGTTCCTTCGAGTTCTTCCACTCCGAGGACCGTCAAGAGCCGACCATGCGCGAGTTCCACAAGTGGCCGCTGCTCACCATTCATCCGAAGGATGCTGAGAAGTACGGCATCACCAATGGTGAGTGGACTTGGGTCGAGTCCGACCGCGGCCGTTTCCGCCAGGTCGCCTATGTATGCGAGAAGGTCAAGGAAGGCGTCGTGCATGCCGAGCATGCATGGTGGTTCCCCGAGCAGGAAGCATCTGCTCCCAACCTGTTCGGCACGTTCGATTCGAACCTGAACAACCTCACGCGTTGCTACGAAGCTGGCGAAGGTGGCGTTGGCTCGTCCATCAAGGCCATGCTGTGCAAGATTTACCCCTACAAGGAAGGCGACGAGATGCCCTCCGAGGTCGTAGCGCGCAGCTGGGGCTGGAACGAAATTGTTCCCGGTTCCGATGATTACGAAGTCGAATAAATCCGAGAGAAAGAGATAGGGGGTAAGTACTCATGAAGGGAATTCTGATCAACAACGAGTTCTGCACCGGTTGCCATAGCTGTGAGGTCGCGTGCAAGAAGTACCTGAAGCTTCCCGAAGGTGAGTATGGCATCAAGCTCACCGAGATTATGCCTCATCCGTACGAGGGCAAGACCGGCGTAGATCGCTGGGAGTGGACCTGGACGCCCATTCTGACCAAGGCCTGCAACATGTGCGAGGACCGCGTGGAAAAGGGCAAAATGCCGATGTGCGTGCAGCACTGCCAGGCATGGTGCATGTACCACGGCGAGGTCGAGGATCTGGTCAAGAAGATGGACGGCAAGACCCGCTGGACGCTGCTGACCGCCCGCGGCATCGCGAAGGACTAATGCCGACAGCGCTAGCGTCTTAGACGAACGTACAGGGCGGAACGCCTCCGAAAGAGGCGTTTCGCCCTTATCGTGCGATTCCGATTAATCAGAAGGAGGTTGTTCTCATGTGCTTCAGACCTACAAGCCTAACGCTCACCAAGACTTGCCCCGATTGCGGCACGAAGTCGGATGCGACTATTTTCACGTGCCCCAAGTGCGGCCGGGACTTGGCGAACGTTGAGCCCGACATGCCCGATGCGAACGCACCTGGCATGCCCGGCGTGGTATTCGATCCGTCCGACATCGGCAAGCCCGCTGGAGCTCCCGCGGCTCCGAAGGCCCCTGCAGCCCCTAAGGCTCCGGGTGCCCCGAAGCCTCCGGCAGCTCCGGGCGCGTAAACAAAACACAAGGCGACGCAGTGCGTTTGTGCGCGCTGCATCGCATTTCGAGAGGAGAGGAAACAAAATGGCAGGTAAAGGGGTATCCCGCCGAGCAATTATCGCTACCATCGGTTGTTGTTTGCAGGTGTTCTGCACCGCTGCGGCGTTCTGGGCTTGCAACGTGTTGCTGCCCGAGATGATCCACAACCCGGCCCTGGGCATGACGTCCAAGGCAATGGCGTCGCCGCACACCGCTTTGCAGTGCGCGTCCGCAATGGTGTTTGGCATCTTCGGCGGCCGCATCATCGGCAAGTTGACGCCGAAGTGGGCAATGTTCACTGGCGGCATCGTGTCCCTGGCTTACGTTCTGGGCATCGGCTTCATCGAGAGCTATCCGCTCTGGACCGCTTGGGGCGCCGTCGCGGGTTACGCCATGGCAATCGGCACGCTGTCTTCCGTTGCGGGGTTGATGCAGGAGAACTACGGCGGCAAGTCGCAGGGCATCTTCGCCTCGATTACGGGTGTTCAGACGCTCATCATCGCCGGTTGGATCTTCGTCCAGGGCTTCCTGCTGCGCACCGGCTTCGACTATCATCAGATCTGCGGCATCTGCGCCGTTATCGTCGTGTGCGGCCTTGTCATCAACTTGTTGATGATCAAGCCCCCGAGCGCAGAAGAGCGTGCCGAGATCATGAAGGATACCGAGCACGGTGAAGCCGACATCACCGAGGTCGGCCTGACCCCGCAAGAGGCCATGAAGACCCCCGTGTTCTGGATTTACATCATTGCCATGATGTGCGGCGCAATCATCGCCGGCGCGTTCACGCACTACAGCACCTTGTTCTTCACCACGTTCGGCATGGACACCGGCATGGCTTCGTACCTGGTTGGCTTCCTGAGCATCTTCGGTGCCATCCATGGTCTGTACCTGGGCTTCTTCCAGCGCAAGTTCGGTTCGCGCGCATTCCTGTTCCTGCTGTACGGCGGCATCATCGTCGGCTTCGCGATTCTGTTTATCTGGGCCGGTGCCCAGGTGCTTTGGATCGCGGTCGTCGGCTTGTTCTTCTGCGCGTTCCTGCGCAACATCATGGCAACGCCGATGATTGTTATGACCGACCTGTTCGGCCGCAAGGCTTATGTCGGCCTCAGCTCGTTCGGTCAGGCAGCGTACAACGCCGGCATGATGATCTCCATGGTCGTAAGCACCATCGTGCTCGACGCATTGGGCGGCATCGGCTGCATCTTCTACCTTATCGCCGTGGCGGCGGTGTCTCTGGTTCTGTATAACATTTGCCTGAGCATGTCGCCGATGAAGAAGATTCGCGCCGAGGAAGCTGCTCGCATGAAAGCTGCTGAGCAGCAGTAAACACTTCGTTGATGGGGGGCACATCATGAGCGGCTTCGGTGGGTTCTCGAAGGACAATCCGTTCTTCAAGAAGTATGCTCGCTTGCCGCAGGCGAACCCGGAGGAGACGGCGCATTGCGCCGCATGCGGACAACGCTTGCTGCAACGCACGAGGACATGTCCCAAGTGCGGAAGCGCGATTGATGACGAGACGTTCGAGCGGATTCCACGTGTACGCGACTATGCGTTTGCGGTATTAGCCGTCGTCGCGGTATGGGCGGTTGTGCTGTTCGGCGTCTTCCAAATCATCAACAAAGCAGGTTAATCGAATGACCCGGGCAGGTGACAGGTTCGTCTGCTCGGGTCTTCTTGGTGTTACTGCGCCCTGAACACAGGGTGTTGCGGTTTATTGCTCTGTTCTGGCAGGAGGGAGAGAATGGGGACCGAGAATTCTCAGGTCCCGGACAGGTCGTATCTGACCTTGTTCGGGAAGAAAATCCATCGGGCGTGGATCATTCTTATCGGCTGCTGTTTCTTGCAAGCTGGAGGTACTGGCGCAATCCTGCTGAGCGCCGGCGTGTTCTACGTGCCCATTTGCAATGAACTGGGGTTTGCGCGTTCGGAAATTTCGCTATGGATGACGGCATACTTCATAGCGACCATACCCGCCATGCCCATTGCAGGAAAAATACTCACGCGGTTCAACGTGACCGTTCCCATGTCGGTGTCGATCGTTGTCATTGCTGCCGCTATTGCAGCGATGTCCACATATACAGAGATTTGGCAGTGGATCGTTTCAGGGGCCATTGTCGGTGCCTTCGGCGCGTTGGTGCTGATGATGCCGTCCGCCGTAATGATCGGCAACTGGTTTGCCAGCAAAAGCGGTCTGGCCATGGGCCTGTCGGCCTGCGCATCGGCTTTGGCCGGTGCTTTCCTGTCGCCTATGTACCACACCGTCATCGAGACGGCTGGTTGGCGCAACGCTTACCTGGTGGAGGCGCTGATCGTCGTGGTGCTGTGTCTGCCCTGGGCGTTGTTCGTATTCAAGCTGCGCCCCGAGGATAAAGGTGCGCGCCCGTACGGCATCGACCGGTACGTGGCCAAGCGAGAAAGTGCGAAGGAGGCGGGTAAGAACGTGCCGGAGACGCGGGAGATTCCGTACAAGCGGGCTCTGTTCTCGGTGTCGTTTGCCATGCTGTTCGTGTTCGGCTGCCTGTCGGCGTTCATAGGGTCGGGTTACGACGGCCACATGCCCGGCATCGCTATCTCGTTTGGTTTTGACCCGGCCGTGGGCGCCCTGATGCTGTCGGCGCTGCAGCTCGGCAGCTTCGCCGACAAGCTACTGATGGGATGGTTGAACGATGCCGTTGGCGTGCAGCGAACCATTTACATCGAGTTCTTGCTGGTCATATTGGGTGTGGCGGGCATCATGCTCGTTCGAAACGAAACGCTGCTGCTGGTGTGCGCATTCTTGTTTGGCGTGCAGGACTCGCTGATATCGGTGAGCGTGCCCTTGCTGGTTCGCCAGATGTTCGGCGTGCAGAATTACGTGCAGCTCTACGCGTGGCTGCGTGTGGGCGTCGGAATATTCGGGTCCTTTGCATCAGTGGTGGTTGGGCTCTGCTTCGATCTGACGGGCTCGTTCATCCCGGCGCTCGGCATTGCGCTCGGCGCCGCCATCGTCGGCGCCATCGTCGTCGCGATTGCATATGCATGCCGCGGTCAGTTGACCGCACCGGCAAAAGGATAATCAAAACAAAGGAGAAAACATGGCAGAGAGCGAAAACATTTCGCGTATATTCAGCGAAATCGTCGCAAACACAACTTACGACGACCTTGACCAGGCGTTGCTTGATCGCATGAAGGTGCGCCTGGCCGACGGTCTCGGCGCGACCATGGAAGGCAAGCATGGCGTGCTGAACGATGCGCTGTTGAAGTTGATGACGCAGTACGGTGGCGCTGAGGAAGCCACCGTCATGAATCACGGCATCAAGTTGCCAGCGTTGAACGCCGCTATGATGAACAGCATGCAGATGCGTTCGAACGACTTCGAGCCGTGCCACGCAGACAACAAGACCGGCGAGGGCACCCCTTCGCATATCGCGAGCTGCCTCAATCCGACCGCGTTCGCCGTTGGCGAGCGCGAGCAGGCTTCGGGCAAGGAAATCATGACGGCCATCGCCGTGGCCGACGACTTGGGCTGCCGCCTGAACGAGTCCATGGGCTTCAACACCGCCAACGTGTTCGACGGCACCGGCACCGTCAACGGCATGGCTGCTTGCGCCTGCGCCGCCAAGCTGAACAAGATGTCGGCTGACGAGACGCACAACGCCTTCGGTATTGCCATCAACTGCATCAACGGCACCATGGCTTCCACGCTCGAGCGCTCGCTGCTGTTCAAGTTCCCGACGTCGAACGCCGCGCGCAACGGCATCTTCGCCGCAGACCTGGCAAGGACGGGCTTTGCGGGCCTCGAAGACCCCATTGGCGGAGCACGCGGCTTCTACGACATGTTCGGAACCAACCCGACGCCCGAGAAGATGCTGGCAGATGCCGGCAAGGTGTTCTATGGCGAGATTCTGATCAAGCCGTATGCGGGCTGCTGCGCCACGCACCAGAACATCCACGCCGTGCTGGACGCTACGGGCGGCAAGGCATACCGCCCCGAAGAGGTCAAAGAGATTCGCTGCCACATGCTGAAGAACAAGACGCACATCGTCGGTGCGCTGTTGGAGCCGGGCAAGGTAAACCAGCCCGATGCCCCCTTCACCATTATGGCGACCACGTGCAACGCCATCCTGCATGGCGGCGTGTGGCCCGAGTACGAGACGCCGGACTACCTGAACGGCGAAGAGTTCACGGCCATGATGTCCAAGTACAAGCAGCTCGCTGACATCGACCCGGTCGCTGACGACCATTGGGCGTCCGTCGAGATCGAGCTCATGGACGGCACGGTGCTGTCGGCCAAGTACGGCAAGATTCGCCCAGGCATGATGACGGGCCTCGAGCCGCTCGACATGGACTACATCAAGAACAAGTTCATGATCAACGCTAAGTTCGGCGGCGTCGTGTCCGAGAAGGACGCCGAGGCAATCTGGGAGATGTGCATGAACTTCGATCAGCTCGACAACACGAACGAACTGATGAAGTTGCTGGTGCCGTAAGACGGCTCCTTGGGCTCAACACGGGGGTGCCGCCGACGTTGCGCTTGTCGGCGGCACCCCTTCTTCGATATAAGGCGAGCGCAATGTTTCTCGTTGCACTTGTTCGCTTGAAAGGAATTCCGACGATGGGGGAAACGCTGATCATCCCCGGCATTGTTGATAGCGCCGAATTATTTCTGAGCGCGTATCCTCAGTATGCCGATTATGATGTCGCTCTATTGAATCCCGTATGTGAACAAGACATAGACATGGGATTGGCTTACGTCGACAACGACGCGTGCGTGAGCGTGATTGCCTTGGTCGGTCAGTTCATTAACGGGCTGGAGAGGATCGATCCCGCCCGAGCTACCTTGATCGTGCCGTCGGTATGCGAGGGCTGCAGAAGCGCCAATCCCCTGCCCGTGCTGCGGGCCGCGTTGCGGCATGCGGGCTGGATGAGCAGGGTCACCCTGAAGCCTGTGACACTGCGCGAATTGGGTTTTGCGGAACAGCGAAACGATCGAGACGAGACCGCGCATTTTGCAGATTCGAATAGCAACGGATTGCGAATCGGGGTGTGCGGCCCCGTCTCGATGCTCGTCGAAGAGTACTTCACCTCGGCGATTCGAGGTCGAATACTCGATTCCGGCTGCGAGTTCGTTCCTGTTCCGATTGAGCTTCTCATGGGCGCCGACGACGTCATGATCCCCGCGCTCGAGTATTTCAGGGGATGCGGTGTGACAACGGCGATCTGCCTGATTCCGTTCGGGTGCCTCCAGGGGAACGTG
>CAMOLA010000036.1 GCA_946618265.1 uncultured Eggerthellaceae bacterium
GCTTCTGCCTGAACTACGCCATCACCGCCGTCCAGCCGCTGATGCCCGAGTCCTATCCGACCGCCATCCGCAACACCGGCGTCGCATGGTGCCAGGCGTTCGCCCGCTTCGGTGGTTCCGGTTCGTCCATCGTCCTCGGCGCTTTCGCGACCGCCTTCACGATGGCCAACCCGGCGCTGCAGAACCCGAAGGCCGTCGAGGCTGCCGCTGCTGCCGGCAAGGAGCTTGCGGCGACTATCCCGAACTGGTCGATCGTCGTTCTGACGCTTTGCATCCCGTTCGCGCTCGGTTTCATCTGCACGCTGCTGTTCGTGCATGAGACCGGCGGCAAGACCATGGACCAGCTGGCCGCCGAGGCCACGGCCGACGACCCCAACGATACCGGCACCACGATGTTCGGCATCATGATGGTCATCGTCGCGCTGCTCGCCGTCCTCTGCATCGTCTTCCCGCTGCTACCCGCCGACATCTTCGGTGGCGTGCCGTTCTCGAAGACGCCGATGGCCCTGCCGCTGATGGCAACCGGCATGTTGCTGCCGTTCGTGTTCTTCTTCGTGTTCGCCGGCCCGAAGGCTCTGAAGGATCGCTAATTGCGATAAGCGCCTAAGGCTTGCGAGCTGAGAAGCTCGATACGAGGGGCCTCGCTTCGGCGGGGCCCTTTTTCAATGCGCTTTCGCGGTTCCAGAGACCAAAGGGGAGTCTCCCCAACGGTCACTGACCGTTGGGGAGACTCCCCTTTGGGGTCTTTGAAGTACCCGCCGTCCTCCCGGCCGCGGGATTGATGGAAAGAACGGCCAGGAGGGCGGTGCCTGTTCCCACGGGCAACGGCAGGTTGCGGATTGAGCCGTGCGGTCGTGGCGGTACGTATGAGCCTTGCAACATGCCGCGAAACAGGCGGACGCGGCGTTGCCTCGACCGTGCTAGGGAATCGCTCTTCATGCGGGTTGCCGTGCGTCTCGGCAGTTCGCAAGCGATTGCAAGGTCGTGGCAGTAACACGTTTCGAATGCTACTGGTTGCTCTTTAACTCAGCATGAACGAAACGCATGATTGAATTCACGAATGAGGAGACGGCAAAAGGTCATAAAAGGGGACAGTCCCTTTTTATGACTCTCATCCGAGGTTGCCGCATGCGCGGGCAAAAGCCCGCTGGGCGGCTGTGTAGAATTCTGCGTGGACGGACACTCCCTCTGAAGTGCCGGTATCAGATTGCAGCAGGCAGACTATCGCGTGCATGCCGGCGGTGTTGTCGGCGAGATGCGCGGTGACGTTCTTGAAGCTCGTCGACAAGCCGCCAAGAGCCGCCTCAGAGACCGTTTCCCACATCGCCGATGATTCGAACACCGATTCGGGTGGGCATTCCGGGAGGTCTGATGCGCCGATAGATGCACGGATTTCATGCTCGAGCTGCTCGTAGCGCATTTCTTCTCGAGCAAGCGCGAAGGTGGCTTCATGGGCTTTCGAGTTTTGGTTGGCGGCAAGCGTGGGGGATGCCTGCATGTCTGCATATGCCGGCGACTGCGCGAGCAGCTTTGCGTATCCTTCGGCAAGCGCGCTCGGCGGATCGAATCCGAAAACGGTTGCCGAATGGCCTTCGGGGGATTCGAGCACGGTCTTGACGCATCGACCGGGTCCAAGCTGAGTCGTCTGGGCGGACGCCTGCAAGCCGACCGCCTTGCACGACTCGATGACGGCGCGAACAGCTTGATTGGCTGCGCGCAACTCGCTGCATCGTTCGGACGCGCCGCTTTCCGGCATCCTTCCGCTCACGAGCAGCGACGCGTTTCCGTACCAATCCCATTCGCGGTTCGCGCCCATCGACCCAATGAGGAAATCGCGGCGCTCCTCGATGAGCTCCGCGTAGCGCTCCAAATCGCCCGGGAGAAGCCCATGCGGGATGGGGGCCGGCTGCTTTTCCACCTCGCCAGTAGATGCCGGGCGTTCCGTCGCCATGACGAGCCGGGCAAGTTGCTTGCGTTCCATCGCGCAGAGCAGGTCGACGTAGCGGACGTAGTCGTCTGCGTCGGTGTCCGCGTCGCTCAGGCAGAAGTAGTGGGCTAGGGGGGTGCAGTGAACGCGTTCGAGTCCGATCCAGGCGAAGGCGACCGGCGCCTTGCGCGGCGCGATGCCGGGCGCGAGCGCCATGTCGTGGAACAGGGAGCGCCTCGCCGCGGCGACGCGCGCGACCACTGCGGCGTCCGGTCCTGCAAGCAGGCCGGAGAACAGCTCGATCGTGCCCGTTCCGTAGAAGTCGTCGGTGAGCGAGGTGACCGACGAGACGATGCCGCCCGGCTTGCAGACGCGGCACATTTCGGCGAGCGCCGCAGCCCAGTCGGGAAGCGCCGTCAGGTAGGTATGCGAGACGACGGCGTCGAACGCGCCATCGTCGAAGGGCAGGTCGAGACCGTCGCCGCATACGAACTGGTAGGAGTTGGCGGGATTCGGCTGCTCGAAGGGGTAGCCGACCTCGCCGCGCGCCCGCTCGTTGGCGAACTCGACGAAGCGCGCATCGTATTCGAGTCCGACGAATTGCACGCCTTCGACGGCGGAGCCCAAGCGGAAACAGTATTCGCCCGAACCGCAGCCCACGTCGAGCACCCTCATGCCCGGCTCGAGCGGCACGTCTGCCAGGATAGTGCGCACGATTGGGTCGGCGAGCGATATCAAGCGCGTCGCCGCGAGGAATTCAGGCGTCTGTCCGTCTATCGACCAGTCCATAGTTCATTGCGTCCCGGTAGCCGGAAAACCAGCAGGCCCCGAGTTGCCCGTTTGCTGCCGCGCTCTGGGTGACCGAAAGGGAGACTCCCCTTCGGTCACCCAGAGCGCGGCGAGCGGGCAAAAAGGCGTCTAAGCGATTGTCTTCAGGTGGGCGAGAACGGCCTCGGCGCCTTCGACGAGCACTTCGCCGTCGTAGAAGTACGGGATCTTGTTGGCATCGCCGCCGAGCGCGAGCAGCTCGTTGTACGGTTGCTCCTGCTCGACGTCGCGCAAGTCGAGCGCGATGCCGTGCTCGTCGGCGTAGCGGGTTGCGACGGCGCAGGTGGGGCAGGGGCCCCAGTAATAGAGGATCGGCGTTTCCATGGCATCTCCCATTCTCGAGCGTATCGACTTTCCCAGATTATATGGCATTGTTCCCAGACTGTTAAAGAATGCTCGATTTCATATCGGGGAATGTTTTGGTGGTTCCAATTGGAGTACAATCATTCGATACCGTAATTGTTGACTGTAAGGAGACGGTTTTCGTGGAGAAGAAAGATCTTGACTGGGGCAATCTCGGGTTTAAGTACATGCCCTGCGACTACAGCTACGTGTGCAACTTCAAGGACGGTGCTTGGGAAGAAGGCGGCCTGACGGAAGACCATACGCTGACGCTTTCCGAAGATGCCGGCATCTTCCACTATTGCCAGGAGGTGTTCGAAGGGCTGAAGGCTTATACCACCAAGGATGGCGACATCGTGTGCTTCCGCCCCGACCTCAACGCGCAGCGCATGGCCGATTCGGCCCGTCGTCTGGTCATGCCGGCGTTCCCCGAAGACAAGTTCGTCGATGCCGTCAAGCAGGTCGTCGCCGCCAATGCCGCATGGGTGCCGCCCTACGGTTCGGGCGCGACGCTCTACATCCGCCCGTTCATGGTTGCGACCGGTAACGTCATCGGCGTGGCCCCGGCCGACGAGTACCAGTTCCGCATCTTCGTCACGCCGGTCGGCCCGTACTTCAAGGGCGGCGATACGGCGGTCAAGCTGACCATCGCAGAATACGATCGCGCCGCGCCCCATGGCACGGGCAACATCAAGGCGGGTCTCAACTACGCCATGAGCCTGCTCGCCGTGACCAAGGCGCACGAAGCCGGCTATGCCGAGAACATGTACCTCGACTCCAAGAGCCGCACGTACGTCGAGGAGACCGGCGGCGCTAACATCCTGTTCGTCGACAAGGAGGGCAGCCTGATCGTGCCGCAGTCTGCGACCGATTCCATCCTGCCGTCCATCACGCGCCGCTCGCTGGTGCAGGTGGCCGCCGACGTGCTGAAGATGAACGTCGTCGAGCGCCCGGTCAAATTCGAGGAGGTCACCAACGGCGATTTCGTCGAGTGCGGCCTGTGCGGCACGGCAGCCGTCATCTCGCCGGTCGGCAAGATCGAAGCCGAGGGCGTCGACGTCACCTTCCCCGACGGCGTCGAGACCAGCGGCCCGGTCATGAAGAAGCTACGCGAGACGCTCGTCGGCATCCAGACCTGCGAAGCCGAGGATCCCTTCGGCTGGGTGTGCAAGATCGAGCTGTAATCAGCCGATATCGTCTACGCTCGAATAGCGGGCCCGGCAAGGCGCATGCCTTGCCGGGCCCGCTCCTTTTCTGCCCGTATTCGCCATTTGGCGGGTAAGGGCGCAACTTGCAAAAAGAAGATGGTATATTGGCTGCGGAGATGGATGGGCTCTGGTGGGTCCCGCGGCCTTCAAAGCCGTTGTGGGGCGTGCAGAACGTCTCGGGTGTGTTCGATTCACACGCATCTCCGCCATGAATCGCTGCGCCCCGCTTTCGGGGCGCACGCATGACCGCGTGTTGCCAGCCTGCTCATGCGGTTTAATGCTCGGATGGCATGCCAGACAATCGACAGCCTCGGAGGGCCGGTCGCATGGCGAGCACGTTCAACAAGGAGATTACGCGGTCGATCGCGCAATCGGCGAGCCGCTTCGTGGCCATCGTCGTGATCTCGCTGCTCGGCGCCGGCTTTTACGCCGGATTGCGCATGTCGGCGCCGGACATGCGCGTTTCCGGAGACGAGTTCTTCGACGGCACGAACCTCTATGACATCAGCGTCGTGACCACGCTCGGCGTCGACGACGACATGGTGGAAAGCCTTCGGGCGATTGAGGGCGTCGGCGCCGTCATGCCCGCGCATCAGGCTCACGCCACCGTGCGCGTGGGCGAGTCGAGCCGTGCAGCGTGCATCGAATCGCTGCCCCTCGAGGCGGCGCGCGCAAGCGACACGTCGGACGGCGTGCATGCCGTTTCGAGCGACGACGATTACCTGAACAGACCCATCTTGATAAACGGGGCCTGGCCTGAGGCGGTTGACGAATGCGTTGTGGCTGCCGATGCAGCAGCCGAGCTCGGCATAGCGCTCGGGGACGTGCTGCCGCTCGAGAAGACGACGGGCGATCTGGACGACACGTTCGCCCAAAAAGAGTTCGTGGTCACGGGGTTCGTGAATTCGCCGACGTACGCGTCGTCGGCGAATCTCGGGCCCACGTCGTTGGCGACGGGGTCGCTCGACCTCTACGCATACTGCGATGCCGAGGCGTTCGCCGATGATTTGCCCTATGCGGTAGCGTATCTCGCGGTGCCGGCGGCCAAAGACGAACAGTGGGATGGCGAAGCTTATGACCAGACGGTCCACGAGGTGCGAGCGCGCATCGAGCTCGAGGCGCCCGCGCTCGCCGATGCCCGGCGCCAAGCGGTCAAGGACGATTTGCACCATGAGGTCATGGGCGTGTTCCAGGAGTTGGCCGTATCGCTTGACTGGGCCGATGACATCGAGACGCCCGAAGTGTTCGTGCTCGACCGCTCGAAGAACGTCGGATGCGCCTCGCTTTCGTCCGATTCTGACGGAATCACCCAGATCGCGCTGTTCTTGCCGTTCATGTTCTTCCTGGTGGCAGCGCTCGTATCGCTGACGAGCATGACGCGCATGGTCGACGAGGAGCGCATGGCCATCGGCACGCACAAGGCGCTCGGATACGGCAAGGCGCGCATAACGTCCAAATACCTCATATACGGCATGCTCGCAAGCGGCATCGGCAGCGTGGTCGGCGTCGTGGCACTCGGCAAGCTGCTCCCGTGGTTCATCTTGACGTCGTATGGCGTGAGCTATGCGATACCGGTATATGCCACGCCGATCGATGCCGGCATCGCGGTGCGGGCCATAGGGCTTTCCGTGGGCATCACGGCCATTGCCACCTGGGGCGCCGCAGCTGCATCGCTGCGCGCCAAGCCGGCCGAGCTCATGCTGCCGCGCGCGCCGAAGGCCGGCAAGCGCATAATCCTCGAGCGGATCCGCCCGCTGTGGAATGCTATGACGTTCTCTCACAAGGTAACGGCGCGCAATCTGCTGCGCTACAAGAGGCGTTTCTTCATGGCCGTCGCCGGCGTGGCCGGATGCACGGCGCTGCTCATGGTCGGTTTCGGCTTGCGCGATGCCATCGGGGGCATCGTCGCCAACCAGTACGAGGAGCTCGTGAACTACGACATGGCGGTTCGCGTGGAGGAGAAGATATCGCCCGACAACCGTGATGCGGTTGACGCCCTGCTTGCGTCTGGGGCAGTTGAATCGTCCGTGTCGGTCGACGATTTCAACCTCATCGCCGAAGGAGCGGGCGATGACATGCGCATCGAAGTCGTCGTTCCGTCCGATGCCCGGGAGTTCGAGCGGTTCGTCCAGTTGCGCGACCGGCAGACGCACGATCCCATCGCGCTCGAAGACGGGGGCATCGTGCTGACCGAGAAGGCCTCGGAGGTGCTCGAGGCGTTTCCAGGCGACGAGGTCGTGCTCTACGACGAGAACGACGTCGGGGACAAGACGGGTGATGGGCACGCCTTCACCGTGACCGGCGTGACGGAAAACTATCTCGGGCATTTCGCCTATCTGACGCCAAACACCTACGAGCGCGCATTCGATGAAAAACCATGGTACGGCTTGAGCTACGTCAAGTTGGCGGACGGGGCCGACAGGGCTTCTTTCGGCAACGAGCTGCTCGCCATCGACGGTGTGAGCACGGTCAGCTTCGTCTCGGACAAGATCTCGACCTACGAAGACATGCTCGACGTGATGAACAAGCTCATCTACGTCATCATGGCGCTGTCGGCCGCGCTCGCCTTCGTGGTGCTGTACAACTTGACGCACATCAACATCGCCGAGCGCGTGCGCGAGATCGCCACGCTCAAGGTGCTCGGATTCACGCGCGGCGAAGTGAACGCCTACATATTCCGCGAAATCGTCGTCATGTCGCTGATCGGGGCTCTCGTCGGATGCGTAGGCGGAGTGCCGCTGACCTTCTACATCGCGCGCGCCGCGGAAACCGCCGACATGATGTTCGGGCGCACCATCGAGCCCGCGAGCTTCGTGCTGTCGTTCGTGCTCACGCTGGCCTTCACGGGCATCGTGCTGTTCTCGATGCGCCGCAAGCTGTTCGCCGTGAACATGGTCGAATCGCTGAAGTCGGTGGAGTAGTGCGGGCGTTCGCCTGCCGTGGATTCAAGGGCTTTATCATCTTCGAAAAATGTTGTGCAACGAATTGAGTTGCAGTCGCAGTATCGTTGCTTTGACGATGCGGAAGCCATCGGGCGTGCAGAGCAGCCAGGTGGGGAAAGCCTCGCGGGAAAGCCCCTCGCGGGACCCCTCGCTTGAATCCCCCTCCGATGCGCGCTAAGGGAAGGCGGCTATTGGAGGCGACGGCCTGGCTCTCCCACGCGATGCCCTCTGCGCCTGCTTGCGTTGCCGCCTTCTTAGGCGCGCGCATCTCCGGGGGCGCTCAGAGGCTCCGCGAGGGCCTTTCCCGCGAGGCTTTCCCCAGCTGGCAGTGGGGGTGGCGAGCGTCAAATTGGTTAGCTTGAACGTCATCAATATATGGTAGTCTAAAAAAGTTATGGCATAGTGAAAGGTACAGCTATGAGAATACATCAAGCATGTGGTACGCCAAACGACGATGATGCCATCTTCTGCATTGGTTGTGGCGCTAAGCTCGATGACGAAGGGCCATCGTTCGGCTATACCCCGAATGTGGCTGAGATTCCGATGGACCAGCCGTGGGGCCAGCCTGATTCGGCGCAGGTGTACGATTCGCCGTGGAATCAACCCGACGCTTCCGTCACGAACCAGTGGGAACAGCAAATGCCGCCGGTCCAGGATGCGCAGACGGGATCGACGTGGGATGCTCCCGCTCCCGCGCAGCCGATGCCGATGGTCGATCCGCAGGTTCTCGAGCGTCTCGATGCCCTTGATGCGCAGCTTGCCGAGTTCGCCAACGTGCAGCGCGACTTGGGTGCATCGATGGGCGCGGCAAGCGAGCTCCTGTCAACCGTCGAGCAGCAGATCGGCAATCTGTCTTCGCAATTCGAGAGCAAGATAGCGCGCAACGAGCACGAAGTCGCCACGATGAAGCGCATGAGCGATGAGGTCCAGCAGTATCGTGACGACTTGTACGCGAAGCTCACGCTTCCGCTCATCCGCGACATGATAGAGGCCCGCGATGCGCTCGGCAGCATATGCCAACGGTACGCGCACGATCCCGACAAGGCCGATGTCATCTCCGAAATCAACGTGTGCCGCAGCATGCTGGCCGATCGGCTTGGCCGCCAGTCGGTGGAAGTCGTCACGTCGTCCGAAGGCGACGAGTTCCTTTCGTTCAGGCACAAGATCGTGGGCAAGGTTCATACGAGCGATCCCAGCCTGCAGGGCAGAATCGCCGAAGTGTCGGGTGACAGCTATCGGCTGGGCGACCAGTACCTGTCGCCTGCGATGGTGAAGGTTTACGCGCTGGACTAGTTCAGACCTCGCGCGATTGGAGCGCGGCGGATGCAGATAGGGGATATTCATGGGAAACGATAGCTCGGCAGTAGTCGGCATTGACCTTGGCACGACGTATTCGTGCGTGTCGGCAATCGACGAATTGGGCAACCCGGTCGTCGGGAAGAACAAGACGGGAAGCGCTACGACGCCCTCGGTCGTTCATTTTCCCATCGGGCGCGAGCCTTCGGAATGCGAGGTGGGCCAGATCGCCAAGGATTCCGCCGTCGTGGAACCCGACCGTACGGCCTTGCTGTTCAAGCCGCTCATGGGCAAGCGCGGCGTGTCGGCCCTCACGCTCGACGGCGAGATGATCAGCCCTCAGGAAGCATCGGCGTACGTGTTGAAGAAGATCACCGATGACTATGTCGAGCGGTACGGCACCGACATCGCCGGCGTCGTCATCACGGTGCCGGCGCATTTCGGTCAACAGGAGCGCGAAGCCACGGTCGAGGCGGGCGAGATGGCCGGTCTCAACGTGCTCGGAATCGTGCAGGAGCCCGTCGCGGCGGCGGTGTTCTACGGCGTGTGCGAAACGGGCGAGGACGGCGATTTCCTCGTATACGACCTCGGCGGCGGCACGTTCGACGTCACGGCGGTATCGGTTCATCATGGCGAGGACACCGATGTCGTCGAGGTCATTTGCGTCGAGGGCGATCACGAGCTGGGTGGCCGTCTGTGGGACGATCGCGTCATCGAGTACTTGGCCGACGAGTACCGCGAGCAAAAGAACGTCGCCGGCGAGCTGAGCGCCTATTCCATGCAGGCGTTGCGCACGGCGGCCGAAGACGCCAAGCAGCGTCTGAGCGAAACCGACGAAACGCCGGTGAGCTTGATGCTCGAGCAGGGCCCGGCGCGCATCATGCTGTCGCGCGAGCTGTTCGATGACCTTACGTCCGACTTGCTCGCAAACACGATAGACCTCACGCGCAAGGCGCTCGAGAACGCGGAGCTCAAGGGCCACCGGATCGACCGCATCTTGCTCGTCGGCGGTTCGACCTGGATGCCCCAGGTCAAAGAAGCCCTCCAGCGCAATTTCCCGAACTTGATCCTCGAGCGCACCGACCCCGACGAGGCGGTTGCCAAAGGAGCCGCCATCTGCGCCATGAAGCGCATGGTCGATTCGGTCGACACGCTGCCCCAAGGGGAGGTCCAAGGCGTCGTGGGCAAAGACGCCGTAGGGGCGATTTCGGGCAGGGGCCTCGAACTCGGCGTCGTCACATCGAAGAGTTACGGCGTCAAGGCGACGTTCTCGGATGGGATCGAGCGCATTTCCAACCTCATCCTGAAGAATCACAAGATCGAGAAGGCCACGGGCGTATACGAGAAGACCAAGAGCTACAAGACCCTCGAGGGATACCCCATGCAGGTCTCGGTGGGCATCGAGGTGTACGAGAACGACGAGGAGGTCGCGAGCTGCGGGCTGAACGACGGGCGCATGGTCGTATCGCAGAGCTTCGACTTGGAGGAATTCAGGCTTCCCGCCGATTCTCCCATCACGGTCACGTTTTCCCTCAGCGAGGAGGGCTTGTTGCGCATTCGCGCCGTCGAGCCGAAGAACGGCAAGGAGATACGGTTCGAGAAGAAGGTGCTTGGCCTGACGCCCGAGGAAAAGGCCAAGGCGAAAGCGAGGGTGACGGGCATTGCAGCCGACGACTAGCGAATCCCAAAAGGGCTTGTATGGTCAGATGGTGGCCACCAAGCCGTCAGGCGCGCCCAAGTTCCGCTCGCTTGCCAAGGACCTCGACGTGTTCGGCGCGGCCGACCTGTACGAGTATTCGTGCCCGAAGGGCGTCGCGAATCCTCGTGGGGCGTCGAGCGAGAGCCTCGTCGGCGCGGCGGACGTGCGCGTCAACGATTATGGAAAGATAACGCCCGAGCGAAGCGCAGCCGAACGGCTGCGCTCGCGGGCCCGCGAGATCTTCGGCGACGAATCCGAGCGGCAGCGCTACGATGCGTACCTGAGATGGGCGGCGCTCAAGGGCGTGTTCGATGCGCTTGACCAGGCTTCTCGCTCGGGCGCCGCGGTCGGCGATGCTGCCGTTGCCGATGCGCGAACCGCGTTGAAGGGTATCCTCGGCGATGACGCGACGGTGCAGGCGCTGCTCGAGGACTATGACGAAAACTATGGTGGCAATTTGGAGCTTGCCAAGCATGAAGGCCAGCTCCAACCGGCCGCCCAGGCAGCCCGGCCGGCCGTGCAGCCCCAGCTTGAGATGACGTGCCCATCGTGTGGCACAAAGGTCAAGCACGGATCCCGGTTCTGCTCGAACTGCCGCTACGATTTCGCTCTGCGAACTGCAACGACCCCATCACCCGTGCGGATCGTCACGCCGCCCCAGCAGGTGGCCTCCTTGCCGCCGACGGTCGTACCGCAGCAGGAACAAGCCAAGTGGCCGACGGTGGTCATCATCGTCGCCATCATCGTGATCATCGTTTCCGTGGGCGTCATCTTCTCGACGTTGTCGGGGGCGGCTTAGCCGAGGGGTCGGTCGGGATGTTCGCTCTGGTTTTGCGTTAGTATGTGACGTGGCGTTTTGGATAGGGGGTAGACAAGATGTTTTGCGTACATTGTGGTGCAAATCTCGAAGATGGCGCGCGTTTTTGCACGTCTTGCGGAAAATCCCTAGACGAAGGGCGGACGCAGGCGATGCCCGTCGGCACTGCCCAAAGGTTTTCGCGGAATAGTGCGGGCAATGCGAACGCGGCTTGGCAGCCCGTAACGCAGCAGCCGCCGCAGGCGCGCTACGGCTATCCGGGCGCGGCGCAGGAGACTTCGTCGCGCGGGCCCGTCATCGCGCTCGTCGCCGCCGCGGCGCTGGTCGCCATCGCGGCCGTCGTGGTCTTGTTCGTCATCCGGCCGTTCGATCCGGTCAACAGCTCCACCGTTTCGGGTGCGTCGGCGACAAGCGTGCAGCAAGCGCAGAAATCGGGCCAGGCTTCTTCGGCAGCGGCGCCCAATACGCTTCTCAAGGACGATTCGTC
Organism: uncultured Eggerthellaceae bacterium; assembly: GCA_946618265.1. The sequence continues at coordinate 11,547 of CAMOLA010000036.1, forward strand.
GGGCGCAGCAGCGACTGCGGCGGGTGGCTCGACAACCTCGAGCCAGAAGAGCTCGTCGGCGACGTCGGCGCAGAAGAGCGGCGATTACCTGATAGCCGACTCGAATTCGCGGTACTTGTCGCGCAGCGAGGTGCAGAACATGAGCCTGTACGATCTGTATCTTGCCCGCAACGAGATTTACGCGCGCCATGGTCGCGCGTTCAAGAACCAGGATCTCAGGGATTACTTCGGAAAGAAGAGCTGGTATCACGAGCGGTACAGCCCCGAACAGTTCGACAAGATGGACTTGTTGAACGAATACGAGAAGAAGAACGCGGACCTCATGCTGGCGGTCGAGAAGGGCCGCAACTCGCCGTATGTGTAAGGGCGGCGACGCGTTCCAAAGATTGGCCATGGAGTAGGTGAGCACGATGTCGAAATGTCCGCTGTGCGGTTCGCTTGTCGAGCCGGCCGACGAGTATTGCACGACCTGTGGGGGCAGGCTGAGCGCTTCGGCTGCGCAGCCGGTTGCCGCCATGCAGAATCAAGTGCAGGATTACGCTCCTGACGACTGGCAATCACCTCTCCCGAACGGCATGAGCATGTCGGGCATCTCGGATCCGAACGGGTATGCCTATTCGGCTCCGCTCGTGGTCGGCCAGACGCCCGCGCCGCGCAAATCGGGAAAGACTCTCGCGATCGTGGCGTCTGTCGCCGCGGCCATCGCGGTCATCCTCGCAGTCGGCGTGGTGATGGCGAATCCGGGCTCTCCGAATCCAAGTTCATCGAATCCGGGTGGCGCTTTGTCCGAATCGGGCGTCGTCGCATCTGACGGCGAGAAGGCCTCGATGAGCGATTACTCGTGGGACGAGCTGTCGAAGATCGCGGACGAGATTTCCGCGGCGTCGAGCAAGAGCGACGCGCTCGGCATCGCGGCGAACTACCATCTCGTCGAAGGCGACAAGATATCCGACAGTGCGGTCAAATCCGTCAAGCTGGTTGATGGAACGAAAGTCTCGGTTCGGCTGGTCGACGTATACCAAGATGACAAAGCCGGCGGAAAGGGCAAGGCGGGGCTCACGTTCCTGTTCGGGGACTGCGTGGCAATGCACACGATGAACAGCTGGGAATCCAACGATGGCGGATGGGCCGAATGCGAGATGCGCAGCTGGCTCAATTCCAGCTTCATCGACCAATTGCCCGATGACCTGAAATCCGGCATCGTCAAGGTCAACAAATCGACCAACAACGCCGGCGTGACGGGCAGCAAGAACTCGATCACCGCTACCGAGGACAAGCTGTGGCTGCCGTCGGTCCGCGAGCTGTGCGGCGACGTCGACGTCATCGGCGACAAGGACCAGGCCACGAACGATCGGCTGAACGCCATCATGAACAAGGAAGGCAAGCAGTACCAGTGGTTTGCCGACAAGGGCGTCGAATGCAAGAAGAGCAAGCACCTCGCGCGTGCGCTCGATGGTGTAGAGGAGCTCTGGTGGTTGCGGACGCCCAGCCCTGGCAGGAGCGACTTGTTCCGCGCCGTGGGCGAAGATGGTTCGCCGTCGAAATACGGCATGGCCGATATCGCCCATGGCGTCGTTCCGGGGTTCTGCCTGTAGCTCCCGAACGTGGCGTTCGCTACTGAGACCGAAAGGGAGTCTCCCTTTCGGTCAGTGACCGTTGGGGAGACTCCCCTTTGGTCACCCCATCACCTATTCCCGCCCGGCCTGCCGGGGCGCCGGGCCGTTGATGGAATGCAGCTAATGGGCTCCTCGGTTTGCGCGACGTCATGTTGCGCAACAAACGCGATAGGCGAGCTGGTATATTGGCAGCGGCGAACGTTTCGAAGTCGACAGCGCTGGATGGGGTGGTGAGAAATGGTTGCAAAGCGGGATGGCGAGTCCGCTCGATCGTTTTACGAACGTGCGGTCGAAACGAAGCCTGCCGGCGCGGCCAAGTTCCGCTCCCTCAAGCGCGATCTCGACGTGTTCGGCGCGCGTGACCTGTACGAGTTTGCGGCTCCTCCCGGCATCGCGAATCCCCGCAACGTTTCGGGCGAGACGTTGGTGGGATCGGCTGAAGAGCGGATCAACGATTTTGGCAGGGCGACGTCAGAGCGCAGTGCGGCCGAGCGTCTTCGCTCCCGTGCGCGCGAGATTTTCGGCGATGCCCAGGAACGCGCGCGCTATGACGACTACCTGCAATGGGTAGATGTCAAGCTGGCGTTCGACGAGCTCGCCGACGTCGTCAAGGGCCCTTCGGCGCATGCTGCCGACGGGGTTTCATCGATTCGGGGCAGGCTGGCCGCCATCGTGGGCTCGAGCCAGCTGGCTCAAGACCTCATCGATGGCTACGACGAGAAGAGCGGCGGCACGGTTGCTGCGGTTATGAACGGTGCCGCATCCGCCGTTGCCGCGCCCCGCGCAACGCAACCGCAGCAACAGCCTTTTCGAAAACCGACCGCGACCTCCTCCCAGCAACCTGCAAGGAACGCCGGGGGATACACGGCTCCCCTTCAACAGGACTTGAGCGGGCTCGATATCGTGGAGTGTCCCCACTGCGGTAATGCCACACGGGCCAATGATGCGTTTTGCGTCGAATGCGGTGGGAGCCTATCGGCGGCGGCTTGCGTTGCCGATGCGCCCCGTTGCGATTGGCCCGCTGCCTCGAGGGCGGTGTCGCACCCCGATGCGCAGCACATCTATGCGCAGCCCTATCAGCAGGAGGTGCAGGCTGGCTCGTCGTCGCGCTGGCCGGTTGCGGTCATCGCGGTTTCCCTGGCGGCGATTTTCGTAGGCGCACTCTTGATCGGCTTTCTGGTCAGCGGCAAATTGGGGAAGTCTCCGAGCGAATTGCCGGAAAACGTCGTGTTCGCTGCGACGACCATCGTGCCGGTCGATGCGCGCGGGGACGCGATCGATTCCTACAAGGTCGCAATTCACGAAACGGTTGATGCGAACTCGGACAAGATCACTGACCGCCGCTTCACGAAAAGCGGATTTTCCATCGAGGGCTTCCAGGATGACGGTTTGCACATAGACCCGGGGTTGCACTGCCTCGAGATCAAAACCGACAAGGGCACCTACAAAGTGACCATCGACTATCGGTCCGGTTCGGCGGACATGAAACAGAACTACCAGATCAAGTGCATGTAAGGGAAGAGGGTTGCCATGTTTTGCGTAAACTGCGGCAAAGAGGTGCGCGACGGCCAGAGATTCTGCGGCCGCTGCGGCGCGCCGATCAAGCAGATCGCTGCAAGCGCCGTTGACGCCAGCGCGAAGAGCGTTGACGAAGAAGGCGGGCAAGGTGGCGTTTCCGACGGCAAGATCGCCGTGCGGGATGACGCGCGCGGCGAATCGACGAGCTTGAAGACCGACGATACGGTGGCGATTCCCCGTGACGGCGAGAAGCTCGACTCGGGCGCTCGGGGCGCGGAGCGCGATGGCGCCGACGAGACGATTCCGATCAAGGGCTCCTCTTCCAGTCCTGCCGACATGTCGGGCAATCCCACAGTCCCTGTTTACGATCGAAGCAAACCGTCGAGTGCGGCGCGCGACGCCGCGGGCGCACGGGCGCCGCGCCCGCGCGATGGTTCGGGCACTGCGGTGATGCCGCCCGTAGCTGCAGGCAATGCGGGGCAGGCGGCTTCGATGAATCCCGTGGGTCCCTATGGTGCCATGGGACCTGGCGGCCAGCCCTCGCCCAAGCGCAACCGCAACAAGGTGATAGCGGCAGCAACGGCCGCGGTGGCCGCGGTGGTCATCGTGGTCGCCGTGCTGCTGTTCGCGTCCCCGCTTGCTCCCGGCGAGCAGCCCACCGTGTGCACGCTCGCCACGCTCGTCGATCCCGTCGACGCATCGGGCGCCGAGCTCGAGGGCTACGAGGTGACGCTCATCGACCGCGAGACCGGCAAGGAAGTGTCGTCTCTTTCGGTCCCGAACGGCGGCGGTTTCTCGCTCAGCCAATTCAGGGACAGCAAGGGCAACCAAGTCCCCAATGGCAAGTACATGCTCCGTTTCAAGGACCTGCAGTCGGGCAACGTCTACGATGGGCGCCTCGTCGACATCGACAACAATGCTTCCAATGCCGAGGAACGGATGTCGGGCAACACGAGGAAGTGGACCGATCCCGCGCCGCTGCCGGCCCCTGAGCCGGCGCCGTCTTCGGGATCTCCGGAGACGCCCGACCCCGCGGCAAGCTCGTCTTCGCCAACGCCTACGCCAACGCCTACGCCAGCGCCTTCACCTGAGCCTCCGGCTACGTTGCCAACCGAGATGGTCACGATTCCCGACGTATCCGGCAAGACGCGCGCCGAAGCGCAAGCTGCGCTCCAGAAGTTGGGCCTTGACTTGTCGACGGACGAGGGCGTTGACGAGAGCGTTCTCGCCGGCACGAAGCCCAAAGCTGGCGAGGAAGTGAAGAGGGGCACGCTTCTCAAGGCCGAGTATGCCGTCGATCCGCAAGCTGAAATCACGGTTCCGGACGTGACGGGCAAGACGTGCGCCGAAGCCGAGGAAATCTTGGGCAAGGTGGGATTGGCCGCGGACTACAGAGGTTACGGCGCAGAGGACGTCGTAATCGACACGGCGCCTCCGGCGGGCGAGAAGGCGCAGCCCGGATCCGCCGTATCGATCACATGCGATACGCTCATCGCGACGCTTGCCGTTCCGGACGTGACGGGCAAGACGTGCGCCGAAGCCGAGGCCGTCATGGCAGATGCGGGTTTCGTCCTCGAATATGATCCGGCCGATGTCGACAAGCGAATCGAGGCGACCAACCCGCCGGCTGACACAATCGCTCTAAAGGGAGAAAGCGTGTATGTCGAGAGCGTAACCGAAGGCGGCGGGGATTCCGATGACGGCAACGGCAGCAGCAACAGTGCCGGCAGCAGCAACGGCGGCAACGAAAGCGGCGAAGGATCGGCTCCGGGCGCCAGCCCAGTCGACGCCGAGAGCGCATATCTCGCGAAGGTGAAGGAATACCAGGCGAAATACGGCAAGGGAGCCGTCGAGCCGGTCGGCACGGGCAACGAGCAGCTCGCCGGGCTCGCGCTCGTCGACCTCGTCGACCTCGACGGCGACGGTGCCGAGGAGCTCGTCTTGGGCTATTACGACAAGTCGTTGGAAACGAGCGTCGGCTCCGATGGGTTCAAGGACCATGCGGCCTACCAGCTGGAAATCTGGTTCCATAACGGTCGTGATATCGAGAAGGCTTACCAGGGCACGATGTTGAGCACGAATGGCGGATGGGCGTTCGCCAGGTTCTTCGAATACGACGACGATCGGGTCGTTCTCGACACGGCGCGGTACGTGACGGATGCCGACGGCGTCCAGTCGTTCGAGGGAGAAGTGCTCGCCTTCGAAGACGGCAAGATGAGCCCGGTGCTGACCTATGCAGCGCATGGGGTTGGAGGAATGGGGTCAACTTCGTACGAGGTCGATGGCGAAGAGGTCGACAGGACCGTATACGAACAAGCGGTGCGCGACCTCAACGAGGATCACGACAGCACCACGTACAACATGATGGGCGCTACGGCCGACACGGGCGCTTCGCCGGAGGGCTACACCATATACGGTCCCGATGACGTTATCGGGATAACGGAGGATTGCATCGAATCGTTGGGCGCGTAGCGAATTTGCTGGATGGGTCGCAGCCTAGCCTGGCGGCCCGTCGAAGGGTAGCGGACTATTTTTCAAAAACGGCTCAAAGAACCGACCCTTGAGCCGCGTGGAGGAACAATAGTCCGCTATTTCGTGCATGGGGTGCTTTTCGCCCCTTCGCGGCTATGCGTTGTCGACGAAGCGGGAAAGCTCGGAGCGCAGGGCGTCGATGCCATCGCCTTTGAGCGAGGACGTGACGATCATGGGGACATCGTCGGCAACGCCGAGCTGGCGCTTGATGGCCGCGCGCTGCTGGTTGCGCTTCGACTTCGACAGCTTGTCGCCCTTGGTCAGCACGATGAGATAGGGCAGCTCTGCTTCCTGCAGGAATCCGACCATGTTCTCGTCGAGTTCGCTGGCCGGATGGCGGATGTCGATGAGCGAGCAGACGACGGCGAAGTTGCGGTCCTGGTTGAAGTATCCCTCGATGAGCTCGGCCCAGCGATCGCGTTCGGCATGCGATACCTGCGCGTAGCCGTAGCCGGGCAAATCGACCAGGTAGGCGTCGCCGGCCGTGAAGAAGTTGATGGTGGCCGTCTTGCCGGGCTTCTGCGACACGCGCGCCAAGTTCTTCTGGCCGACCAGCTTGTTGAGCAGCGACGACTTGCCGACATTGGACCGTCCGGCGAACGCGACTTCGGGGAGCGTCGATTCGGGCAGCTGCTTCGATGTGCCGAACGACCGGTCGTAGATGACGTTTTTGAAGTTGATCATGGCGCTATTTGTGCTTGTAGCCGGTGTAGACGCTCATAAGCATGCAGACGCATGTGGCGATAGCCCAGAACTTGTGTTTCTTCATGACGCTGTCCTTTCTCGTGAAAAGGTGAGACGGGGTGCGGGGCGCTGCGTCTCGTTCCTGTCTCAAGGTAGGGGCATTGTATCACGAACGAGAGTTAGCCGAGACCAAAAAACACCCTGTTGACCTGCGTAAAGTAATCCGATGGTTACGCTTTAAGTTACCCTAGACTTTTGCATGCCCCCTCAGGTAAGTTCAATACGAAAGCATGCCGCAACGAGGTGTTGGGGCCATGTCTTGCATTGGGTAAGCCGCGATGAGGAGGCAATCATGGAAACAGGCACAAAGCACGCTTTGTTCGCAGGACTGGGATTTCTGGTAGGCACGGTCGGCTTGAAAGCTGCAACGTCCGAAACGGCCAAGAAGGGCTACGTGCACGCCATGGCCCAGGGCATTCGCTGCAAGAACGAGTACGAGACCCTCGTCGAGAAAGCCAAGGCCGAATACGATGACATCGTCGCCGAAGCCAACTACATCGCCGTTTCCGACAAGGACGTCGCCGAGGCGGAAGCCGAATAGACGCTGACGGGCATCGCCTTCGCCTCCAAGTCCGACCTGGGGATGGGCCTGGAGGCGAAGGCGACGTCATGAAAAGGGACCGTCCCTTTTCACGACGTCGTCCTCGAGCGCATAGCAAGGGACTGTCCCTTTTTATGATTTCTAGCGTGGCAGCGGGGCAAGTGCGGTTTTGCAGGCAGAAACCTGCAACTATCTTGAGGTTCGCCGAAGTCGGGCGCTTGTCCTTTTCCGTTGCGGGCGGGATGGTTCGCTGGCGGTCAACGTAGACGTTTCCGCATATGAGGAGCGGTTCACCATGAAGTACATGATAAAAAAAGAGCTGCCCGGGCGTTTGCACGTCAAGTTGATCGGCCCCGTTCCGACCGAAGACGTCGGCCCGTTCGAAGCGGTGCTCGGCGATTGTGCCGATATCGTCGAAGCACACGTGTATGCGCGAATCGGCGAAGTCGCGGTGGTCTACGAGCCCGGCAAGGCTTCCCGCTTGCGCGTCATGAAATGGCTGTGCGACGTGGATGTCGAGGCGATAGAGCGTGCCCGGCAGACGCATGCGGCGTCCGCCACGGTTCAGACGCGTCAACTGCTCGTCGATATCGCCTGGCTCGCCGGCACGTATCTCCTCAGGCGCTGGTTCATGCCACGACCCCTGGCGCTCGCCTGGAACCTCATCTCGTTCGTTCCCTATGCGCGGGCTGCCGCACATTCGCTCGGCAGAGGGCGTCTGGACGTGCCCGTGCTCGACGCGTCGGCCATCGCCATGTCGTTCGTTCAGCGCGACCCCAAGACGGCCGGCGAGACCATGTTCTTGCTCCAGCTTGGCGAGACGATGGAAGACTACACCGAGGCGCGCTCGGAAAGCGCGCTCATCGACGCGCTGCTCGACGTCGCCGATTCGGCTTCCCTGATCGAAGATGGCGCAGAGCGGCAGGTGGGCGTCCACGAGCTGAAACCGGGCGATCTCATCGCGGTGCGCACCGGCATGCCCGTGGTGGTCGATGGCGTCGTGGAATCGGGCATCGCCATGGTCAACCAGGCGTCGCTCACCGGCGAGCCGCTGGCTATCGAACGGACGGTCGGGGACGACGTGTTCGCCGGCACGTCGGTCGAAGACGGCGAGATTTTCGTGCGATGCAAGGGCGAGCCCGGCGAATCGCGCCTGCGCTCCATCGTGTCGCTCGTCAAGAACGCCGAGATGTATCAATCCGAGCGCCAGAAGCAGCGCGAGAGGCTGGCGGCGCGCATCGTGCCCTGGAACTTCCTGCTCGCGGGTATCGTCGCGATCGCCACGCGTTCCATAACGCGCACCGCGGCCGCCCTCATGGTCGACTATTCGTGCGGACTGAAGCTGACGGGCTCCATTGCGGAGCTCACCGCCATGAGCCAGGCCGCCCGTGCGGGCTTCACGGTGAAGGGCTCGAAGTATTTCGATGCCGTGCGCGACGCCGACACCGTCATATTCGACAAGACGGGCACGCTGACCGAAGCGACTCCGCACGTGGCCAAGGTCCTTGCGTTCGACGGATGGTCGCAGCGGCAGGTGCTGCGCTTCGCGGCATGCCTCGAGGAGCATTTCCCGCATCCGGTCGCGCGCGCCGTCGTCAACGCCGCGCTCGAGAAGAACCTCGAGCATCGTCACCTGCATGGCGACGTGGAATACATCGTGGCACATGGCATCGCTTCGACCATGGACGGCGCGCGCGCCGTCATCGGGTCCGAGCACTTCATCATGGAAGACGAGCATATCGAGATCACGACGCGCCAGCGCAACCGCATTGCCAAGGAGCTCGGCCACCTCTCGCCTTTGTACCTCGCCGTCGACGGAGAGCTCGTCGGGGCGATAGGCGTGGAGGATCCGCTGAAGTCGGGCGTGTCGGAGGCGGTGCAAGACCTGCGCGACCTCGGTTTCGACCATATCGTCATGCTGACCGGCGACAACGGGCGCACGGCTGCGCGCATCGCCGAGGCATCGGGGCTCACCGAGTTCCGCGCCAACCAGCTACCCGAGGACAAGCATGCCTACATCGAGGAGCTGAAGGCTTCCGGCCGCAACGTGGTCATGGTGGGCGATGGCGTGAACGATGCGCCGGCGCTCGCGCTCGCCGACGTGGGCATCGCCATGGGGCAGGGGACGGCGGTGGCCAAGGAGGTTGCGGACATCACGCTTTCGGACGGCGATTTGTCGTCCATCGTGACGCTCGTGAAGCTTTCCCGCTCTCTTTCCGCCCGCATGGATCGCAGCTTCGCGCAAGTCATGGGCTTGAACTCCGCCTTCATGGCCGCCGGCGTCCTCGGTCTCGTCACGCCGCAGACTTCCAGCCTCCTGCACAACTCCACCACCATAGCCCTGAGCCTGGCCGCCAGCCGCCCCTACAGGCTCTAACCGTTCGGCCAGCCCGGGACCGCCAAAGAGGGTGCCCGCAGACAAAATGTATTTCTCGCGCAGACGCTGATTAAGCGGTATACTTTCCGAGTTTCTAATCACACATGCTTGCGTGACTCGAACCGCTAGTGGCCACCGGAA
>CAMOLA010000037.1 GCA_946618265.1 uncultured Eggerthellaceae bacterium
TCGCCCTCGCCGTAATGCTTCTCGATGTACTTGATGCGGCTGTTCTTGCCGATATAGAACGAGTGAATGCCGTCGTGCTCGCTGGCCGCGTGGCTGGAATTGTGAATGCCGCAGCCGGCTACGATGTCGATATCGCAATCTTCGCCGATGTAGAACGTGTTGTAGACGACGTCCTTGAGGCCGGATTGCGTGACGATGACGGGGATGAACACCGTCTCGCCCTTGGTCCCGGGCTTGACCTTGATGTCGATGCCGGGATTATCCTTCTTGGTTTCGATTTCGATATAGGCGGAATTGTGACGCTCGACGAGCTGACCATCGCGGCGAATGTTGAACGCGCCCTTGGGCATGCCGTGGATATTCGCAATGGTCGCCAATAGGCTCTCGTCGATGGGCGAAAGATCTACTGCCATGATGTACTCCTTAGATTTTCTTAATGGCCAACTGAAGGTAGCTCGCGGCCATTAGCACGTAGTCGGGATCTCGGTGATATGAAGCCTGGTGGGCTCGGTGAGCTGGCAGCCCGAGGCCATCTTCCGAGCCAACCCGAGCTCGGGCATTATCTCGTCAGGAGTGCCGGTCGTGGCGATCTTGCCGTTTTCGAGCAGCACGATGTTGTCGGCCAAGCGTATGATGCGCTCTTGGTGCGAGATGATGATGATCGAACGACCGTTTCCTGCATCGTGGATGGACCTGAACGTCTCGGTCAGGCGGTCGAAACTCCACAGGTCGATGCCGGCTTCGGGCTCGTCGTAGATGGCGAGCTTGGGATCGCGCGCGAGCATCGTGGCGATCTCGATGCGCTTGACTTCGCCGCCGGATAGGTTCTTGTCTACTTCGCGCGTGAGCCAATCGGCCGAGCACAGGCCGACCTTCGAGAGGTACTCGTTGCAAGACAGCATGGGCAGTTTCTGGCCCGCGGCGATCTCGAGCAGCTTCTTTACCTTCATGCCCTTGAAGCGGGCGGGCTGCTGGAAGCCGTAGCCGATTCCGAGTTTGGCGCGCTCGGTAATGGACAGTTCAGTGATGTCCTGGCCGTCGAGCAGTATCTGGCCGCTCGTCACGTCCTCGATACCCATGATCAGCTTCGCGAGCGTCGACTTGCCGCCGCCGTTCGGCCCCGTGATGACCGTGAACGTGTCGTCGGGGATTATGAGCGACAGGTCGTCGATGATTCGCTTGGTCTCCTTGGAGCCCTCTTTGACGGGCACCTCGAAGACGACGTTTCTCAATTCAAGCATGCATTCCCTCGTCTCGTGATGGACGGCGCGAACGCTTTGTTCACAATGCCGTCTGAACAGTTATCGCTTAAGTATATGACTAAATCCAACAAATCGAGGGATTTATTCGCGAGATGCACGGCCTATCCAGCAATAGCGCATTATTTTGACGCTTCGTTTCGCTAGGTTCCCTCTTGCCAAAACGAAAAAAGCCCGCCGCCCTCGAGGACGGCGAGCTTTCTGTTTCGGCAGAGACGTCTCGGCGTGAAAGCTATGCCTGCATGCCGAGCTTCAAGGCCTGGAGGTTCTTCTCGATGAGTGCGGCCTTGCGCGGGGGTACCGCCTTGCGAATGGCGGCTTCTATGGTTTCCTCGGCGCAGAAGGAAGTCTCCTTGAGCAATTTGCCGACGAGCACGATGTTCGCGAGACCCTTGAGCCCTTCCTCCTCGGCCATGTTGGTGGCCTCGAGCGCGCAGATCGTGACGTCATCGCGTTCGGGAATGCGCGTTACGAGCGACGTATCGGCAAGGATGAGGCCGCCCGGGACAACCGTTTCCTCGAACTTGAGCAGCGACGGCTGGTTCATGGCGATGAGGACCGTCGGATCCATGATCAGCGGGCTGCCGATGGGCTCGTCAGAAAGCGTGACCGAGCAGTTTGCCGTGCCGCCGCGCATTTCGGGTCCGTACGACGGGAGCCATGAGAGCTCGCGTCCCTCGATGAGGCCCGCATACGCGATAACCTTGCCGGCGAAGAGCAATCCCTGGCCGCCGAATCCGGCGAGGACGATTCGCATTTCCTGCATTATCGATCGCCCCCTTCCTTCGGAGCGTTTATCCCGGGAACAGCGCCCTGTGCCGCTTCGACCTTCTGCTTCGACGGCAGCGAGGCGTGAATCTCGTCAAGCTGGGGGTTGTCTGCCATGGCAATCGGGCATTCGGCTGCGCGAGCCGCCGCCGCTTCAGCAGCGTTGGCGAAGCCTTCGGCGACGACGTCCTTGTAGACGCCGAGCGGATAGTACGGCAGCATGTTCGTGCGCATCCACTCGAATGCGTCCGTCGGCGTCATGCCCCAGTTCGTCGGGCACGTCGACACGACTTCGACGAGCGAGTAGCCAACGCCGTCGATCTGGTTCTGGAACGCCTTCTTGATGGCCTTCTTCGCCTTGCGGATGTTCTTGGGGCTGTCTACCGTGACGCGCTCGAGATAGGCCACGCCGTCGAGCGAGCTGAGCAGCTCGCATACGCGGACCGGGTACCCGGCGGTCGTCACGTCGCGTCCATACGGAGACGTCTGCGTGACCTGGTTCGGCAGCGAGGTCGGCGCCATCTGGCCGCCGGTCATGCCGTAAATCGCGTTGTTGATGAATATGATGGTGATGTGCTCGCCACGCGTAGCTGCATGAACCGTTTCGGCCATGCCGATAGACGCGAGATCGCCATCGCCCTGATAGGCGAACACGACCTTGTCGGGATGCACGCGCTTGACGCCTGTCGCGACCGCGGGAGCGCGACCGTGCGCGGCCTCGAGGAAGTCGCAATTGTAGAAGTTGTACATCATGACCGAGCATCCAACAGGCGATACGCCGATGGTCTCGCCTTCGATGCCGAGCTCGTCAATCGTCTCGGCGACGAGCCGGTTGACGATGCCGTGCGTGCAGCCCGGGCAGTAATTAGTCACCACGCGCGCCAGAGAATGGGGGCGCTGGTAGACGATCTTCTCTTCGGTTTGGGCCATGCTAATCACCCAGCCCTTCGTTGATCTCGCGAATCTTCTCGAGCACCTCCGCAGGCGTCGGAATGACGCCGCCCGTGCGGCCGTAGAATTCGACCGGAGCGGCACCTTCGACGACGAGGCGGACGTCATCGACCATCTGGCCCATGTTCATCTCGACGGACAAGTAGGCCTTCGCCTTGCCGACCGTGGCCTTCAAAGCGTCGACCGGGAACGGCCACAACGTGATGGGCCTGAAAAGACCGGCCTTGATGCCCTCTTCGCGGGCGTAGCGCACGGCAGTGCGGGCGATGCGCGACGAAGCGCCGAATGCCACGACGATGATGTCCGCATCGTCGCAATCGACCTGTTCGCACATCTGCTCGTTGGCCTTGATGACGTCGTAGCGTTCGAAACGCTCGAAGTTCGTGCGCTCGAGCTCCTCGGCTACCAGGTACAGCGAATTGGCAACGTTCTTCTCGCGCTTGTTGCCGTGACCCGTCGTCGCCCAAGGCTTTTCGGGAAGATCGGTCTTGGGTTCGGGGAGCTCGACGGGCTCCATCATCTGACCGAGCATGCCATCGCCGAGAATCATGACGGGCGTGCGGTACTTGTCGGCGACGTCGAACGCGCCATACGCCAGATCGGCCATCTCCTGGACGGTCGAAGGAGCATAGACGACCATCTGGAAGTCACCATGTCCGAGGGCGCGGGTCGCCTGCCAGTAGTCGGACTGCGAAGGCTGAATGGACCCGAGTCCCGGGCCGCCACGCTCGATGTTGATGATGAGGCACGGAAGGTCGGCACCCGCGATGTACGAAACGCCCTCGCTCTTCAGCGATACGCCAGGCGACGAGGACGACGTCATGACGCGCGCGCCGGCAGCTGCAGCGCCGTACACCATGTTGATGGCGGCAACTTCGCTTTCGGCCTGCAGGTACGTGCCGCCTTCTTTTGGCATGCGCTTAGCCATGTAAGCTGCGAGCTCGGTCTGTGGGGTGATCGGGTATCCGAAGAAGAATCGGCATCCTGCGCGAATGGCGCTTTCCGCGATGGCCTCGTTGCCCTTCATGAGAACTTTCTCTGCCACAAGATCACCTCCAAACCGTGATCGCGACGTCGGGGCACATCGTCGCGCAGGTTGCACAGCCCGTGCATTGCGACTGGTCGATGCAATGCGCCGGATGATACCCCTTGTCGGTGATAACGTCCTTGTTGAGTTCTACGATGTGCTTGGGACAGACGGTCGTGCACAGACCGCATCCCTTGCAGAAGAACTCGTCCACTTCTATCCTTGCCATGGTTTCCTCTCGTCCATATCACCGCTTGCGCGGATTATTCCCAAGGTGCTTTCACATAGCGTTCAACAGGATACAACTTATCGACCGATACAGCCGTCAATTCGGGAGGAACGGTCGTGCAAACCACGTGAAGACCAGATAGCGCCGCAAGGTTCGAAACATACTCGAAACCTTGCTCCACGACAACTGCGTCCGTGGAATTCTGCAAGTGCGAGTTGTTGACGATTCCCGTGATGTTCAACCGCGATGCCGCTTCGATTTCCGACATGTTTTCGAGCGCGTCGTCCAGATCCTGGACGAGGTTTCGGTATCGGTTCGCCACGTACCACATCGCATGGTCGGCAGCGGCAATCGCCCGGGCATACCGGCCGATGGCAATGGAGCCGGCATCGTCGCCTCCGACATCCACGAGCACGAGGCGCTCATCGCCCGCGCTTTCGATCGCGGGAAGGATGCGGCCGGTCAGGCTGGGGACATCGAGGCTCGTTCCCGCCTCGGAAAACACCGGCGCGACGAGCTCCACTCCCGCATCTTCGAGAATCCGACGCTGCTCCGACACGCGAAAGTACGGGTTGACGATATCCATGTCGATGACCGTGACCCGCTTGCCGGTTTTCGCGGCATCGAGCGCCACGTTCATCGTGAAGTTGGTCTTCCCGCTCCCGTAATGCCCCACGATGACGGTGACCGGTTTCAAGTCACCCAACAACCACTCAGGAAGCATGCACCGATCCTTTCCCTGTATACAATCCATCAGTTACTGTTCATGCCCATGAAGCCCAGGTCATCGGCAAGGTGCGTAGCCGCTTGCGCAGCTACAAACTATAATTATTCTAAAACGCGAGCAGCTGTAGGCCTAGCACCTTGCCGATGACCTGGGCGGACGATCGGCAGGCCCGTGTGAACAGCAACATCCCTAATCCATATTGCACTAAACGCCATGTGCTTTCGAGGGTTTTCGTCGAAAGGCCCTCATACGATGACGAGCGCGCTCCCCCGCGATTCGAGAGAGCGCGCTTGCGCCGCCGATCGTTTCAAGCGCTTCGACGGCCACGCGTCAGCTCGAGCATACGACCTTACACGAGGCCGTCGATGTTCTTCTTTGCGTCCTGTTCGCGGATTGCGACGCGCCGGATCTTGCCGTTCACCGTGCGCGGCAACTCGTCGACGTACTCGATGATGCGCGGGTACTTGTACGGCGCCGTCTTCTTCTTGACCCATTTCTGCAACTCGCGCGTCAATTCTTCGCTTCCCTTGAATCCTTCGGCGAGCACGACGGTTGCCTTAACCGCCTTCCCCCTCACGGGATCGGGCACGCCGGTCACGGCGCATTCGCGGACCGCGTCGTGCTCGAGCATGACGCTCTCGATCTCGAAGGGCCCGATGCGGTAACCGCTCGATTTTATGACATCGTCGTTGCGGCCCACGTACCAAAGATAGCCGTCCTCGTCGCGCCATGCCGTGTCGCCCGTGTGGTACCAGCCGTCATGCACCGCTTCAGCCGTCTTCTCGGGATTGCGGTAGTACTCCATCATGATGCCGGCCGGATAGGGATCGACCTTGATGCAGATCTCGCCTGTCTGGCCCGTATCGCAAACCGTGCCGTCATCGCGTTGGATCTCCATCGTGTAGAGCGGCATCGGCTTGCCCATGGAACCGGGCCGCGGAATGCTGTTCGTCAGGTTGCCGACGGTAAGGGGGGTCTCGGTCTGGCCGAAGCCCTCGTAAATGGTGAGCCCGGTGTGCTCCTTCCAGAATTCGAACAGGTCGGGGTTCAGGGCCTCGCCCGCCGTCGTCGAGTATTCGAGCGACGAGAGGTCGTACCTGTCGAAATCGGCCTGCATCATGAGGCGGTACATTGTCGGCGGGCAGCACAACGTGGTTATACGGTACTTCTCGATGAGCCCGAGGATCTCGTCGGCATGGAACCGGTCGAAGTCGTACGTGAACACGCACGCTTCCATGAACCACTGCCCATAGTACTTGCCCCATACGGCCTTGCCCCAGCCCGTGTCGGCGATCGTGAAATGGATGCCGTCGGGACGAACGTTGTGCCAATGCTTCGCCGTCGGAATATGGGCGAGCGCATACGACGAGTTGTGCAAGACCATCTTTGGATTGCCGGAGGTGCCTGACGAGAAGTACATGAGCATCGGCTCGGCCGCAAGGGTGTCGCGCCGCTCGAACTCCTCCGATGCCGCCGACACGCCAGCGTTGAAATCGAGCCAACCCGCGCGGTCGATGCGCGCCGCGCAAATGCCGTCAGGGCCCGACAGGGCGGCACCGATAGGCTCGTCGCTTACCGGCTTTCCGTTTTCATCGAGCTCGGCCAATCCGCCGCCGGCGCCGTTGACCAGTATGAACTTCTCGACGGTCGGGCAATCGTAAGCGTTCATGGTCGATTCGACGATGCCGGCTATGTCGCCGACGGACGTCGCGATGACCGCTTTTATCGAGGCGCCGTTCAAGCGGTATTCGAGGTCATGTTCCTTCAGCATGAACGTGGCGGGCACCATGACGCAACCGAGCTTCGCAAGCGCGGTGGCCACGAACCAGAACTGGTAATGGCGGCGCAAGATGACCATGACGAAATCGCCGCGCCCGAGCCCGAGGCTCGCGAGGTAATTTGCCGTCTTGTCAGACCACTTCTTCATGTCTCCGAACGTGAAAACGTGCTCTTCGCCTTCTGGATTGCACCAGACCATGGCTCGACGATCGGGGTCGTTGACACCGATGTCGTCGACGACGTCGTACCCGAAATTGAAGTTTTCGGGATAGTGGACGTCGAAATGGTTGAGCACGCCGTCTTCGCCGTACGACTCCTCGACGTATCGTTCGTTTATGTTTCTCATATCTTCTGACACCCTTCGTGATGTAGTCGGTAATTATGGGCAGTGCGCAAAGTTCTATTTCGGGAAACGCGAGCCGCATTTCGATCCAAAGCCGACGATCCGGCATCGAACCTTATGACGGGGCCTATCGTTCCCCTAGATAATGGCTTCTGCCTCCGGCTTCATAACGATGGCGAGGAACGTGCACGGTTCGCCGTCGATGGCTATCATGCCATGACCACGGCCAGAGTCGTACATGATGGTATCGCCGGGGCCCAGCTCCTCGACGTGGTTCTCGTAGGCGAAGCGCAAATGGCCCGAGATCACGTAATCGAGCTCCATCCCCTTGTGATACGAAAGGTGGATGGGCTTCGACTGCTCCTCCTCGAGGTACGGAGCGGTGACCACGAACGGCTCGGCGAGCTTATTCTGGAGATGCGGGGCCTTGTGCAAGTACTCGAAGCCAGCGCGGCGCTTGATGGAAAGCCCCTCGCCTGCGCGCACGAGCGAATAACCCCTCAGGTGCGGCGTCTCGCCGGTGAGGATTTCGATCACGTCGACGCCGAGGACCTTCGCGCACTTGTACAGGAACGTGAACGACAGATCCTGCTCGCCGGACTCCTGAGCTGCATATTCGGCCACCGAGCGACCGGTCGCCTCCGCCATCTCCTGCATGGTCAGATCGCAATCCTCGCGCAGCGCTCGAATCCTGTTAGCAACTTCCTTGATATTCGGTTCTTCCATGACCTCTCCTATCTCAGAAAACTCTCGGCTTCGCAAATAAAAGGGGCGGGCCCGCTTGCGCCTGGCCCGCCCGTCTTAACTGCGTCAATCACATCGGTTAACCACGAACAGTCCCTGCGCACGCTCGGATAATAATGCTCGTAATTCGAATGGGAAGCGAAATTATGTTAGCGCTTCGAAGCATGTATCATCCTTGCAATGTTGGCCGAAAATGTACGTGCAAACCGTATTCGGATAGTTTAGTCGTATATCGAGCAAACGCAATACCTGATTTTTGAAAACTATGCCTTCCTGACAAACTTCGCCGCGAAATGCGCGTCGGGCGTGCCTTCTCCGAGCTGCGAGGTGAAGCAGGCCTTGCCGCCGATCGGAACGAGCGAGAAATTCTTGCCCTCGGTGCTCTCGAGAAAGCTCTTCACGACGCCATTGTTCTCGGCATAGGTCACCGTGCACGTGGAATAGAGGATGCTCCCCCCGACCTCGACGTGCGACGCGGCGGATTTTAGTAGCGACAATCCGATGCCCGCGAGCTCTTCGACCTGCTCGGGCTTGAGGCGCCAGCGGATTTCGTGGTGCCTTCTCAGCGTGCCGAGCCCCGAACACGGCGCGTCGATGAACACGGCGCTGAACATCCGGTCTCCGAGGACGCTGTCGAGGCGCGTCGCATTGCCCGTGATGAAGTCTTCGACATCGACGCCATAGGCCTGTGCCCGGTCCCGCAAGAGCTCGGTCTTGAATCCGTGGTTGTCCATGCAGCTGAGCGTGAACTGGTCTCCGTACAGGCGGTTCGAGAGGCTCTGCATGAGAATGGATTTGGTGCCCCTTCCTGCCCCCACCTCGAGGAGCGTTTCGGGCTTTCCCCCTTCCAGCACGCAAGACGCGATAGCCTGGGCAGACGCGTCGGAAACGAGGATCTTGCCCTGCGAGAACAGGCGCTGGATTCTCCCGTCTGCCAGTGCTCGCGGCTTCGAAACGCGATAGCATCCCGGAACCTCGATACCGCCAGACGAAGCAGGCTCGAGATCGGCGCCTGCTTCGGCAAACGCCTCGACGACCTCTGCGTCGGTTGCCTGGAGGGAGTTGACTGCGACGTAGAGAGGTGCCGGATCGTTCGACGAGCGCATGAGCTGCACTGCAGCCTGCGGACCCAAGTCGGCAACGAGCTGTTTCGCGAGCCACGTCGGAAACGCGTAGAGGAGCGAAAGCGCCTCGATGTCATGTTTCGGATTGCCGAACGGGAACTTGTCGGCCATGCCAAGGATGCGGTGCAGAACCGCGTTTCCAAGGCCGGAAGCGCTCGGCGCGACTGCACGTACGAGCTCGACGCCTTGATCGAGCGCGGCATGCGGCGCCTTTTTCAGGAAAATGATCTCGTAGGTCGAGATGCGCATCGCATCGCGCACGTCGGGCTTGATGTCGCGCGGGTTGTCCAATGCGCGGTTGATGACGTCGTCGAGCGCGCCGCCGCAGCTCACGACGCCCAAAGTGAGGAGCGTCGCGAATGCGCGGTCTTCCGCCGAAAGCTTCGACGTGTCGATCGATGCTTCTATGACCTCCTGGGCGTACGCGTTGCGCTTGCGCACCTGCTGCGTCGCATACAGCGCTCCGAGCCGTCCAGGGCTGGCGTCGCAGCGTTCGTACAGGTCGCGGAAATCGCTGTGCTCGACATAACGCTCGCCGCCCTGCTTCGCGATCTCGTCTTCTGCAAGGCGCGCGGCCTTATCGCGCACCCGTTGTTCGGAAAACGAGATGGAACGCGGCTTCTTGTTGGGGTCCTTTTGACGAGGATCGAGCTCGCCCCGATAGACGGGCTTGTCGTCGTCGACGAGGTTCTTCATCTTCTTCTGGTCGTAGTACTTCTTCGATTTTACGACACGCTTCTTGTTGGGCGTCCATTTGCGCCGGGGCTCGCCCGCGCCCTCGGATGCGCTCGAAGCGGTTTCTGTTACGTTGTTCTCAGCCATTTAGCAGCTCTCCCACCGAAGTGTCGTTCCCTTTATTCCCTGTATCCCACCGGCAAACGCCTTCGCCGGCATGCTTTTCTTTCCGTCAGGTTTGACCTGCTCGATCTCGAGAGGACCATCGGCGCACATGGCGAAGAGCCGTTTCGCGACGAAGACGAGGTCCCCCTCTTCGAGCCCTCTGCAAGCGTCGGCGGCCATGTCGTCAACCGCGCATCGCGCGCGCTCGACCGTGACGCCGCGCCCCGCAAGCATTGCACGCGCAGGATGGGCTGCATCTGCAGCCCGGATTTTCGCGCATGCCTCCGAAGCGACATCCGAAGGACACACCCACAGCTCGCCCTTTCCAATCTTTTCGGCGTAGGTGACGTCGTCACTCCCCTGCTCGGTCCAATCGATGGAACCGCGCTCGAGGCGGGCCATTGCGTCGATCAGCGCGCCCGCACCCCGTTCGGCAAGCTCAGCCTCCAAATCATCCAGGTATTTCTCCCCTATCGGCACAACGACGCGCTCGCAAAATGCTCCCGTGTCGAGGCCTTCCTCCATCTTCATGACGCACACGCCCGTCGCCTCATCGCCAGCCAATATGGCGCGCTGCATGGGGGCTGCACCCCGCCATCTCGGCAAAAGCGACGTGTGGACGTTCAGGCATCCGAACCGCGGTATTTCCAGCACGTTGCGCGGGAGTATGCAGCCATACGCCGTTACGCATACGACATCGGGAGACAGGCTCTTGAGCTGCTCTACCGCATCGTCTTCTTTGAAATCGTGGGGCGTGAACACGGGGATGTCGCGCTTGAGGGCGGCCTGTTTGACGGGAGACGCCACGAGCTGCTTGCCGCGGCCCCTCACCGCATCTGGGCGCGTGAACACGCCGACGACTTCGTGCTCGTCAGCGACGCGCTCGAAGACGACGGCCGATAGCTCGGGTGTGCCCATGTACACGACGCGCATTATCGTACCTTCGGATCGGAGACGGAAACCTGGCCCGGCTTGGCTCCAAGGCGCCGCGCCTCCTCGTATGCCTTGAGCGCCTTGATGCGTTCGCGCGGCTTTGCGCTCTCGAAGAGCGTCTTGCCGTTAAGATGGTCGATTTCGTGCTGCAGACAACGTCCGAGGAGGCCGTCGCCCTCGATGATCCACGCCTGGCCATCCAGATCGTAATATTTGACCTGGGCCCATGGTTTGCGCTCGATGGGAACTGAGATTCCAGGACACGAGAGGCACCCTTCTTCGTCCGTTTCGGGTTCACCGTCGAGTTTCAGTATTTCGGGGTTGACGAGAACGAGGGGATCGCGCACGTCTTCGGGCGAAACGTCGATGACGATAATGCGCTTCAACACCCCCACCTGAGGCGCGGCAATTCCAACGCCGTCATTGGCGTACATTGCGCGCTCCATCTGCTTCGCGAGTTTCTTCAGGCTCTTGTCGTTGAGGTCGCAGGGTTCGCAAACCTGGTTGAGCAACGGGTCGGGTGATTGGACGATTTTCAACATGCGCGTACTTCCTCTTCATGTTTTCAAGTTTGATGAGCAAAGTATATCGTGCGGTTCTTTTCGAATCCGCATTGCGCACGCGATTCCTCAATATGCCTACGCGCACGTCCTGCACGCCGATTGCGCTCTTGTCACGTCTGGCGCTTCGCAGCCGCAGACGCTCGTCGGAACCAGCCCGCGCCGCATCGCACGAACGGCTCGATCGCGCGCCTTCTAGCCCGAAACGGCCGGTTTGTGAGCAGAACGCTTGGCTGCGAGAGACTTCTGGAGCTCGACAGCCGCCGCGAACATGATCTCTCGCTCCTCGGGTCCCATGCTCCCATCAGATCGCAGTTGGTCGTTCATTGCGGCCAAGGTTGACTCCATGTCGCCGATTTCGAGCTCTTCCACGAGGAACCGTATAGCGGCCTGCTTGTCTTCGCCTTCGTCGAACGTTGCCGATGTCAGGGCGCCGGCTGCCCGTGGGAAGCGCTCGGATGCCGCGGCGACGATCTTGGCCGGAGGGGCAGCTGGATCGTTTTCGAGCACATCGAGCACGATGCCGGCAAGCTGGGCATTTGCTTCGTCATGCCATTGCGTTTGTGCAAGGGCGTCGGCATTTTGCAGCGCGATCGTCGGATGCTGCGCGAGAAGGCTCACGAGCCTCCGCTCGAATCGGCGCCTGCTCCGCTCGGCGGAAGGCAGCCTCCCCGCATCCTGGTTGAGAGGTTGCGGGCGTTCGGGCTCGGAGTCTCGTTGCTCGTAGGACCGCGGGGGTTGAACCCTCTCCAGCGCGTCGAGGACATCTTGCTCGCGCATGCGCAATTTTCCCGAAAGCTGAATGGCGTAATCCTTGGCGAGCATGGACGACTTGATGGGCGCGAGGACGGCAAGCGCCGCCGAAAGCGCGCGGGTCCTTCCTTCGGCCGTTGAAAGGTCGTGCGCAGCGAGCCTGCGCTCTATGCCGTACGAGATGAGCGGTTTCGCCTCCGAAACGAGCTTGCGAAGCTCGTCAGCGCCCCGCTGACCGACGAAATCGGCAGGATCCAGGTCATCCGGCAGCGTGACGGCGCACAACTCGATGCGCGTCTTGCCCGCCTCGGGCGTCATGCTCTCGTCGATGAAGCCGAGCGCCCGGTCCGCGGCTCGTTGGCCCGCAGCATCGCCGTCGAACAGATAGACGATTCGCTTGGAGGCGTGGCGCGATATGAGCCTGATATGCTGGATGGTAAGTGCCGTTCCGAGCGTGGCGACCGCGTTCTCGATTCCCGATTCATGCAGTGCGATCACGTCGGTATAGCCCTCGACGATGATGGCGGTGCCGGTGTTGGTCATGGCGCGCTTGGCCTTGTCCAGGCCATAGAGCACGTTCGACTTGTGAAAGAGCGGCGTTTCCTGGGAATTGAGGTATTTCGGCTCTCCGTCGCCGATGACGCGCCCGCCAAAGGCAATGCACTCCCCTTGCGGGTCGAATATGGGAAACATGACGCGGTCGTAGAACCTATCGTACACGCGTCCACCGTCGCGTTCGACGGCCACGTTCGCAGCCACCATCTCGTCGGGCTTGAAACCTTTCGACCCGAGATGGCGCACGAGCTGGCTGCGACCCGGCGCAAAACCCAGCATCCATTTTTTGGGCACCTCTCCCCCGAGGTCCCTCGATCCCAGATACGCGCGCGCCTTGGCAGCACCGTCGGATTTCCCGCGCATGAGCTGCATGTGGTAGAACTCGCACGTCTGGGCACACACTTCGCGCAAGCGCGCCTTCCTGCTCGAAGGCACGATGTTGCGGCCCGACTCTTGAATATCGATATGAGCGCGTTCAGCGAGATGACGCACCGCGTCGGGAAAATTGAGGTCGTCCTGCTTCATGACGAACCCGAAGACGTCACCGCCCTCTCCGCATCCGAAGCAATGCCACAACTGCGTAACGGGGTCTATCTTGCACGATGGCGTTTTCTCGTTGTGAAACGGGCAGCAGCACCAGAAATCGCGCCCTCGCTGACGGAGGGGAACGCGCTCGCCGATAACGGAGACGATGTCGCTCGCCTCCCTAACCTTCTGGATGTCCTCATCGCTGATTGTCATATGGGTATAATAACGCAAACGGCAATCAGGAGATGACCATGAGCCTTATAGAACCGCCCTATCTGAACCTCGACAAGGACATCGAGCTAGCCATCATCGAAGACCGAGCGCATGGCTGGAAGAACCCGAAGGCTTTTGACGACTCCCGCGTTCAGCGCCGTGAGGACAACCCTCATGACGCCGCCACCGTCACGCGACCGGCGTTCGCACGCGATATCGAGAAGATAATCAACACGCCCGCCTACAATCGCTATGCCGACAAGACTCAGGTGTTCTCGTTCGTGGAAAACGATGACATATGCCGGCGCGGCCTCCATGTGCAGCTCGTCAGCCGCATCGCTCGCGGCATCAGCGACCTTCTGGGTCTGAACACGCAACTCGTCGAGGCCATCGCGCTCGGGCACGACCTTGGACACACGCCATTCGGCCATGCGGGCGAACGGTACCTCAGCCAGTGCTACGAGCGGCACACGGGTCGCTGTTTCCGCCACAACGTCCATTCCGTCCGCGTGATGGACAAGCTGTATCGGCGTAACATCAGCCTTCAAACGCTGGACGGTGCCATATGCCATAACGGCGAGTTCGCCCAGCAAACCCTTCGTCTCGGTGACATGAAGACGTTCGAGGACCTCGACGACGCCGTCGAGCGTTGCACGGCCGATGCGCGCAATATCAAGAGCCTGCGGCCATCGACGCTCGAAGGATGCGTCGTGCGCGTCTGCGACATGATCGCCTACCTCGGCAAGGACCGCGACGACGCCATGCACGTCGGCATACTCGACTCGCTCGACTCCTTCGACACGACCGTCATCGGCCGCGACAACTCCCGCATTATCAACAACATGACGGTCGACATCGTCAACAACAGCTACCGCAAAGACCACATTGCCATGAGCGAAGAGGCATTCAACGACATCGTGACCGCCAAGCGGCAGAACTACGAGCAGATCTACTACAAAGAAGGAACCGTGTCGGTCGTCGAGAACATCGTCGAGGAAATGTTCTCGGAAATGTACGAAAAGCTGCTCGGCCAGCTCATGGCAGGCGACGAAAGCTCGCCGGTGTTCAAGCACCACGTCGAGAATCTCTGTGCAGCCTCCCGTTCGATCAGTAAGGATACCTACCTTGCAGAAGAGCCCAACCAGATCATCTGCGACTACATCTCATCGATGACTGACAGCTACTTCATATCGCTGTACCACAACCTGTTCCCCCGCAGCGACAAGCGCCTCTTCAAGCGCGAATACTGCTCGGACCTCGCACCTGTTTTCGACTAGCACGAACGCGTTCCGATTTACGTCCAGTACATGCGAAAACCCCGCCTTGCGTCTTTTTGGATCGCGAGGCGGGGTTTGAACGACTTGCAAGCGTGCGCTCAAGCAGCGCAGCAAGTAGCGATTGCGCCGTTCGTGGAACGGCGCATCACGATTACAGCATAGCCTGGATCATGATGAACAGCGGGCTGAAGGTCAGCGAGATGATCGTCATGAGGTTGATGAGGATGTTCATCGACGGGCCCGACGTATCCTTGAACGGGTCGCCAACGGTGTCACCGACAACGGCAGCCTTGTGGGCTTCGGAGCCCTTGCCGCCATGTTGGCCACCCTCGATGTACTTCTTGGCATTGTCCCACGCGCCACCGGAGTTGGACATGAAGATGGCGAGCAGCATGCCCGTGGCAACGGCACCAGCCAGGAAACCGCCGAGCATCGCTGGGTCGAAGCAGCCGATTACAATCGGGATCACGACGGCGAGCAGGCCGGGCAGCAGCATCTTGCGCAGAGCTGCCTGCGTCGAGATGGCAACGCACTTGTCGTACTCGGGCTCGTTCTCGTATTCCATGATGCCGGGGATCTCGCGGAACTGGCGACGAACTTCCTCGACCATGTGATGGGCGGCGTCGGAAACAGCGCCCATGGTGAGTGCCGCGAACATGAACGGAATCATCGCGCCGATGAAGATGCCGGCGACGATCATCGGGTTGGTCAGCGACAGGCTGAAGCTCGGATCGGCGTGATGCATGGTCGCCTGATACGAAACGAACAGCGAGATAGCTGCAAGGCCTGCGGAGGAAATCGCGAAGCCCTTGGCGATGGCGGCCGTGGTGTTGCCGACGGCATCGAGGGAGTCGGTGCGGTCGCGGATCTCCTCGGGAAGACCGCTCATCTCGGCAATGCCGCCAGCGTTGTCGGCAACGGGGCCGTACGCGTCGACGCCGATGGTGATGGCGGTGTTGGAAAGCATGCCCGTCGAGGCCAAGCCAACGCCGAGCAGGCCGGCCATGATGGACTGGCCGTCAGGCGTGGGGAACGCCATGTTGCCGAACGTGTAAGCACCGATGATGGCGAAGGACACGAGCAGGATCGGGATGATGGTGGACAGCATGCCCGTGGACAGGCCCTCGATGATGTTGGTCGCGGCACCGGTTTCGGAGGCCTCCGCGATCTTATGGACAGGGTTGTACTGGTCGGAGCAGAAGTACTCGGTCGTCTTGCCGATGAGCAGGCCTGCAACCAAGCCGCAGATAACGGAACCGAACAGGAAGATCGGCTGACCGACCTCGGACTGGCCATTCCAGAGGAAGAAGATCACGAAAATCGCGACGATCTCGATCGCGGCGGCCAGGTAGGTGCCGCGGTTGAGGGCCTTGTGAAGCTCGGCGCCTTCCTTGGCGCGAACGGCGAACAGGCCGATGATCGAGGTGATGATGCCGCAACCGGCGATGATAACCGGAGTGACGACGGCCCAGATCATGTCGATGCTGCCGAATGCACCGAAGTAACCCAGCTCTGCGAACGTCGCTGCGAGGATCGTCGGAGCCAGGATGGAACCGGTGTAGGATTCGAACAAGTCGGAGCCCATGCCCGCTACGTCACCAACGTTGTCGCCTACGTTGTCCGCGATGGTGGCCGGGTTGCGCGGGTCGTCCTCGGGGATGCCCGCTTCGACCTTGCCGACGAGGTCGGCGCCCACGTCTGCAGCCTTGGTGTAAATACCGCCGCCAACACGGGCGAACAGGGCCACGGCGGAAGCGCCGGTGGCGAAGCCCTCGACCATGCCGACATGCTCGTGCATAAGCGCCGTGGTGTCGACGCCGAAGACGAGCAGGATCAGCCAGAGGGACAGACCCAGCAGCGCAAAGCTCGCGACGCACAGGCCCATGGTCAGGCCGGACTTGAAGCTGACGTTAAGGGCCTTTGCGACGCTCTCTTCAGCTGCATGCGTCGTGCGCGTGTTGGCGCGCGTGGCAACGTACATGCCGACGTAGCCCGCAGCCGCCGAAAGGATGGCGCCGGTTACGAACGCGGCCGCCGTAAAGGGGCTGAGCGCAATGGCCATGATGATGGCGACGACGACCACGAAGATGATGAGCATCTTGTACTCGGCCATGAGGAACGCCTGGGCGCCCTGCTGGATCTTGATGGAAATGTTGTTCATCTTGTCGGGACCCGGATCCTGCTTGAGGACCCAGCTGCCCAGATAGCCCGCCACGCAGATGCCGATCAACGCGCAGATCGGGGCCATCCATGCTACTGCTGTAGTCACGTACTCCTCCTTGTTTATCGAAACCAATTTCTTGTTGTCTTTGTGCCGGGCATGAAGGCACGAAAACAACAACCGCACAATTTTATGACATTACTGTGCGCAATGAGATAAAAAGCTTCAATTTCAGGGCAAACGGCCGATGATTTGTGGAGAAACTGTTCACATGGGCGCCATTTGCGCTACCCACGGACGATGGGCGTCGAGAAAACGCAGGCTGCTTTCCATCTTTGTCCCTCGGCATCGTATCGATACAGCGCTTTCACCCGATTCGCGATGATTACCGCGACCGTCTCGTCTGGTTCTGCAGGACGCAACGATGCGCATATTCCCGACGTGCAGGCGCAGAGGTCCTCGTCTTCCTGCATCGACAAGGGCTCGTACAGATCGAGCTGGTTACGATAGAGCGCAACGCCCGAGTTGACGAACCGCTCCAACTCGTCCGCGAACGCGAACCTGATGCCCAGAGCTCGTACGGGATCGATGGCGACCTCCCCTTTGAGGTTCTCGAGCGATTCGAGGCTCACGCAGTCCTCGATCCCTATTCGACCGGCGCTTCGCCGCTCGAGATCGGCAACGTGGGCGGGACACCCAAGGTCTTCGCCTGCGTCTCGCGCTATCGACCGTATATAGGTGCCCTTCGACACGTGGAGGTCAACCACCCATGTCAGGTACGGGGCAGCTGGATCATCGTCGAGGGAAACGAGGTCAGCCTCGTACACCTCTATCTTACGCGGGGCAAGATCGACATCGCTTCCCGCGCGCGCGGCTTCGTAGGATTTGCGGCCATCGACCTTTATGGCCGAATACCGCGGCGGCAACTGGTCGATTACGCCGACGAGACCTTCTAAGTACCGACGGGCAAACGCTTCGTCGTAGAGATGTGCCGGGGGCAATCCCGTTTTCAAGATCTCCCCAGCTGCATCGTCAGTGCTCGTCGATGCACCGAAGGCGATGGCCACCCGATATCGCTTGTCGTGATCGACCATGAAGGCGTCCAGTCGCGTCGCGGGACCTATGCATACGGGCAATACTCCCGTCGCGAGCGGGTCGAGCGTTCCCGTATGACCGCACCTTCGCTCGCCGAATATCCGCCTGCATCGATTGACGACGTCGTGGGAGGACATGCCCTTCGGCTTGTTGACGGCCACGAGCAGCGAAAGCCCCGATTGCCCGCGTTTCATGCTAGCACGCCCCTTCGTTCACGAGCCGGGCAAGCTTTGCGCGCATCAGCTCGATAGCTTGCTCCATGTTCATTTCGAGCGTCAGGCCGGCAGCGGCCTTATGACCTCCGCCACCGAGCTCGCGCGCCAACTCCGATACATCGGTATCGTCCTTTGCTCGCAGGCTTCCGCGCACGACGCCGTCCTGCTCGCGGAGCATGCACGCGACGCGCACGCCCTCTACCGAGCGCACCGTATCCACGAGTGGTTCGGCGTCTGCCTTCGCGGCGCCTGCTTGCTCGAAATCAGACATGAGAACCCAGCTCATTGCAGCCGCGCCGCCTTCTATCAACTCAATTCGCCGTATTGCCGCCGCCTCGAGCGCCAGCGAGGCCATGGATCGGTTCTGGAACACCTTCGAGCTCACATACGACGGATCGACGCCGCGACCGACGAGCTCGCCGGCTGCGCAAAAGGCCCTCTCGTCGCTGTTCTGGAACCTGAACCCGCCCGTATCCGTCACGAGACCTGTGAAGGCGCAGAGAGCGCTCTCGAAAGGAGGTACGTCTACGAGCTCCTTCACGAGCTGCCACACCAACACGCTCGCCGACGCGGATTCCGTGTCCGTGTATAGATGATCGGTCATCGCGCCGTCGCTTGGATGATGGTCTATCGTGAAAGATTCGTCCGCGGAGTCGAGAATCGAGCAGGCGTGTTCGCCCATCCTCGCCCGCGTCGGCACGTCGCACGCCACGTACGTAGATGCAACCCCGTCGAACGCTTCCGCGGGAATCATATGCTCGATGCCGGGAAGGAACAACAATCCCGCCGGAACTGGCTCGTCGCGCACGAGAACGCACGTAGCGTTCTTTCCGAGCGCCTTGAGCGCATGCCACAACGCGAGCTGGCTTCCGAGGCAGTCCCCATCGGGACTTACGTGGCCGCATATGACGAAATCATCGAGCTCGCGCATGCGCGCTGCCATTGCTTCCAAGGTCGTGTTCGCCTGCAACGTTTCTTTCATGCGCCCTACCATCCCCCGTTTACGGTTCTTCATTCGCCAGCGTGCACTGATACAGCCGGCGTTTTATAGCTCATCCTGGCTATCGGAGCCAGTACTCGAGCCCTCGACCCTCGCACGCTCGTGCGCGAGGGCGCGCGCGATACGTTCGGCTTCGTCGACGCTCGAATCGATGAAGAACCGCAGCTCCGGCGACGTGCGCCACGAGAGCTTCTTCGCGAGCACGGAGCGAATCTTGCCCTTTGCCTTTGCAAACGCTTCTTCGACTTCGCCGTACGAATCGGGGAAAGCCGTGTAGTACACATTGCATACGCTGCGGTCGAAGCTCACCTCGCATCCGGTGATGGTCACCATCCGTAAACGCGGATCCGAAATGTCGAACATCAACGTCTCAGCTATGACCTGGCGCGCTTGTTCGTTCACGCGCCTACTCGAAGAACCCTGCTTCATGTCGCACTCCATTCAACGGACTCGAAGCAGCTTGGCGCCACTCGAGTTTCGACTAGTAACCGCCCCGCACGGCAGAGCCTCTGGCGGCTTGATTATATCGTCAGAACATGCGCGCGCCATACCCCAAACGGGATACGGCGCGCGAGAACAGTATCCGAATCCTTACATTCAATTTGCCTATTCGGTACGTTCGACTTCCTTGATCACGTAACCTTCGATCGTGTCGCCGACCTTGAGGTCCTGGAACCCATCGACCGAAAGACCGCATTCGTACCCGGACCGCACGGACTTGACGTCGTCCTTGAAGCGACGCATGCTGCCGAGCTTGCCGTCGTAGATGACGGTGCCATCGCGTACGATACGCACATGGTCGTCGCGGTTCATCTCGCCCTCGAGCATGTAGCAACCCGCGATCGTGCCGACCTTCGGCACCTTGAACAGTTCGCGAACCTCGGCGATGCCGGTGTCTTCCTCGACGATGTCCGGGGAAAGCAGACCGACGCGCGCCGCGTTGATCTCCTCGATGGCCTGGTAGATGACGCGATACAGGCGAATGTCGACCTTTTCCTTCTCGGCTTGCTGCTTCGATTTGCCCGTCGGGCGCACGTTGAAGCCGATGATGATGGCGTCAGATGCGCTTGCGAGTGTGACGTCGGTTTCGGTGATGCCGCCGACCGCGGAGTGCACGATGTTGATGCGCACCTCGGACTGGTCCATCTTCTCGAATGCGTC
>CAMOLA010000038.1 GCA_946618265.1 uncultured Eggerthellaceae bacterium
CGCTAATGGAAGGCGCCTGATGGAGGCGCGCAAGTGGCTCTCCCACAGCATCTCCCCCTCGCCTCACCCGCATTGCGCCTTCTTTGGCGCGCGCATCTCCGGGGGCGCTCGCAAGGCCCGGGAGCGGGACACCCGGCTGGCCTGTGCGCGGCTGCCTCGGCTGCGGTGCGGGTCGGGATGTCATATCCTAAGGAGCGAGGTCGAGCAAGCGGCCGTACAGGTCGTTTCCGCACAGCCAACCTTGCCTAGTCGGCCGCCAACGCCCGTCCGCGTGTTCTACGTATCCCTTTTCCGCGAGCTCGCAAAGCGCATCCATAACGCCATCCACGTATTGAGCAGCGCATGCGACACGCTCGTCGGACACGCCTCGGGACATGCGCATGCCGAGCATGAGGTCCTCGGCCTCCATTTGGGGTCTGTCGAGGTCATCGACGACTTCATTGTTCATGACGCGCATGCGGCGCTCTTCGTTCTGCGTCATGGTTGTCGCGCTCTCCCCTATGCCGATATAGGGGACGCCGGTCCAGTACGCCGTATTGTGCCGCGAATCGTATCCTGGACGCGCATAGCTCGCAACCTCGTACCGCGCAAAGCCGGATTCGCAGAGGATCTTCTCGGCTATCTGCATGTGCTCCGCCTCTACATCGTCGTCGGGCTCCTCCATCTCGCCGGCGAGCACCGCTTTGTCAAACGCGGTATGCGGTTCGATGGTCAGCGGATAAACGCTCACGTGCGTCACGCCCGCCTCGATTGCCTGCTCGACGGACCGTGCGAACGACTGCGAAGACTGCCCCGGTATACCGCACATCAAGTCCACGCTCACGTTCTCGAAGCGATCGTGCGCCATCGCTATGGCTCCCAGGGCCTTGTCGGCATCATGCGCGCGGCCGAGAATGGTAAGCACCTCGTCATCGAAACTCTGCACGCCGATGGAGAGTCTGTTGACGCCAAGCGCCCATATGTCGCGCACTATGCGCTCGTCGAGGCTTTCGGGGTTGGCCTCCATGGTGAATTCCAGGCCTTCGCGCGTCAGATCGCACGAAACCGAAATCGCGTAGAGGAGCGACGAGAGCCTGTTCGGGCCGATGTGCGATGGAGTTCCCCCGCCGATGTAGACGCTCTCTATGCTTCCCAGTTCTTCGTTTTTCGAATAGCGCCTGATGTCGAGCACCAAGCGTTCGACGTAGTCGTCGATGCGCGGATCGTCCCGCCTCATGGCTTGCGTGGCGAAATCGCAGTACCCGCAGCGTTTCACGCAGAACGGGACATGGATATAGAGGGCCTTGTACGGGTCGTGGGGCATGCTGGTCTCCTATCGGTTGCGCGTCCCTCGGCGCGGGTATCGTCAGCCGCACTTTACCACATCGATACCCGAATAGTTTCCGTCATGGTTACCGACGGGAAGGCGCATCATGCTTCTTGCTCAGCCACTTCTAGAAGCATCGCGAATACGCGCTCGAAGTCTTCGAGCGATGAGCAGTAGTTGAAAAGGCCGCGTGCCTTCGAAGCGCCCGGCATGCCCGCCACATACCACATGGCGTGCTTTCGCATGCGCACGATATTGCGTCCTTCGCGTTTCTCGAGCAAGCGCGCGTGCCGACGGGCCATCTCGATCCGCTCGACCGGTGATGGAGCGCCGCTTTCTTCGTTTCCGTCGAACGCGGCCTTGATTTGGGCGAATATCCAGGGATTTCCCTGGGCGCCTCGCGCGACCATGACGGCGTCGCATCCTGTCTCCTCCGCCATTTGCATGGCGTCGCGTGCGCTGAACACGTCCCCGTTCCCGACGACGGGGATCGACACGGCGTCCTTCACGCGGGCTATGACGCCTCGATCCGATGCGCCCTTGTAGAGCTGTTCGGCATACCGGCCGTGCACCGTAACGGCGTCGGCGCCTGCTTGCTCGAGGCGTTTGGCGAAATCGACCGCGGTTTCATTCCCCATGGACCATCCACGCCTGAACTTAGCCGTCACCATGCACGGGACGGCCCGCTTCACGCTCGAAACGATATCCGCAGCGAGAGTCGGCGATTTCATGAGCGCCGAGCCGTCTCCTTTGCTGACGATCTTCCGCGCGGGGCAGCCCATGTTGAGGTCGATGTAGGCAAGCGAGTCGCCGAGCTCTTCGACGAGCCATACGGCCTGGGCGGCCATCGTGTCGGGCTCGTGTCCGAACAGCTGCACGCCCACTTCGTCCTCGCCTTCGGCAAGGTCTACGAGGTGGCGCGTCTTTTCGTTTGCGTACGAGAGCCCCTTGGCAGAGACCATTTCCGTGAACGTCAGGTCGGCGCCCTGCTCGCGGCATAGCGTGCGAAACGCGATATCGCTCACGCCCGCCATGGGAGCCAGCAATACCCGGTACTTTCCAAATAGCCCTTCCAACGTCTTCCTTTGCATCGACAACGCAGGAACGCATCCTGGACGCCGCCGTTTCGGTCACGAGTATCTTTGCGCTATGCGCCTGGGCGAAGCCGCGGCTTACAGCTCGGCGAGAAGGCCGAGCGTTGCCCACGCGCCCATGACGACCAGTGCTGCGAACAGCACGAGCGCCACGATGGCTATGATGCAACCCATCGGGGTGCTCATGGGCTTCTTACGCATGTCTTCGGCGGTTCGCCTGTCGTCGAACGCGTCGTCTATCCAGTCAAAATCATCGTCGGCCATAGCTTATTCATCCACCTTGAGGATGGCCATGAACGCCTCTTGGGGCACCTCGACGCTGCCGATGGCCTTCATGCGCTTCTTGCCTTCCTTCTGCTTCTCGAGCAGCTTGCGCTTGCGCGAGATGTCGCCGCCATAGCACTTCGCAAGCACGTCCTTGCGTTTCGCCTTGACGGTCGTGCGCGCGAGCACGCGTCCGCCGACGGCAGCTTGGATCGGCACCTCGAACATCTGACGCGGGATGATTTCCTTAAGCTTGCGGGCGATGACGCTTCCACGGTCGTAGGCGCTGTCGGCGTGCACGATGAACGACAGCGCATCCACGGGCTTGCCGGCCAGCAGAATGTCGAGCTTCACGAGCTTGCTTTCACGGTAGCCCGCCATCTCGTAATCGAGCGACGCATAGCCCTTCGTCGATGACTTGAGCCTATCGAAATAGTCCATGATCATCTCCGAGAGGGGCATCTCCCAAATGACTTCGACCGTCGTCGTCGACAGGTAGTTCATGTTGACGAATTCGCCGCGCCGATTGCTCGTGAGCTCCATGGCCGCGCCCACGTAATCGGGGGGAACGAGTATCTTGACGCGAAGATACGGCTCCTCGATATGGTCGATTTCGCTCGGGTCGGGCATTTCCTGGGGCGAGTGCAGCGTGATCGTCTCGCCGTTCTTCTTGAACACGCGATATTCGACCGACGGCGCCGTCGCCAAGAGGTTCAATCCGAATTCACGCTCGAGGCGCTCCTCCACGACCTCCATGTGAAGCAGGCCCAGGAAACCGACGCGGAACCCGAATCCCAGCGCATGGGACGTCTCGGGCTCCCATACGAGGGCCGGGTCGTTCAATGCGAGCTTCTCGAGAGCCTCCTTGAGCGGTTCGTACTGATCGCCTTCGATCGGGAAAAGGCCCGTGAATACCATGGGTTTCACGTCGCGGTATCCAGGAAGCGGGTCGCTTGCGGGCCTCGACTTCAAGGTAAGTGTATCGCCGACCTTAACCTGGGCAACGTCTTTGAGCCCGGTGACGAGGTAGCCGACGTCTCCCGCCGACAGGTCGGAAAGCGGCGTTTCGGTGGGCTTGCGAACACCGACCTCTTCGACGAGCGCTTCGCTTTCGGCCGCCATCATGTAGATGGTGTCTCCCTTGCGAACCGCCCCGTCGACTACGCGGATGAGCGCCACGACGCCTCGATACGGATCGAAATACGAGTCGAAGATCAAGGCCCTGAGCGGCGCGTCGATGTCGCCTTCGGGCGCAGGAATGCTGTACACGATCGCCTCGAGCAGATCATGCACGCCCTCGCCCGTCTTCGCCGAGCAGAGCACGGCGTCGTCGGCGGGGATGGCAAGCCCGTCCTCTATCTGCTCGCGTGCGCGGTCGGGATCGGATGCGGGCAGGTCGATCTTGTTTATGAGTGGAATCACTTCGAGGTTGGCGTTCATGGCCATCATGGCGTTGGCGACCGTCTGAGCCTCGACGCCTTGGGTGGCGTCGACGACGAGCACGGCACCCTCGCATGCGGCGAGGCTTCTGGATACCTCGTACGTGAAGTCGACATGGCCGGGCGTGTCGATGAGGTTGAACTCGTAAACCTCCCCGTCATCGGCCGTGTAATTGACGCGCACGGCCTGACTTTTGATGGTGATGCCGCGTTCGCGCTCGATGTCCATCGTGTCGAGGAGCTGCTCTTGCATGTCGCGCGCCGCAACGGTGCCCGTCTGCTCGAGAATCCTGTCCGATAACGTGGACTTGCCGTGGTCGATATGGGCTATAATCGAGAAATTGCGAATGTGCGAGGAATTATGTTGCTCGATATGTGAAGATGATTGAGCCATTGGCACCACTTTCGAAATACTTAAGAACGTCTCGAACATTCTATGCTAAGATTTACGGGTTTCGTCTGGAAACAAGATATCAACAACGGAGGAATCAAGAGTGGCAAACATCAAAAGTCAGAAGAAGCGCAACATCACCAACGAGAA
Source organism: uncultured Eggerthellaceae bacterium (assembly GCA_946618265.1). Next base: position 4,645 of record CAMOLA010000038.1, read on the forward strand.
AGCGCGTATGCGCAACCGTGCGGTCAAATCCGAGCTCAAAACCGCTACACGTCGCGTCAAGGACGCCGTCGCGGCTGGTAATGGCGCCGAGGCATACGCCGCAGCACTCGTAGCCTGCCGTTTGATGGACAAAGCCGTTTCGAAGGGCGTTATCCACAAGAACCAGGCAGCCAATCGCAAGAGCGGCATCATGGCCCTCGCCAACATCATCGTCACCGATGATGATCGCGCAGCGTACGTCAAGCCCGAGCCCAAGGCCCAGAAGACCGGCACCAAGAAGGCCGATCGCAAGGCCGCCCGCGCAGCAGAGGTCGCAAAGGCGAACGAGGAGAAGGCTGCACGTCGCGAAAAGCAGCTCAAGGAAGAGAAGAAGGCTGCCGAGCGCAAGGCTAAGGAAGCCGAGGAAGCTGCAAAGGCCGAGGCCGAAGCCGAGGCTGCCGAGGCAGAGGAAGCTGCCGAATAGTTCAAAGTCGTATGGACTTCGAGGTCCATCCGCATATCAAGGAGAAAACCCCCGTTTCGGGGGTTTTCTGTTTAGGACGATAAATTGGTTATCGGGCTTTCGGCGCGATAACCGATATGAACCAGCTTTTGAATGCCGAATCTGGGTCCGAGCCGCTCTTCATGGCGCGTTCGCAATCGCGTGCCGATGAAAATGCCCTTCTCAGCTCGGCATCGGTGAAACCACGCGCCCATCCCGCGTGGTTCTTGACACGCCATGACGGCACCTTCAGCGTTTCGGCCAAGCGCGAGCTTTCTCCCCGCTCGGCGAGCGACTTAGCGCAGCAGAGCTCGCGCAACCTGCTCACGCACATCGCCATGAGCGCATAGCTGGACGTCGATCCGAGCAACGGCAGCAACGCCATGCATTGGCGCGCATTCCGTGCGGCGAAGGCATCGACGAACTGCCAGGGCTTCACCTCGGTCGTCTGGGCGACGAGCGCGGCAACCTCGCGGTCGGAAACCGGATCGGTTCCCTTATGGGCCAACGCGAGCTTGCGCAGTTCCGAATCGAGCCTGACGGTATCCTCGCCGACGAGGGAGACGAGCTTTTCCGCTGCGCGCTCGGTGATGGTGAAGCCGTGGTTCACGGCCATCGACCTGAGGGCCTTCGTCAGTTCGTAGCGCTTCATGGGCGCGCAGTCGATAACCGCCTGCTTGCCGAGCGCGGCGACCGACTTGTACAGCCTCGTGTTCTTGGCGAGCTTCTGGCCCGAGAGCGCGAGCACCGTCGAGGTGCAGGGAGACGCGAGATAGGCGACGAGCACCTCGAGGTCTTGCTTGCCGAGCTTCTCGACGTTCTTGACTTCCACGAGCCGCAACGGGCTGGCAAACGGGAGCGTATTGCAGGCGATCGCGATGTCGGAGCCGCTCGCCGACGTGCCGTCGAACTCGTCATGATTGAATTCGAGGTCGCCATCTGCCGCGATGCGTTTGCGAAGCCGATCGAGCACGGTCCGCCGCTTGAGTTCGTCTTCGCCGACCGCCAGATAGGCGGGAAGTAATGTCGATGAGTTGCCTGCCATGAGACCAATTCTACCGTATCCGCTCGATCCGAACAGCATCGGTGCTCAACCTGCATGCAACCTCTCCATCCCTATCGCTGCGGAACACCTCCGCCCCCACGCCCTCGAGGACGGACAGCGTCTCGCCCGAAGGATGCCCATAGCGATTGCCCTTCCCGACGCCGATGAAGGCGATCGCCGGGTTCAGCGTTTCCATTTCCTCTTTCGTCGTCGCGTTTTTCGATCCGTGATGCCCGACTTTCAGAAGATCGATCTTTCCCACGTCGCCGTTTTCGATCAGCTCCCCTACCTGCTCGCTTTCGGCATCGCCCGTGAAAAGCGCGGTGAAATCCGTTCGCCCGTCACCATCGCCGTCGTATTCGGCAAGCAGGCATACGCTGTCTGCGTTCCCGCCGTCGTCGACGAAACGATGGGGCCATATGACCTTCATCGTGAACGAGCCGACCCGAAAGTAATCGCCGTAATCGAGCCCCACAACCTCGTCGGCTGCCCGCCGCGATTGTGCCACGAGCGCCTCGCAAGACTCGCTTGCACATGTGAGCGCATCGCTCGCGAGGAGAACCCTGTCGACATCCACCGTTTGCTCTATCGCATCGAGCGAACCGCAGTGGTCGTCGTCGCCATGCGTGATGAGGACGTTATCGATATGGGCGATGCGCAGGTGTGCGATTTGGCCGAGGAGCTTCTTGTCCTGGTTGCCGGTGTCTATGAGAAGCGTTTCTCCTTGACTTGCGACTATGAACGAGTCGCCCTGCCCGACGTCGAGCATCACGATGGCATCGCCGAGAACCGCCGGAGAAGACGCCGCAAAGTAGAACATGAGGACCGCCCCCGCGACGGCGACCCTCGCCTTCACGTACTTGTCCCATGCAAGCCATGTACAGCCGCAAACAAGGGCGGATACGATTATCGCCGCCATCGTGTCGATGGTGAACGGCACGGCTGCGTAGGGAACCTCCGATATCGCCCCCACGATGCCGTTCATGAAACGCGCCGAGAGCAGCGCGATGCCCAGCACCGCATCCGCGCATGGCAGCCGCGCAGCGGAAAGCAGCCCCGCGAAGAGGCTTGCGCCGCACGCCAACGGGAACAAGGGGGCGAGAACCACGTTGCAAAGCGGGCTCGCGATAGGCAGAAGCTGGAACAGAGAGCAGGAATACAATTGGGTCGGTAGCGAAGCCGCGCACGTCAAGGCGAACGGTTCGAGAAACGAAGAGCCGGCCGGTCCCCATAATGCGCGCGTCCAGTGATCGAACAGTGGCGCGAACATGACGATGCCGAACGTCGAGAGCGCTGAAAGCGCAAACGATGCCGATGCCGCCGTCAAAGGGTCAGAACACAAGATGGCGAAAACGCCGATTCCAAGCGCGTTGAGCGACGAAGGCCGCCTTCTTCCAAACAGGGCCAATATGCCGATAGAAGACATCACAGTTGCACGAATCGCAGATACGGGCAATCCCGACAGAACGAGATAGGCGAGCATGATCGAGATCAGTGCGGCAACCGATAGCTTACGGGGCATGCGGACGAGCTTGAAACCAGCTGCGAAAAGGCCCGTCACGATGACGAGGTGGGCACCAGACACGGCGACCATATGAGCGACCCCACACGACTGGTACCCGGCATAGACATCGGTCGATTTGAACGGTCCCCTATAGCCGCAGGCTAACGCCTGCAGGAGGGCATGCTCATCATCCGGCCCTTGAAGCGCGCCTATAGCGCGATTTCTCACGAGTCGCAGCACGCCGATCAAACCAGACGGTGGACTTGCGTCGATGACCCGCGCATTCGAAGCGGCAACATGCCCTTCTTGCCAGCTATACGAATCTTCAAGCCAATCTACGCGCTCGAGATCGCCGGTCCAATGCACCCAGTCGCCTCGCAGAACGTCGGCGTCGCTGGCATAGCTTACGACGACGAGTCCCTTTGCGCCGCCGGTTTCGGAAAGGCGTACCGTCACGCGCTTGCCATAGGTGCTCGATTCCCCGTCGCTGACGGCACGACCCGCATGCGAATGGCCATCTTCTTCGCCAATCGACTCCCACTGCGTTTGCAGCATGACCGCTTGCGACAAGCCGAGAGCGATACCGAAGAGAATCGAGCAGACGACAAGTGCCGCCATCTTTTTTCGGAAATGGACGAGCAGCAGCGCCATGATGGCGCCGAGGCAAATTGCGATGACCGCATACCGCAAACATACATCGGGATCGACGATTCGCGCCTCGAGGAAGGCGACTGCACACGATGGCCAAAAGACAAACGCGCAGCTGCACGCAACGGGAACATGCGGGCGCGGCGGGGCGAGGACGTACCCCCGGTCCTCGCCTAAACGCATATCTGCCCGGATATCGACGCGAGCTTCTTCTCCCCTATCCCCGATACGCGCGCAAGGTCTTCGATGCTCGAAAACGCCCCGTTGGCCTCTCGGTCTGCAATGATCTTCTCGGCCGTAGAAGGCCCGATGCCCGGCAGGGTTTGAAGTTCGTCGGCGCTCGCCGTGTTGATGTTGACGAGCGACGATGATCGATCGGCACCAGATTTGCCCTGCTCAACGGGAGCTTGCGAGACGACTGCGCTCGACTCTCCCTGTTCCGCGACGACGACCTGCTCGCCATCCTGCAGCACTCGAGCGAGGTTTACCGAATCCATCGACGCTTCATCCCCAAACCCGCCGGCAGCCTGTATGGCATCTGCCACGCGCGACCCTTGCCCGAGCTCGACGAGCCCCGGGTTTTTCACGCATCCGGTCACATGGACGAACACCGTTTCGGGCGCCGCGGCACTTGACGAACTCGTATCGGAAAGATCATCGTGCGTGATCTCGAACGTGCTAGCGGTGGCAGTATCGAATACATTGCTGCCGGCAACAACTGCCACCATTACCAAGATAGCCGCTAGTCCGATTGCGAGGCATTTCCCCGATGAAGGAAGAACGAGCTTGGAACGAATGCTTTCCCATGTCGTCAGGTCCACTGTTCTCATCTCCTCATCGGTGGCGGCTGATGAGAAGCTTACGATGCCAACCTTACAGGGCAACCCCCTACCAGACCCCCGTGTAGGCACCGTTTTGCCGTTGCCCAATCGCTTAAGAAGCCGTATGTGGAAACAAGCCAGCCAGCTTGCTTGCGTATTAGGCAAGCAAGCTGGCTGGCTGATTAGATCTTAATTGGAAATCGATTAAAAGCGAACCTTGGGAGGCCGATAGGAAGGGCATGCATAGTCGTGGATTTCGGCGGCCTCGACGAGCTCGTCGACCCATTGCTCGATCGGGAATTTCGATTCCGCTTCGAGCACGATGGGCATTTTCGCATGCGTCTCGGGGCTTCGGGGCATGAACAGCGTGCAACAATCCGGCGCGTCCTGCGATGAGATGTCGAACGTGTCGAGCTGTTGCGCGTCGGTTATGATGTCGAGCTTGTCGCTTCCGATGAGGGGCCTGAAAACCGGCATGTCAACGGCGTCGTCGGTGGCGCGGATGTTGTCAAGCGTTTGGGATGCGACCTGCCCGAGGCTTTCGCCCGTCACGAGCGCTCCTGCGTGCTCGCGTTTCGCGATTGCCTCCGCGACTTTGAACATGAGCCTCCGGTACATGACGATGCGCAATGACGGAGGCGCGCTCACGGCTATTTCCTTTTGGTAATCGCCGAAGGGGATGACGTAGACGCGCGCGATGCAGCCCGTTCGCTCGAGCACCCGCGCGATATCATCGACCAGATACTCGCTGGCGTCCGAGGTCTGGGGACGCCCCGAGAAGTGAACCCCGATGCAAATCGCACCGCGACGTGCCATCTTCCAGAGCGCGACCGGCGAGTCGATCCCGCTCGACAGCAAACTGACGACCTTGCCAGAACTGCCGACGGGAAGCCCGCCGATGCCACGCACGCTGAGCGCATAGATGTACGAAGCGTTCTGGATCACCTCGACCGACACCGTTACGTCGGGATTCTTCATCTTGACGCCTTTTTCGGGGAATTCCCGGCAAAGCGCCGCACCGACGATCTGGTTCATCTGCATCGAATCGATGTCGAAGTCGGTATGGTTTCTGCGGGCATGAACCTTGAACGTATCGAAGTCCCCTGCTTCGCCGAGGGCGCTGCAGGCCACCGAACACATGATGTCGATATCGCGCTCGCATTTGAACCCGCAGGAAACACGCGCGACGCCAGGCACGTTGCGAACGACTTCGACAACCTTGCCCGCTTCTTCGAACGACGTTCCCTCGCGCAGGAATATGCACAGGCGACCCGATATGCGATGGATCGTGACAATGGGAAAATCGACGAGAAGCGCCTCGAGGTTTTTCTGCAGACGCTTCTCGAAATTCGATCTATTGTGGCCCTTCAGGCCTATTTCGTGATAGTGGATCAGACAGACCCGTTGATGAAGCTCTTCCATCACCGATTCGATCTAATGATTCTTTACGTCGATCGACTCTGGGTCATACGACACGTCGTCGCGCGCGATCTCGGAAAAAGCAATCGAGAGCGGCTTCCTGTCAGATGCACGCGCGATCTCCACGGCGGTTTGCATCTGTATGGCACGATCGCGCTGTCCGCGCAGCATGTCGTTGATGTCGTGTGCACGCTTGCTTGCAAGTGCGCACAGCAGGAAGCGATCGTTGTCGGTCTTGTCGAGCAGAACGTCGATTTTTGGTTCAATGATGCTCATAACATCCTATCTTCTTTAAACTCCAGCTAACTCGTCAACGTAAGCGACCAATTCCGCCACAGCTTGGTCAAGATCGTCGTTTACCAGACGTATATCATACTCTTCTTTGCGCGAAAGTTCCACCTGAGCAGCGGCAAGGCGCTTGCCGATCGTCGCTTCGTCCTCGGTTCCCCTTCCACGCAACCTGCGTTCGAGCTCTTCGAGGGAAGGCGGCTCGATGAAAACGAGGTGCGCTTCGGGAACCTTGTTGCGTATCTGGAAGGCACCCTGCACGTCAATCTCAAGGATGACCTGTTCCCCGCGAGCCATATGGTCCCGTACGCTGCGCTCGGGCGTTCCATAGCAGTTGCCGGAGTATTCAGCCCACTCAAGGAGCTCTCCGTGCTCGACCATATTCATGAACTCGGCCCGATCGACGAAATAGTACTGGACGCCGTCGGTTTCCCCCTCACGTGGGAGACGCGTCGTCGCAGAAATAGACAACCAGGCATCGGGAACTTCTGCCAAAAGGCGGGCCACCAAAGTGCCTTTTCCGGCACCCGATGGCCCTGAGATGACAAATAAATTGCCTTGGCGCATATTAGCCGAGGCGCTCGAGCAGTGCAGCCTGCTGACGCTCGCCGAGACCGCGGAGACGACGGCTCTCGGCAATCTGAAGCTCGTTCATGATCTTCTCGGACTTGGCCTTGCCGTAGCCGGGCAGCGTCTCGATGAGCGTGGAGACCTTCATGCGACCGATGATCGGATCATCCTTCATATCGATGACTTCTTTGAGCGTCAGCTCGCCTTTCTTCAGCTGTTCGCGAATCTCGGCACGCTTGATGCGCGCTTCCTTCGCCTTTTCCAGAGCTGCTTTGCGCTCCGCATCGCTCAGCTGGGGAATTGCCATTGTATTCTCCTTTTTCCGTTGCATATGACTGGCACATGCTACCGTAAAACTCAACTCTTGTTTTATCTCGCGCAACAACATCACAATCGGCAATCATCGTGGTATTTCTCGATGGTGTGATTAGAGGGCGTCATGCGAGATGAACGACATTCTAGTACGTGAATCACGTGGCTGACAAGTTTATTTGCGCATTTCATCGGCAAAAACGACTATGAAACCAAAGATTCTTCACTTGCAATGGCTTCAAGTTCGCGAATAAGCCCACCTGTAGCGATTTCAACCGACGATCCGCCAGACGGGCCCTCTGCTTCCGGAAGTGTCCGATGGGTTCGCGCAAAGCGCGTGCGACTACAGGCAGGGGCGGCATGAGGATTCGGTTCCTCATGCCGCCCCATTGCGCTTCGTTACTCTTCGTGTTACGAAATACTCGCAACGATGGCGTCGAATGCCGCTGCGGGATCCTCCGCCTTCGTCACGGGCCTGCCGATGACGATATGCGATGCGCCGTTCTCGAACGCCATCGCTGGCGTCGCGATGCGGCTCTGATCGCCGGCGTCGGAACCTGCCGGCCGCACGCCCGGCGTCACGATGTACGCTCGTGGACCGAGCTTTTCGCGCAGCATCGACGCCTCCTGGGGCGATGCCACAACGCCGGATATCCCTGCTTTCTGCGCTACGCCCGCGAGCAACGCAACTTGGTCAGCGGGAGCCCTATCTATGCCGATATCGTTCAGCGCCTTTTCGTCCATGCTCGTGAGCACCGTGATGCCGAGCGTCACCGCCGCATCGCCGCCGCGCTCCCGCGCGGCTTCGACGACGCCTTCCTGGCCCTGGGCCAGCATGTCGACGCCACCGAGCGTGTGCATCGTCAGCATATCGGCGCCTGTGAGCGCCGCCGAATGCGCCGCGCCGCGAATCTGGAACGGAATGTCGTGGAGCTTGAGGTCCAGGAAGACCTTGAACCCGCGCTGCTTGAAAGCCGCGACGATGGAGGGGCCGCATGCGTAATACAGGGTCATGCCGATCTTCACCCAGCGCGCCCGCCCGCGCAGCTTGTCGGCGAGCTCCATGGCCTCTTCGCGCGAGCAGTCCAATGCGACGATGATGCGCTCCTCAGGCGGGATGTTGTCGAATACGCTTACCATTGCAGTGCTCCTATCAACTCGGTTACATCAGTAACACCCTGGGACTCGCAGTAGTCGACGATTCCGTCGATAACGTCGACCGTAGCCGTCGGGTTCGTGAAATTGGCGGTCCCGACCGCCACTGCCGTCGCGCCCGCGAGCATGAATTCAACGGCGTCGAGGCCGCTGCTTATACCGCCCATCCCGAGCAGCGGGACGTCGACGGCTTTATGGGTTTCCCATACCAGCCGAAGCGCCACGGGCTTGACGGCGGGACCCGACAGGCCGCCTACGGCCCTCGCGAGCTGCGGTCGCCTTCTGACGGGGTCGATCGACATGCCGAGAAGCGTGTTTATGAGCGAAAGCGCATCAGCGCCCGCGGAAACGGCGGCTCTGGCGATTTCGGTGATGTCGGTCACATTGGGCGTCAATTTGACGATCATGGGGCGCTTCGTGGCTTCTCGGCATATGCCGACAACCTGTTCGACGCTTTTCGGGTCGGTACCGATGGTCATTCCGCCCGCGTCGACGTTCGGGCACGAAATGTTGATCTCGTAGGCATCGACCATATCGACTTCTTCGAGACGGCCGATCACGTCGACGTATTCGGCGAAACTATGCCCCGATACGTTGACGATGCACGTTGCGCCCTGTTCCCGCAGCCACGGCAAGTCATGCTCTATCAGGTGGCCGACGCCGGGATTCTGCAAGCCTATCGAGTTCAGCATGCCGGACGGCGTCTCGGCTATGCGCGGGCTCGCGTTGCCCTCCCAACCGTTGAGCGAGACGCCCTTGGTCGTGACGGCGCCGAGCGATGACACGTCGACGAAATCAGAGTATTCGCGGCCAGCGGCGAACGTGCCCGATGCGACGGTGACAGGGTTCTTCATCTTCAGTCCGCCGAGATCGACGTCGAGCTTGACGGTGGTTTCACGAGGCTTCGCGCTCATTGCCAGATCACCTCCTGTGCATTGAAAATCGGACCGTCGACGCACGAGCGGCGTTTTCCGGACACGGTATCGACCACACAGGACAAGCATGCGCCGATTCCGCATGCCATGCGTTTCTCCATGGACGCTTCGGTGTAGACGCCCGCGCCTCGACCCATGTCGGCAACGATCTTCATGAGCGGCTCGGGCCCGCAAACGGCGAGATAGTCGTACCGTGCGCCATCGGCCGTGCAGCCTTCGGCCAGGCGCTCTTCGACGAGCGACGTGCAAAAGCCTGCGCGCCCATACGACCCGTCGTCAGTCGCGCAGTACGGTTCTGCTCCGAGCAGCTCCGAATAGCGCTCGCGAGCCACGAGGGCTTCGAGCGTTTGCGCGCCGAGCACGACGTCAACGGGGCATCCCGATTCGACAAGCGCTTCGGTTAGCATGAACAGCGGCGCTGCACCCACGCCGCCTCCGACGAGCAGCGCATGGGTGCATTCGCCGGATTGGAAACGCTTGATGCCGCCCCACGTATTGCCGATGGGACCGATTACCTCGCATTGCTGCGCCTTGAGGTGCGGCATGAACCGCGTGAGCTGACCGACTTCCTGGTACAGCACCTCGATGACGCCCGTTTTCGCATTGCGGGCGTACACCGAAAACGGCCGCCTCAGAACATGAGACTCCGCCTCGGGGACCTTCATGTGCACGAATTGGCCCGGACGAACGGCGCGCGCGATGAGGGGCGCCTCGAGGACCATGAGATGCAACCGGGGTCCAACTTGCTCGTTCGAAACGATGCGGGCAAGCTCGTTGACAAGATTTGACATAACCCTCCCCTCGCTCGACTGCTTTTCCCGCATTGTATCATTGCGCGCAGCCGGGCTTTGTTCGAAGCGCATAAGGCCTTATAGATGAATAGGCTCGTCCGTCAGCACGCCGTCTTCCATGGTCGCGTATCCGCCGACGTACACGTCGGTTGCGCGTCCCGTCATCTCCCAGCCGATAAACCCGCTGTTGGTGGCCTTCGATTCGAACTCGTCTTCCGTGACGGTCCACTTCAGGTCGGGGTCTATCACGGTGAGGTCCGCACGGCTGCCCGGCTCGAGGGCGACGCGGTCTATCCCGATGATGCGCCGTGGATTGATGCTCATGAGCTCGACCATGCGCTCCCAGCTTATCGTTCCGGTGTTCACCAGATTGCCGACGACGGCGCCGACGCTCGTCTCGATGCCGGTCATCCCGAACGGAGCGAGCTCGAACTCGCGGGCCTTCTCATGCGCCGCATGGGGCGCATGGTCGGTGACGATGCAGTCGACCGTGCCGTCCACGACGCCTGCGATCACGGCCTCGGCGTCGGATTTGGTGCGAAGAGGCGGGTTTACCTTCATCGACGTGTTGTAGTCATCGCCGATGCAGTCTTCGGTCAAGAACATGTGGTGCGGCGTGACTTCGCACGTCACCTTCACGCCGTCGGCCTTCCCCCGCTTGACGAGCTCTATGCCATGGGCCGACGAGAGGTGCTGGATATGAATTGGGCATCCGGTGAGGGAGGAGATCTCTATATCGCGCGCAATCTGAATCTCCTCGCCGGTCGCGGGCCATCCCTGCAGGCCGAGCTTCGTCGATACGTAGCCTTCGTTCACCTGGCCCGTTCCCACCAGGCTCTCATCTTGGCAATGGCTGCTCACGGCTTTGCCGAACTGCGCTGCATAGTCCATGACGCGCCGCATCATGCCAGCGCTCTGCACGCCGCGTCCGTCATCGGTGAACATGACGGCGCCATGGGCGACCATATCGCCCATTTCAGACAACGCCTCGCCCTTTTCGCCCTTCGTGCACGCACCGGAAACATGAACGCGGCATTTGCCCACCGCAGCTGCCTTTGAGCGCACGTATTCCACGACGGCGCCGGTGTCGATGATGGGATTCGTGTTGGGCATGCAGCACACATCGGTGAAGCCGCCGTGAGCCGCCGCCCGCGTGCCGCTTTCGATGTCTTCCTTGTATTCCTGGCCCGGGTCCCTCAGGTGGACGTGTATGTCGACGAGCCCCGGCACGACGACCTTGCCGCCAAGGTCGCGCTCGACGCCCTTTTCCATGACGAGATCATGCCCGACCTCGACTATCCTCCCGTCGCGGATGAGAATCTCGCACGTTTCATTGAGCCCGACTTGCGGATCAATCGCATGGGCGTTTTTCAATAGCAAAGCCATATCGGTCCTTCCTCGCTTTGGCTCGATGCTCCTTACGTTCGCTTCAGTCATCGTGTCCGTTACGCCATGCCGTCGTCACTGCCGCCAAGCAGCAGGTACAACGCGGCCATGCGCACGAGCACGCCGGCATATACCTGGTCGAGAATGACCGAGCGCGTTGGATGGTCGGCCATGAACGCGTCGAGCTCGACTCCGCGGTTAATGGGCCCGGGATGGCAGATAATCGCGTCTGGCTTCAGCAGCTTGTCGCGCCGCTCGTCGAGGCCGTAAAGCATGCTGTACTCGCGAAGCGTCGGGAACGGCGCGCCCTCGAGGCGCTCTTGCTGGATGCGCAGCATGTACACGACGTCGAGCTCGGGCAGCGCCTCGTCGAGGTTGCTCGTGACCGCGTCCGCTCCGAGCGCCTCAGGCGCCGGGGGCAGCAACGTTCCGGGAGCTATGAGCGTGACGTTGGCGCCCATGGTCTTGAGCGCAGGCACGAGCGAGCCGCAAACGCGGGAATGGCTGACGTCTCCCACGATGCCGACGTTGAGGCCGGCAATGGTGCCCTTATGCTCGCGTATGCTGTACAGGTCGAGCAGAGCCTGCGTCGGATGCTGGTGCTTTCCGTCGCCCGCATCGATAACGCTGACGCCCGACTTCAGCGCGACTTTTCGTGGCACGCCGGCATGCTTGTCGCGTACGACGATCATGTCTATCTTGTAGGCGCACAACGTTTCCACCGTGTCATCGAGGCTCTCGCCCTTCACGGTGCTCGTCGAGCTTCCGCCGAAATTGAGCGTGTCGCAGCTCAATCGCTTTTCGGCTATCTCGAACGAGCTTCGGGTGCGCGTCGAGGGCTCGTTGAACATGTTCACGACCGTGAACCCCTTGAGGACGGGCACCTTCTTGATGCGCCTCTCGTTGATGGCCTTGAACCGTTCGGCCGTATCGAGCAGCAAGGTGATGTCATCGGCGGAGTATTCGCGAATATCGATGAGATGCTTGTGATCGAAACTCATGGTTATTCACCTCCCAAAGGAGCGGATCCCGCTCGTTTGCCAGCCTCTATCGCGAGGATCTCGACCTCGGACTTGCCGTCGGTTTCCTCGAGGAACAACCGGACGTTCTCCCCCTTCGACGAGGGCACGTTCTTGCCGACGTAATCAGCTCGAATGGGCAGCTGGCGATGCCCGCGGTCGATGAGGACGGCGAGCTGGACGGTTTCGGGCCTACCGATGTCCATGAGGGCGTCGAGGGCCGCGCGGATCGTGCGTCCCGTGTACAGGACGTCGTCGACGAGGACGACGTCGAGCCCGTCGATGTTGAACATGATGTCGGTCGAAAGCACCTCGGGAGAAACGTAAGTCGCGAAATCGTCACGGTAGAAGCTAATGTCGAGCCTGCCGAGCGGAACGCGTATTCCCTCGATTTCCTCGATCTTGTCGACGAGGCGTTTCGCGAGCAAATCGCCGCGCGTGACGATGCCGACCACGGCAACGTTGGCTGCGCCCTTGTTCTTTTCCAGGATCTGATGGGCGATGCGCGTGAGGGAGCGCTCTATGCCCTCCGCATCCATGACGATCGATTTTACAGTGCCCGTATCCGTCATACACCCTCCTATCATTGCAGCTCGGCACTGCCGAGCTTGGTCGGATGTACAGAAGCCGTGCGCTCCGCCGAAGCATCGTTTTACAAAAAAAGCCTCCGCAGAGGCAAGGGCGCGACTATAAGACGATTCATGAAATCGTCGCTTTCGTCAGCCTTGCCGGTCTCTCTGTACCGTCTTAAAGGACTGTGCCAATCATACACTATCGATAAGGATTATAATCGAGCCATGAAAAACACCATGACCATAACACTGCGACATTTCGCCATCGCATTGCTTGCCATTGCGTTCAGCGCAGCGATCGCGCTCTTCGGATGCTCTCCCGCATCCGGCCCTGACGCTACGACAGCCTCGTCGAGCGAACCGCAAACGCTGTCGGCTTCCCCAGGTTCAAAAGCTGCCAAAGTCGTCGAGAGCGGTCAGTACACCGACAAGGACTCGGTCGCCTACTACGTTCACACATACGGCCACTTGCCGTCGAACTACGTTTCGAAGACCAAAGCGCGCAAGGCAGGCTGGATCAGCTCGGAAGGAAACCTCTGGGATGTGCTCCCCGGCAAGAGCATCGGCGGTAGCGAATTCTACGACGATGACGAGCAGCTGCCCTACAAGCGCGGGCGACGCTGGACGGAATGCGATATCGACTACGAAGGAGGCTTCCGCAACGCGAAGCGCATCGTGTTCTCAAACGATGGCCTCGTGTTTTACACGGGCGACCATTACAAGACCTTCGAGCAGCTGTACTAGCGACCCCGTCGCGCGAGCCAAAAGGACGGTAGAGCCATGGACGAGTATATCCGCAACGTGCGCATCATAGGCGCCAGGTGCGCCTCGCAGGAGACGCTGCACGCCTACCTGAAGAAAAAGCTGGAGCTTCCAGATTACTACGGCGGCAACCTATCCGCTCTCGCCGATTGCCTCTCGGAACTGTCCGAACCGACGCGAATCACCATCGCCATAAACGAAGTTGAGCTCGAGCCTGGCATGCAGGCGTACGTGCTGCGCTTCGTGCAAGTTTGCGCACGCGAAGCGCTCGTGAACGAGAACCTCTCCCTGACGATCGAGCATCATTAACCCCGTTTCGTAAAACAGGTCCAGGGTAACTGTCTCATTTCGCGCCTGAAGCCCAGCCTCGCGCATGCGTCCCGGAGCCCCTTCCGTTGCCCCTCGCTTGAATCCCCCTCCGATGCGCGCTAAGGGAAGGCGGCTATTGGAGGCGACGGCCTGGCTCTCCCACGCGATGTCCTCTGCGCCTGCTTGCATTGCCGCCTTCTTAGGCGCGCGCATCTCCGGGGGCGCTCAGAGGTCAACGGAAGGGGCTCCGGGACGCATGCGCGAGGCTGGGCGGTTGGGTTCCGGGTACGGAGCATTTATCTATAAACGCTAGAAGTCGAATCACCAGGATGATCGTTTCATCAACTCGCATAAAGAAACGATCACCCTGGAGACCCGTTTAACCTAAAGCGCCCTTCGGGGCAGAATCCGAAAGGCGCTTGTGTTTTGTAGATTGTCGATTGGCCTTAGCTCAGGAAGTCGTCAAGGATTTCCTGTTCGGCTTCTTCTTCGGTCAAACCGAGCGTCATGAGCTTGGTGATCTGCTCGCCGGCGATTTTGCCGATAGCCGCCTCGTGCATGAGGATGGCGTCGGGCGAGTCGGCTTCGATGCCGGGAATCGATTTGACGCGTGCATCGCCCATGATGATGGCATCGCACTGCACATGTCCGCGGCAAGCCGCCTTGCCGACGACGAGCGGATTGAAGATCTGCTCGGAATTATCCTGTGCGACCGATCGCGAGATGATTTGCACGCTCGAGTCTTCGCCCTCGAGCTCGATGACGACGTTCGATTCGGCTTTCTGATCGTCGTGCGTGAGGAGGCGCTCGGTCAGCACGAGCTTCGCCCCTGCGTCAAGCTTTGCGTTCGTGTCGCGAACCGTCGAAGTGACGCCGCGCAGCTGGATCATCTCCATTTCGCAGTAGGAGTTTTCCTCCATGTACACGTTCGTCGTCGGGTTCAGGATGCGCTCGCCCGTCCCCTCGCCCTCGCCGTAATGCTTCTCGATGTACTTGATGCGGCTGTTCTTGCCGATAT
>CAMOLA010000039.1 GCA_946618265.1 uncultured Eggerthellaceae bacterium
GACCGAAAGGGAGTCTCCCTTTCGGTCCGTTTTCCGCGTGTCGGGTTTTAGTCGTCGCGGCGGGGTTTTGAGGTGAGATGCCAGCCGTTGCAGTATTTGCAGCGGTACATGTGCAGGCCGGTGGTGCCGTGCTCGGCGCAGGCGTCGATGGCGATTTGCGCGTCGTAGCGCGATGGGTAGCGGTTTTTCGACTCGCAGGCCTTGTTGCGAAGGGCTGCTTCCTTCTTTGCCGACAGGTCTTCGCGCCGATGCTCTTCGCGCGCGAAGATGTCGTCCAAGCCGCCGAGTTGCGCCTTGAACTCGCTTACCCTTTTCGCATTAGCTGATGGTTTCCTGCTTCCCATGGCTCTATTCTAGCATGAGTAAGTAAAAGCGTGCTTGCGCGCATTCTAGCCGAGGCCGACCCAGGTGCTGATCAGGGGGATGTAGCCCATGATGAAGATGATGACTCCCAGCACCGGGATGCCGTAAGCGCACCACAGACGCAGCACGGCCGGGAATTTGATGCCTTCGCCGGCGTCAGCTTCGGCCAGGAAATTGTCCCAGCCCCAACCGAGCTTGGTGCAGCAGTAGATGGCGAATATGATGCCGCCGAGCGGCAGGATGTTGTTGGACACGATGAAGTCCTCGATGCTCGAGATGTCGCCGATTCCGGGAATCGCAACGTCGCTCCATACGTTGAGGCCGAGCACGCAGGGGATGGAAAGCACCGCGAGCATCACGCCGTTGCGTATGACCGCCTGCTTGCGCGACCAGGACCAACGATCCATGCACCAGGTGACGAGCAGCTCGAACACGCCGATGACCGTCGAGAGGGCCGCAAAGCCCATGAACACGAAGAACAGCGCTCCCCAAACGTTGCCGAGCGGCATCTGGCCGAACACGACAGGCAGCGTCTGGAACACGAGCGAAGGGCCGGCGTCGGGGTTGATGCCGTAGGCGAAGCACGCAGGGAAGATGATGAGGCCGGCCATGATGGCAACGCCGGTGTCCATGCCGACGGTTGACAGCGCCTCGCCCGTCAAGCTGCGTTCGCGCCCGATGCGCGAACCGAAAATGGCCTGGCCGCCCATGCCGACGGAAAGCGAGAAGAACGCCTGGCCCATGGCGGCGTAGACCGCGTTGCCGAACGAGCTCATCTGCTCGGCGGGCGTATCGCCGGCGAACAGGTGGCCGAAGTCGGGCAAGAGGTAGAACTGCAATCCCTCGGACGCGCCTGGAAGCGTGACGGCGCGCACGCACAAGGCGATCATGATGATCAGCAACGCCGACATCATGAACTTGGAAACCCGCTCGACGCCCTTCTCGACGCCGAGCGCGCAGACGATGACGCCGACGGCGACGGACACGAGCATCCAAGCCATCATCTCGGAGGGGTTCGACACCATGGCGCCGAACGCGTTGGCCGTCGTTTCGGCCACAGCTCCGTCGAACATGCCCGAAGCCATTTTGGGGATGTAGGAGAGCATCCATCCGCAGATGGTGGTGTAGAACATCAGCAGCAGCATCGAGCCGACGTACCCCCACCAGCCGAACCATCGGAAATTCCTCTTGGACGGCAGCACGTCGAACGACCGCGCAGTCGATTTCTGCGAGGCGCGTCCAACGGCGAATTCCATGACCATGACGGGCAGCCCTAAAATCACCAGGAAGACGAGGTACAGCACGATGAACGCAGCCCCTCCGTACTGGCCGGTGATGTAGGGGAACCTCCAAACGTTTCCCAAACCGATAGCGCATCCGGCCGCCACGAAGATGAATCCGATGCGAGATTTGAAATGCTCGCGCTGTTCCTCAGCCACACCTGCTCCTTGCTCGAATCAAACGCACAGCGCTCAAGTTTATCAGATGTGACGCATAGATGGCCAAGTTGTCAGGATGGCCGGTTAACCTGGATTTGGCCTTTGAAACAAAAATGTAACTATTTGACAGGGCGTTTGCGTGATTTTAGTTGCACTTCTGTTGCGGTTCGGAGCGTAGCATCCACATAAAAGCAGTCTATAAACGGAGGATGGCAATGGCGCAAGCCGGCTCGGGAAACAAGATAAGGGTGCTCCGTACGGATAAATCCCGCGATGTCGCGGCCGAGTTCGAGCGCTTGTATCGTGACGCCTATCCTCTCGTATACAACTACACGTATCGCGCTTTGGCAAATCGCCCTTCGGCCGAGGACGTGACCTCTGAGGCATTCCTCAAGGCCGCGCAATCGTTCAGCAGGTTCGATTCGAGCCGCGCCAAGTTCTCCACGTGGGTGGTGGCAATTGCGAGGAACTGCATTGCCGACTACTGGCACAAGAACAAGCAAGATGCTCCACTGGAAAACGTATCGGAAGCAGTCTGCGCGGTGGACGACGACCATGCGGAGCAGGCGTGCGACGCCGATTTGGTGCAGCGTTTGCTCGAAACGCTCAGTCTCGACGAACGCGAGCTGGTGTTTATGAAGTATTATGAGGGCAAGCGCAATTCGGAAATCGCCGAAGAACTTGACATGAACGCTTCCACCGTCTCCACAAAACTCGCTCGTGCGCTCGCGAGAATGCGTGTAGTTGCAGGAAGGAGCGCATGATGGCGGACGCCAAGTCGGCCATATTCAACAAGAGAGCTACCGAAAAACTGAAGAGCCCCGACGACCTCGATCGTTACGTGCGCGTCACGAATCCGAGCGTGTGGGTTATCCTCGCTGCGTGCATCGCATTGCTGGCGGGTTTGTTGTGCTGGGGGTTATTCGGTACGGTCTCGACCAACGTGAGCGATACCGGCGTGTCCATCAACGGGAAGGCCGTGTGCTTTTTGAACGCAGACTCCGTCGCCAAGGTCCATGTGGGTGATGCGGCGAACGTCGGCGGCGAGAAGATGACGGTCGAAAGCATAGGTGCTATTCCACGTTCGCGCGACGAGGCGCGCGCTTTCGTGGGCAACGATTATCTGGTCGAAACGATGTTTGACGGCGATTGGGCGTACATGGTCGAGTTTGCGGGCGAAAACCACCTTGATCAGGGGGTGCCGGTAAGCGTCAGCATCACGACCGAACGCATCGCCCCGATCACGCTTGTGCTCGGAGGTCATTAGTAATGGCCGGCAAGGTGGCCAAAGTTCCCCAGGTCATGCAGATGGAAGCGCTGGAATGCGGCGCTGCGTGCCTGACCATGATCCTCGCGTATTACGGGCGCTGGGTTCCGCTCGAGAAGGTTCGGGCTGATTGCGGCGTCTCGCGCGATGGGTCGAAGGCGTCGAACGTGGTGAAGGCCGCCCGGTCTTACGGCCTGAAGGCGAAGGGCATGACGTATTCGGTCGAGGCAATTCGCGCCAAAGGCACGTTCCCCTGCATCGTGTTCTGGAACTTCAACCATTTCGTGGTGCTGGACGGATTCCGGGGGAAGCACGCCTACATCAACGATCCCGCGCGCGGCGAGCTCAAAATTTCGATAGATGAGTTTGCGGACGCGTTTACGGGCGTGGCCCTCATGTTCGAGAAAACCGATGCATTCGAGGAGGGAGGGCAGAAGCCCGATCCGTTCAAGTACATGAGCAAGCGTCTGCAGGGCTTGGGCGTGGCGATTGCGTTCGTCGTGCTCACAGCTGCGATCACCTCGCTCGCGGGAATCGTGAACACATCGCTTGGCCAGGTGTTCCTCGATCGCATCCTGTCGGGAAGCAACCCCGATTGGCTCATGCCCCTCGTGGGCATCATGTTGTTTCTCGCGCTCATCGTGGGCGTCGTGTCCGTGCTGAACGCGATTTACCTCGTTCGAATACAAGGCAAGATCGCCGTCGTGTCCTCATCGCGCTTCATGCGGCATCTCCTGCATCTGCCCGTGGGCTTTTACGCCCAGCGCATGGTCGGTGATTTGCAGCAGCGTCAATCGGCCAACGAGACGATTGCGTTCACGCTGGTGGCACGGCTTGCGCCCGTGCTCATCAACGTGGTCATGCTGGTCTTGTACCTCGTCGTCATGCTGCAGCACAGCGTGTTGCTGACCGCCGTCGGCTTGCTCACGGTAGCGATGAACGCGGTGCTTGCCCGCTATATTTCGAAAAAGCGCGTGAACATCGCCCGCGCGGCCGCATCTGCAGGCGGCAAGCTGTACGCCACGACCATCAGCGGCGTGGAGATGATCGAGACGATCAAGGCTTCCGGTGCCGAAAACGGCTTTTTCGGGCGGTGGGCCGGATATCAAGCGGCCGTGAACGAATCGGACGTGCGCACCACGCGCCTCAACGAGTATCTTGGCGCAGTGCCCACCGTCATGGTGCAGGTCGCGGATATCATCGTGTTGGTCCTCGGCTTGTGGCTCATCGTGCAGGGGTCGTTCACGCCCGGCGCCTTGCTGGCCTTCACGGGCTTCTTGGCTTCCTTCATGACGCCGGTCAATCAGCTCATCGGGCTCGGGCAGGCCGTCCAGGAGATGACGACGCAGGTCGAACGCGTCGAGGACGTCATGCGCTACGAGGTGGATGTGCCCGAGGATGGAAGTGACGCGGCGAGCCAGGCCAGCGGGAAGGATGACGAGGTCGCAGGCGACGATGAGTCGGCGGACGTGCCAAATTCGCAATTTGCCCTGCTCGAAGACTCGGGGCGCGAGAAGCTACGCGGCCAGGTTGATTTGAGCGGGGTGACGTTTGGTTATTCGCCGCTGGAGCCCCCGCTTATCGAGGGGTTTGACCTGCATCTCGAGCCAGGGCAGTGGGTTGCCCTCGTGGGAGGCAGCGGTTGCGGAAAATCGACGGTCGCCAAGCTTGTGAGCGGGCTTTACAAACCTTGGTCGGGAGAGATTTCCTTCGACGGCGTCCCGATCGACGAGGTTCCCCGGCCGATTCTGCGCGGCTCGTTGGCGGTCGTCGACCAGGATATCGTGACGTTCGACGATACCGTGAGCAACAACATCAAGCTGTGGGACCAATCAATAGAGGACTACGAGGTCATCATGGCCTGTCGCGATGCCGGCATCCACGATGTCGTCGCTGCACGGGAAGGCGGTTATTCCAGCCGCATACTCCCCGGTGGACGCAACTATTCGGGCGGTCAGCTCCAACGGCTCGAGATTGCGCGCGTGTTGGCGCAAGATCCCACCGTCATCATTTTGGACGAGGCGACGAGCGCGCTTGACGCACAGACCGAGGCCGATGTCATCAGGCGCATCCGCGATCGCGAGATAACGTGCATCGTCGTGGCGCATCGTCTGAGCACCATCCGCGATTGCGATGAGATCATCGTGCTCGACGACGGTAAGATCGTGGAGCGGGGAACGCACGAGGAGCTCATGGATCTCGATGGCGCTTACGCCGATCTGGTGAGGAGCGACTAATGGGTTGGCTCGAATCGCAGATCGATACGCGCGCCAAGCTCGACGCCGAGCTCACCGAGCGCGCTTATGCGACGCTCGCTGCCAGCGTGAGCGAGCCCCAAGGCGCTCCCACCTTCGGATTCGACGATCTGGAGCAGGCCGATGCCGCCGTGAAGATGTGCTTGAAGTACATCGGCGTCGAACCGGGTGCGGTTCCCGAAAACGTGAAAGATCTTGACGCGCGCATCGATTGGCTCTGCCGTCCAACGGGAACGATGCATCGCGTCGTTCATTTGGACAAGGGCTGGTACAAAGAGGCGTTCGGCGCGCTTCTGTGCCGCCTCGATACCGGCGAGCCCATTGCGCTGCTGCCGCGCGGCATGCATGGTTACTACTACCTCGAACCGGGCACCGGCAAGAAGCGAGCCGTCGACGCGAAGACCGTCGGTCATATCGAGGATTCTGCAATCTTGTTCTACAAACCGTTGCCCGCCAAGCCCATCACGGTTCGCGATCTCGTCGCGTTCATTTTCGGGGTATTCGATCGGGCGGATTACACGCTCGTCTTGGTGGCGGCCCTTGCCGTGACCCTCATTGGGTTGGTGCCCGCATGGGCGAACAACATCGCGTTTGGCACGGTCGTCCCCTCGGGGCAGGAAAGCTTGATTTTGCCCATTGGCGGGTTGCTGCTCGGCGTGGCGATTTCCACCGTGCTCATCGGGGCGTGCCGCAACTTGGTGATCGAGCGATTGACCGCAAAGCTCGACGTGACGGCAGAGGCGGCGACGTTCGCCCGCGTCATGTCGTTGCCTGCATCGTTTTTCAAGCAGTATTCGTCGGGCGATTTGGGAAGCCGCGTGTCCTATGTCACGTTGATTTCCCAGCAAATCGCCTCGATTCTTCTGGGGTCGGGCTTGTCCGCCGTTCTGTCGTTGGTCTACGTCGTGCAAATCGGAGCTTTTGCTCCCGTGCTCGCCTTGCCCGCACTGCTCATCGTGCTCATCGAGGCTGCGCTTACCGTGGGCGTCACGGTTGCGACCATGCGCTACGAACGGGCCACGATGGAAGCTTCGTCGAAGCTCTCGGGCACGGTGACGGCGCTATTGGGCGGCATACAGAAAATCAAGCTGGCCGGTGCGGAGGATCGCGCCTTCGCGAAATGGGCCCATGGCTATTCCGAATATGCCCGTTTCGCCTATAATCGTCCCGCAATCCTGAGGGTGTTGCCGCCGCTCGTGACGTTCGTCGGTCTCGTGGGGACCATCGCAATCTATTTCTTCGCGGGGTCGTCGCATGTTTCGGTTGCGAATTACATGGCTTTCAACGTTGCCTACGGCCAAGTGACCGGCGCGATTATGCAGCTTGCGACCATGGCGGGCCAGGTGGCCCAGATTGGTCCCATGCTCGAGATGGTGGCTCCCATATTGGAAGCCGAACCGGAAATCGCCGAAGACAAGCCGAGCGTGGGCAAGCTCAACGGCGCTATCGAGGTGTCGGGAGTATCGTTCAAGTATGGCGAGAATCAGCCGTACGTGCTGGACGACCTTTCGTTCAAGGTTCGCCCGGGCGAATACGTGGCGCTCGTCGGCCGGTCGGGCTGCGGAAAATCGACCATCATGCGCCTGCTGCTCGGATTCGAGAAACCTGAGCGCGGAACCATCTTCTATGGACCCTACGACGTGTCGAAGGTCGACTTGAGGTCTTTGCGCAAGCATATCGGCGTCGTCATGCAGGATGGCAAGCTGTTCATGGGCGACATAGCTTCCAACATCACGATTTCGGCTCCGATGGCGACGGTCGACGACGCATGGGAAGCTGCCGAGATCGCCGGCATCGCCGACGACATACGCAAGATGCCAATGGGAATGCAGACCATAATCACCGAGGGTTCGGGCGGCGTGTCGGGTGGACAGAGGCAACGCCTGATGATAGCGCGCGCCGTGTGCGGCAACCGCCGGATTCTCATGCTCGACGAGGCGACGAGCGCCCTCGACAACAAGACCCAGAAACACGTGAGCGACTCGCTGGAGAAGCTGAAGTGCACGCGCGTCGTCGTCGCTCATCGCCTGTCGACGGTGCGCCACTGCGATCGCATCTTGGTGGTAGACGGGGGACGTATTGCCGAAGAGGGCACGTACGAGGAGCTGATCGAGGCGAATGGCATCTTCGCGGAACTCGTCGCCCGTCAACGGCTCGATGCGGAGATGTAGCAGCACGCGAATCAGATACAATCGTGCCCGTGAAAACACTTGCAGGCATAAGGGAGGGATATGCATGGAAATCAAAACGGAGACCGATGGCGCTCGTGCCGTTTTCGAAGTAGAAGGCAAGCTGACCGTCCAGACGTCACCCGACCTGGAAGCGGCCATCGGCAAAATGCCTTCGAGCGTGTGCGATTTCGATATCGACTTGAGCGGTGTGAGCTATGTCTCGTCGGCCGGATTGCGCGTGTTCGTGGCCGCCGACAAGCTGGCTACATCGCGCGGTGGACTCATGCGCCTGATTGCGCCTAACGATGAAATCATGGATGTTCTGGAAATGACGGGTCTCTCCGAGGTGTTCACGATCGAGTAAGGCGAGACCTCTTCCGCGAAAACGCCCTTTGGCTCGTTACGAGAAAACGGCGAAACGTTCATTCGGAAACGCTTCGCCGTTTGCTTGAAACCGGTCGAATGAAATTGCCTAATTGTCGCACTCTTCTCGCAAGATGAACGGGGTGCCGGCAGCTGCGAGCAACTCGAGCTCGTCGTCGCTGACGTCGCGTCCTTCTTCGCTTGAGCGGAGTATGGACAGGCAGCGCTGCAGGAGACTCTCGCAGAACCTCTCGGTTCCAATGGAGAAGTCTTGCTGCAAGATGAGCGATAACTCCTTCTCGTTCATGATAGACCCCACTCTTGTATCTAGCATTCCATATCTCGTGTTACGATTTCTTATACCGTTCTCAAGGTAAGCCTGTCTCACGGTTTCTTAGAATTGTAGATGATTGATGATACGTTACCTCAGAGGTAACGTATCATCGTGAGGAGCGCTGGCATGTCGGGCGTGCGCGTGTTGAACATAGCGATCGAAATGTGGGGCGTCGTGTTCTGCGCTATCGGCATAGCATGCACCGTGCTGTTCGCGCGGGCCGATGATAGGCGCTATCGTAAGCAGATTGCGGTCATGTTCGCGATCGAGATGGTGTCTGCCGGCGGCGATGCTGCGGCGGGCGTGTTTCGCGGCCTTCCCGGAACTGTCGCCTGGATCGCCACTCATGTGGGCAACTTGGCGACGTTTCTCGCGTCGTATCTGCTGCTGGCCACGTTCGTGTCGTATCTTTGCAATCGCTTGGGGGAGGACGATGGTCCGCAGCTCGAAGTTTGGAAGCGTATAGCGTGGGCGGTGCTGCTGGTCTGGTGCTTGCTAGCTGCCTCGGGCTTGTTCTACACGATCGACGAGGCCAACCTCTACAGGCGCTCCGATTGGTACTGGCTTGCGCAGGTCCCCGCCGTAATCATCAGCCTGGGCAACATGGCGGTTGTCTTGCGATACCGCAAGCAACTCGGGGGAACGGCCCTTGCTTGCATGCTGTTCTACACGATCGCACCTGTAATTGCTTCGTTGATGCAGATATACGTGTATGGAATCAATTTTGTCGACGTAGTGGCTACGGTCGGGCTCATGGTGCTGTTCATGGAAATGCAAGTGCATTCGGCTCGCATGTTGCTGGAAACCACCGAAGAAGTCGCGCAATCGCGGATCGAGGTGTCCGAGAGCCGCATTGCCGTCATGGTGTCGCAGATTCAACCGCATTTCCTGTTCAACACGCTCGATAGCATCTACTACCTCTGCGCAGAGGATCCGCAGCGGGCTCAGAAAGCCATCGACAACTTCTCGACGTACTTGCGTGCCAACCTGAACTCGCTCGATCAGACGGTTCCGGTTCCGATAGAAGCAGAGCTAGGCCATGTGCGCACGTATCTCGAGCTGGAGAAGATGTCGATGGAGGATTTGCTCGATTACGAGATCGATGCCGCAGCGACCGGGTTTTCCGTACCGGCTCTCTCGGTCCAAACGCTTGCGGAAAATGCCGTCAAGCACGGCGTGGGCAAGAAGGTCGGCGGCGGGCGTGTCGTCGTGCGCACGCGCGAGCGGAACGACTGCTACTTGGTGTCGGTCGTCGATGACGGGGTCGGCTTCGATGCGGAAACGGTGTTTGGCCGCGATCATCTGGGCATCGAGAACACGAGGATGCGCTTGCGGTCCATGTGCGATGGCGCATTGGAGATAACCAGCACGCCAGGCCAGGGGACGTCGGCCGTCATGACCGTGCCGAAGTCCCGGTGACGGCGGCGAGACGTGCGCTTTGCGGGGCGCGAACATGCAAAACGGGCGACGCGATGCGCCGCCCGTCATAAAAGGGGACTGTCCCTTTTATGATTTTAGATGTTGATGACCCAGCCGATCTCGATGTGATCGGGGTTCTTGATGAGCCCCTTGTTCTTTGCCATGATGGCTTCGACTGACGTGCCGTGTTTGGCGGCCAAATCCCAGAGCGTATCGCCCTTCACGACTCTATGCTGGATGCCGCCGACTACTTCCTCGAGCTCGCCGTCGCTCAGTTCCTGAATGTTTTCATCCGTCATTTTGTGCTCCAATCGATCGGTGTTTCCGCGCTTTGTCGGCGCGTCTCGTGTAATACTACGCGCTATCAGTTGCGGCTGTCCCAAGATGAGGTATCGATTGGGCTACTGTTGCCATGCCGTTATCAACGCGTTCACGAAAGTGGATTATCAACCAGGTTGCTTGACCCGTGATAAGATGGGGTGCAAATGATGGGTGCCTGATTGCGTGAGGAGGCATGGCGGTGAAGGTTCTTGCCGTAGACGATAAGCCAATGCCGCGCAGGGCTCTCGTGAGCGCCGTCCGCGAAGCCGATCCAGATGCCGAGGTGACCGCTTGCGCGAGTGCCGAAGAAGTGCTGGCCTTATCCGATCTCGGTAGCTATCAGGTTGCGTTCATCGACATCGACATGCCGGGCAAAAATGGCATTCAGCTCGCACGCGAGCTGAAGGTGTTGCAGCCGACGCTCAACATCGTGTTCGCGACGGGCTATGGCGAGTACATGGCCGACGCCTTCGAGCTGCATAGCTCAGGGTATCTGATGAAGCCCATCACGCCCGACAAGGTGCGCAAGGAGCTTGAAGATTTGCGCCATCCGCTGACTTGGAGCTCTGCCGGCCGCATCGTCGTCCAGTGCTTCGGCGATTTCGAGGTATTCGTCGATGGCGAACCCCTTCCGTTCGAGCGCGCCAAGACGAAGGAGCTGTTCGCTTATCTCGTAGACCGGCGCGGCGCAACATGCACGATGGGCGATATCGAGGCGGTGTTTTGGGAGGACCGTGCGGGTTCGACGTCGCAGCGCTCCTATATTCGAACGCTCGTGGCGGACATGAGGGCTACGTTCGAGTCACGCGGGCTTGGCGATGTCGTGGTGAAGCATCGTGGGGTCGTCGGGATTCGGCAAGACGCCATCGAGTGCGACTACTATGCGTTCCTGGCGGGCGACCCGATTGCCATCGCGGCGTTCCGCGGCGAATACATGCGCCAATACTCATGGGCGGAAATGACGCTGGCACGGCTCGTATAGCCTTGGCTCGCGAAACAGGTCTCCATGGTAACCGTTTCACAGGTGAAACGGTTACCATGGAGACCTGTTTCGCCAAATTGGAAGGTGCGGTTGGACAATTGGCAGCTATGGAAAACAGAAACGACAAGTTGGGAATAATGCTCGCGATCTACCTCGTGGGGCTGCTCGTCGGCGGACTGTACGTCGGCATGGTGTCGCCGGCGCGAACGGTCGTGCAAGCCGACTTCGGAATAGACGGCACGGTTGGCATCTGGATGATCAACATCTACACGCTCTTCTATGCGGCGCTCATTCCGATACTAGGCAAGATAGCCGACCGCGTTGGGCGCAAGCGCGTATTCGCGATATGCGTGGGCATCTTCTGCGTAGGTGCCGCTCTTTGCGGGTTGTCCCAGTCGTTCGGGGGCTTCGGCTTGCTGCTCGTGGGGCGCGTGGCCCAGGCGGCGGGGGCGGGCGGCATGATTCCCGTGGCCAATGCGGAGATCGGAACGTCGTTCCCGCCCGAGAAACGCGGCATGGCGCTCGGCATGGCGGCTGCCGTCATGGGCGTGTCCAATGTATTCGGCGCAGCGGCGGGCAGCGCGGTGGTCGGCGCGTTCGGCGTCGAGCATTGGCCGTACATGTTCTACCTGTGCATTCCGTTCTGCATCGCCATCATTGCGGGCGCCGTGGCGTTTTTGCCGGATTCACGGCACGGCGCATCGGATGGAAGCGAGCCGCGAAAGCCCATGGACATCGCCGGGTCGGTGCTGTTCACGGCGTTCGTGCTGTTGCTGCTTTTGGGCGTGAAGGGGCTTGACTTCACGGCGCTCGGCGATTCGGTCGCTCGCATTGGCACGTGGCTTCCGCTTGTCGGAGCCATCGTCATCTTGCCGCTGTTCCGGCAGGTGGAGAAGCGCGCGGCCGATCCCGTGTTTCATCTGGAGTATTTTCACAGCCGCGCTATCGTCATCACGATGATCGTGTCGTTTTTCATTGGTTGCTTCGTCATCTCGCTCGTGCTCGTGCCCGAGCTTGCGGAATACGCGATGGGCGATCCGCTCGGGTCGGGTGGGTACTACGTGATGGCCATCGGCATCACGTCGTTCGTCACGACGCCCGTTGGCGGCAAAATCATAGACAAGGTGGGGCCGAAGCCGGTTCTGATGGGCGGCCTTGCCGTCTCCATCGCGGGCCTGCTGTACCTGGCGTTCGTGGCGGTTGCGGCCCCGAGCGTGATGACGCTCGTCATGGGGCTCGCCATCGTAGGAGCCGGCATGGGGTTTGCCATGGGAGCGCCGACGAACTACATGATTTTGGAAAACACCAACAAGGAAGAGAGCACGTCGGCCATCGCGACGATCACGCTCATTCGCCAGATCGGCACGTCGATCGCGCCCGCCCTGTTCGTGGGGCTCATAGCGTCGACGCCCGGTTTGGCGGGCTACCAGCAGATGCTGCTCTGCGTGGCGGTTTTCAACGCATGCGCGCTCGTTACGATGCTGTTCTACAAGTGATACAGTACCTCAGAGGTAATGTATCATCGGGGGCCGCGTGCTCCGTTCAGCGACTCTTTTTGCCCCATTTCGCGACAGAAACAGCCGTCCGTCGATGCAATGCGAGTTGTCGAACGCGTTAAGCGTGGCGTACCCATACAATACGTCCTATCCATTTCAAGATGCTGTCCGCGTCCGCAGCTGGGCAAGCCTGTTTCCGAGTGTATTGAAAGGGGCCTCTCGTGCAAGATTTCATTTACTCCATCGTCGAACGCGCAAGGTTGTCGATCAAGACCATCGTTTTGCCGGAGGGCGATGACCCGAGGACGCTCAAGGCGGCCGAGAAGATTCTCAAAGACGGCATCGCGAACCTCGTCATCTTGGGCGACGCCGATGCGATTAGCAAAACCGGTTACAACTTGGAGAAGGCGCGTATCATCGATCCGCGATACTATTCCGAAAGCGAAGAGCTTGCGAACAAGCTGTACGAGATTCGCAAGGCCAAGGGCATGACGATCGAAAAGGCGCGCGAACTCATCAAGGACGTCATGTACCTCGGCGTCATGTTGGTCAAGGTGGGCGAGGTCGACGGCATGGTGGCAGGTGCCACTCACTACACCGCCGACGTGCTGCGCCCTAGTTTGCAGATCCTCAAAACCGCACCTGGTTCGAAGCTCGTGAGCTCGTTCTTCATCATGTGCGTCCCTGATTGCAACTTGGGTTCGCACGGCACGTTCCTGTATTCGGACTGCGGTCTCGTGATCAACCCGACTCCAGAAGAGCTTGCGAACATCGCCATATCATCGGCCGATTCGTTCCGTGCGCTCGTCGGCGCCAAGCCCCAGGTCGCGATGATTTCTCATTCCACGATGGGATCTGCCACCAACGACGATGCCAAAAAAGTTGCCGAGGCGACCGCGATCGCGAAGGAGCTGGCACCCGACTTGTCCCTTGACGGCGAGATGCAGGTCGATGCGGCGATCATCCCCGAAATCGGCGAGATGAAGGCTCCCGACTCCAGCGTCGCAGGTCGCGCCAACGTGCTCATCTTCCCCGACCTCGATTCGGGCAGCGTGGCGTACAAGCTGACGCAGCGCCTTGCGAATGCCGAGGCGTACGGCCCGATTCTTCAGGGCATCGCCGCGCCGGTGAACGATCTGTCGCGTGGCTGCGTTGCGCGCGACATCTACGGTGTCGTCGCCATTACCTGCGTGCAGGCGCAGATTGCCGAAAAGCAGAGGGCGGAACAGCAAAACTAGGGTTTTGGCAGAGCAATACGTGATTCCTGGCAAAAAAAGCTGGCGCCCGCGAAGGGCGCCAGCTTTTTCATTTCCCTGGATTATGCGCGATGCTGCCAGGTGATTAGAAGAACAGCAGGCTCTCGTCGTAGTTCATTTCGGGGTCGGCGATGAGGTCGTGGACCAGTTCGTACGTGTCGCGGGCGATCATGAGCTCTTCGTCAGTGGGGATGATGACGATCAGCACCTCGGAATCGTCCGTCGAAATCTCGCGCTCGCGCGGTCCCTGGCGGTTTTTCTCGTAGTCCAGCTTGATGCCCATCGTCTGCAGACCCGCAAATATCATGCGGCGCATCTTGACGGAGTTCTCGCCGACGCCACCAGTCAGCACGATGCAGTCGACGCCGCCCATGACAGCGATGTACTGGCCGATATAGCGCTTGGCCGAATTCGCGTACATCTCGATGGCGAGCAGCGCGCGCTCGTTGCCGTGATCGGCCTGTTCGTCGACGTTACGCAGGTCGTTGCTTATGCCAGAGATGCCGTAGAGCCCCGACTTCTTGTTCAGGATATCGTCCATTTCCTTGGCGCTCAGGCCTTCTTTGTCCATGAGGTACGTGACCACGGCAGGGTCGATGGAGCCGCAGCGCGTGCCCATCATGAGGCCGTCGAGCGGCGTGAGGCCCATGGACGTATCGACGGCCACGCCATGGTCGATGGCCGAGATGGAACAACCGTTGCCAAGGTGGCAGGTGATGAGCTTGAGGTCGCGGAGGTCTTCGTCGAGAAGGTCGGCCGCGCGTTCGGCGATGTAACGATGCGAAGTGCCATGGGCGCCGTACTTCCGGATGGCGTACTTTTCGTAGTACTCGTAAGGGATGGGGTACATGTAGGCCTTCGGCGGAAGTGACTGGTAGAACGACGTGTCGAACACGGCGACCATAGGCGTGTCGGGCATGTGGTGCTGGCAACCGCGGATGCCCATGATGGCGGCCTTGTTGTGCAGGGGCGCGAGCTCGGCCATCTCGTCGATCTTGGCGATGACGTCTTCGTCGATGATGACGGAGCGGTCGAAGTACTTGCCGCCCTGGACGATGCGGTGGCCGACGGCGTCGATCTCGTCGAGCGAGTCGATCGCCTTCGTGGGACCGCTCGTCAGCGCTTCGAGCACGAGGGCGACGGCATGGTCGTGGTCGGGCATGGGGGTGTGGATGCATACCTCGTTCGCGTCGAGACCGTGCTTGTGCATGGCCTCGTCGGAGCCGACGCGATCGCAGAGCCCCTTAGCGAGCAGCTCTTGAGTTTCGACGTTGATGAGCTGGTATTTCAGCGAAGACGAACCGGCGTTGATTACGAGAACATTCATAGGTGCCCTCCTGCTGCTTTTTGACTTAAGCGTCTATTTTACCTAGCCGATTGTGCAAATTGTAGATGTGAGCGTTCGCATTCGGCAAGCGGCGCCCCATCTCGCCACCGCACGCCGGCCCGCCGCCAAGGACCCCCTCCCGAGGCCTCTGAGCGCCCCCGGAGATGCGCGCGCCTAAGAAGGCGGCAATGCAAGCAGGCGCAGAGGACATCGCGTGGGAGAGCCAGACCGTCGCCTCCAATAGCCGCCTTCCATGAGCGCGCATCGGAGGGGGATTCAAGCGAGGGGCTTCGGGTGGGGGTCCTTGGCGGCGGGCCGGCGTGCGGTGGCGAGATGGGGCGCCGCTTGCGATACCGGTCTCCAGGGCGGGCTCAGCCGATCATTGCGCCTTCAGTCAACACATCATGCGGGCATTCATCTCCATCGAGCTGGTTTTCGGTCCGCATCGCCAGGCGCCTCGCCCCGTGTACGGACCGAAAGGGAGCCTCCCTTTCGGTCCGTATGAAAGAGTTACCCTAGAGGCCTGTTTCAATCTTGCCGTTCGGAGTCGCATAGACGCCGTTGCCCAGTTGGCCGTTAGGACAGCCCCGCTCGCCATGCGGAGCTGGGACGTCTTGGGAAAACGCTGGTACTATGTCGGAATGGTAACCATTAGTGGTACTTTACTGCCAGGCGCATTCCTGCTATCAATGACAGCAGTTTGAACCTTTGTGTGCAAGCTAGAAGGGAGAGGGTATATGGCACGTGAATTCAAGTCCATGGACGGCAACAACGCGGCGGCTCATGTTTCGTATGCGTTTACCGAGGTGGCGGGCATTTATCCCATCACTCCGTCGTCCCCGATGGCCGACTACGTCGATCAGTGGTCGGCGCAGGGCCGCAAGAACATCTTCGGCACCACGGTCAAGGTCGTCGAGATGGAATCGGAAGCCGGCGCGGCCGGCGCCGTGCATGGCTCGTTGGGCGCAGGCGCTTTGACCAGCACCTACACGGCCAGCCAGGGTCTGCTGCTCATGATTCCCAACATGTACAAGATCGCCGCCGAGCAGCTGCCGAGCGTCTTCCATGTTTCGGCTCGTACCGTTGCGAGCCACGCGCTCAACATTTTCGGCGACCATTCCGACGTCATGGCTTGCCGTCAGACCGGTTTCGCGATGCTTGCCGAGGGCAACGTGCAGGAGGTCATGGACCTTTCGGCCGTGGCGCACCTGGCTGCCATCAAGGGCAAGGTGCCCTTCCTGAACTTCTTCGACGGTTTCCGCACCTCGCATGAGATCCAGAAGATTGCCGTGTGGGACTACGACGACCTTGCCGAGATGTGCGACATGGAGGCCGTGAAGGAGTTCCGCGAGCATGCGCTGAACCCGAACCACCCGTCCATGCGCGGTAGCCACGAAAACGGCGACATCTTCTTCCAGCATCGCGAGGCCTGCAACTCTCATTACGATGCGTTGCCCGCGGTCGTCGAGGAGTACATGGATGCCGTCAACGCCAAGCTCGGCACCGACTACAAGCTGTTCAACTACTACGGCGCTCCCGACGCCGACCGCGTCATCGTGGCCATGGGCTCGTTCTGCGACGTCATCGAGGAAGTCGTCGACTACCTGAACGCCAACGGCCAGAAGGTGGGCTTGGTGAAGGTGCGCCTGTACCGTCCGTTCGTCTCGTCGAAGTTCGTCGAGGCGCTGCCCGCCACCTGCAAGAAGATCGCCGTCATGGACCGCACCAAGGAGCCGGGCGCCGAGGGCGAGCCGCTGTTCCTCGATGTCATCAACGCGCTGGTCAAGGAAGGCAAGATCGGTGACCTCACCGTCGTGGGCGGCCGTTACGGCCTGGGTTCCAAGGACACGCCCCCGGCTTCCGCCTTCGCTATTTACGAAGAGCTCGCCAAGGACGAGCCGCGCCGCGAATTCACGGTGGGCATCGTCGACGACGTGACCAACCTCTCGCTTCCCGAGGATCCCAACTGCCCCAACACGGCTGCCGAAGGCACTATCGAGTGCAAGTTCTGGGGCCTTGGCGGCGACGGCACGGTCGGCGCGAACAAGAACTCCATCAAGATCATCGGCGACCATACCGACAAGTACGTGCAGGCCTACTTCCAGTACGACTCCAAGAAGACCGGCGGCGTGACGATTTCGCATCTGCGCTTCGGCGACAGCCCCATCCGCGCGCCGTACTACGTTAACAAGGCCAACTTCGTGGCATGCCACAACCCGTCCTACGTCACCAAGGGCTTCCGCATGGTGCAGGACGTCAAGCCCGGCGGCACGTTCATGATCAACTGCCAGTGGGACCTTGCCGAGCTCGAGCATCATCTGAACGCCGAGGCCAAGCGCTACATCGCGGCCAACGACATTCAGCTGTACCTGATCAACGCCATCGATTTGGCCGTCCAGGTGGGCATGGGCAAGCGCACCAACACCATCCTGCAATCCGCCTTCTTCACGCTGTCGGGCGTGCTGCCCCAGGAAGAGGCGATCGGCTACATGAAGGACGCCGCAACCAAGTCCTACATGAAGAAGGGCCAGGAAATCGTCGATGCCAACCACAGGGCCATCGACGCCGGCGCCACGGCGTTCGTCAAGGTCGACGTTCCCGCTTCGTGGGCCGACGCCGTTGACGAAGAGGCTGCTCCCGCCCCCGCGGGTCGCGAGGCGCTCGTGAAGCAGGTCGTCAACATCATGGAGCCGGTTGGCCGCATGGACGGTGATCGCCTGCCCGTCTCGGCATTCATGGATTACGTCGACGGTCAGTGGGAAAACGGCGCTTCCGCGTTCGAGAAGCGCGGCGTGGCCGTGCTCGTGCCCGAGTGGAACGCCGACGAGTGCATCCAGTGCAACCAGTGCGCCTTCGTCTGCCCGCATGCGACGATCCGCCCGTTTGCGCTCACCGAGGAAGAAGCCGCTGAGGCGCCTGCGCAGACCAAGCTCATCGAGGGCAAGGGCAAGGCCAAGGGGCTGAAGTACACGATGGCCATCTCGCCGCTCGACTGCATGGGCTGCGGCGTGTGCATCGGCCAGTGCGCCAAGAAGGCGCTGACCATGGTGCCGGCCGAAAGCCAGCTCGAGCAGCAGCCCGTGTTCGACTACTGCGTGAGCGAAGTCGCGGCCAAGCCCGAGCTCGCTGGCGCGACGGTCAAGGACAGCCAGTTCTTGCAGCCTTACCTGGAGTTCAGCGGTTCGTGCGCCGGTTGCGCCGAGACGTCGTATGCGCGCTTGGTCACCCAGCTGTTCGGCGACCGCATGTACGTCTCCAACGCCACGGGCTGCTCGTCGATTTGGGGCAACCCGGCTGCCACGTCGCCCTATACCACCAACAAGGCCGGTCAGGGCCCCGCGTGGAACAACTCGCTGTTCGAGGACAACGCCGAGCATGGCCTGGGTATGCTGCTCGGTCACGAGGCCGTGCGCGGCAAGGTGCTCACCGACACGCTCGAGCTCATCGCGTCCGATGCGCCTGCCGAGGTCGTCGAGGCAGCTGCCGACTGGGTCACCGCGCGTAACGACGCCGAAGCGGGCAAGGTCGCTGCTGATAAGTTTGTCGCCGCACTCGAAAAGCTCGAAGGCAACGAGCTTGCTGCCGCCATTCTGGAGAACAAGGACTATCTGACCAAGAAGAGCGTCTGGATCTTCGGCGGCGACGGTTGGGCCTACGATATCGGTTACGGCGGATTGGACCACGTGCTGGCTTCCGGTGAAGACGTCAACGTGTTCGTGTTCGACACCGAGGTCTACTCCAATACCGGCGGCCAGGCGTCGAAGGCTTCCAACATCGGCCAGGTCGCGCAGTTCGCTGCCGCCGGCAAGGAGATCAAGAAGAAGTCGCTTGCCGAAATCGCCATGGCGTACGGTTACGTCTACGTCGCGCAGGTCGCGATGGGCGCCAACCCCAACCAGACCGTCAAGGCCATCACCGAGGCCGAGGCGTATCCGGGCCCGTCGCTGATCATCGGCTA
>CAMOLA010000040.1 GCA_946618265.1 uncultured Eggerthellaceae bacterium
CTCCTCGGCGGTGATGTCGCCCTTGATGGTCTTGGTGATCTCGATCTTGCCGGTGGTGGGCGCCGTTGTCCTATTTTCGATTGTTAAACTCTTGGCACCGTCGTATGTAACGGTTGCTTTCTTGCCCGTCCCGACATTTGTAACAGTTACCGTTACTTCATGTTGAACTGTATCGTAGATAATCCCGTCTTTTTCGGCAGTGCCCTCACCGGTTGGCGTAGCGCCTTCAGGAACCTTCTCAGTAATAGTGTAATAATATTTTCCTGCCTCATTAAACTCCAGCGTTTCGAAGATAGCATATGGGTTAGTTTCCGATGCCGCCTGCTCCATCTTGTATACGTTTTGATCAATCTTCCATCGCTCTGGAGGCATCGAATAGTCAAGGTCGTTTGTTACTTTCCCATTCCCCTTGTCGTACCCCGCTTTTGCAAGCGTAAATATGAACCCATCACTTGGCCAGTCCGCGCCACTGAAAGACTTCTTAGCTTTCAGGCTTGTCTTTGCGCTATTTGAAACAGTGGCGTTTTCAAACGTTACGACACCGGTCTTGCCTTCGTCATATGTCATGCTCGCAATCTCGGTAGTTCCATCTGATTTGTAAACGGTATACCCCGCAATGCCTATTCCTCCAGAAGAAGTCCTTCTCGTATGCACTTCAACAATGTACTCGTTTGCATCGTAGAGCATGTTTCCTGAAAGTTTCTGCCCATCTCCAGCATCAGTCGCATCGGGCGGGATTTGCTCAGTAACCTTGTATCTGTAGTCTCTAACACCGGCGTTAAACTCGCCTTCGTCAAAATTAAGAAAACCGAATGTCACAAGTCCGTCGGCCTCTGCTTTAGTTACCTTTCTATTGCCCTCTGAATTTGCAGGCATCGGAGCCTGGTAGCCGTTATATTCCAGACCCTCAAGAACAAAGTTGTAAGTATCTTTTATTACGCTTGATCCATCAACGGTTTTAGCAACCCTAAGACCGCCTACCGAAGGAATCTCGTTCGTAAACGTTATCGAATCCCTATGAAGCTCCATATCGAGCTGAACTCTATCGGCAATTACTTGGCCATTCACGCTTGCTTTAACGATTACATTAGCGTCTGGAGCGATTATGCTAGCTTGGAACGATCCAGACACAGTATTGACAGTTCCGCTATAAAGCTTGCTCGGTTTTGTTGAATCGATAATGTTTACAACAACGTTCCCTTGCGTCCATTCAACGACTTCGCCGTTGTACGTTTGATTCCCAACATTCATTAGCTCGAGCTGCGGAAGAGTGATGCTGTCGGCACCAGCAGCGTCAATATTGATGATCAACAAATGATTCATCGTGTTGACGTTGCCTTCGTCAATCTTCAGTGTTTTACCAGTAAACTCACTTGCAGTGAAATTCATGCATCCGATTGCTGACTCATTACCCTCAACAATCATAACGTTGCTTTCACCAGGAGTAACGGTCACTTCGGAAGCGGTTCTATCAGCCAACTTTCCTGATAATGTTTCCGCTTTTGCTTTCATAGCATCTAAATCTACGTAATGAGATCCTGCGGGCTCTTGCCTGATGCTCTTTGCCACATATCCGCTTGCGTCTTGCGTTGCAGCATTATCCCCCGAGGTAATATGCAGCGATTTACCGCCAAATTCGATGCTATAGACTTTATCGCCGGAATCGCCCAATAGTTTTCCATTTTTGCCAAGCTCGTGCCCAAGAACGAGTAGCGAATCCGGTACGTGAATTTCCATGTTTGAGCTGGCTGCATTTCCAGTTATACTATCTTGTATATAATATAAATCTTTATGTGTGTTAGTTACGCCGTTTTTATCGGCTCGCAAACCGAAACCTGCCGAACTGTTCATTACGTAATTCTTCGTTGCGAAGTTCGAATGAAGATGGTCATTCTGCTCAATTTCCGAAAAACCAACTACGCCGAAGTTAGCAAGCTCGCCGAATGACCCATTAATCTCGTATTGCGGAGCACTTGAATCAAATACACCCTCGGTTTCTGGAATCTTAATCTCACTTGCTTCACCTGTAAACGCCCAAACGGACAAGCTGGCCGTCTCGAACGTTGCGGACTCGTCAACGGACTTTTTCTTCGCATCTGGATCGTTCGATTTAATCTTTGCTTCTACGCCTTCGACAACGATGTCGGATGCGGCAATGCCCGTTGCCTGAGCGGTCGTATCGACATTCGCCATAGCGGCTTCTGTTACGGGAAGATGCACAACTTCGATATCG
Organism: uncultured Eggerthellaceae bacterium; assembly: GCA_946618265.1. The sequence continues at coordinate 2,234 of CAMOLA010000040.1, forward strand.
GCCTTCTTCGCGCCGATTCCCTCGCTCAGCTGATTCTGCTTGAACTCGACCTTGACGTTCACGGCTCCCTCGACGGGTTGGACCTCGACGGTTTTGCCATCCTTGTCGGTCATGAGGAACGCGATGTCGTAGAGAAGGGTGTTGTCAGCGGTGTAGGTCGCTTCTTCTCCAGCGCTCTGGTTGAGTGCTTCCATGTAGGCGCCGTAGTTGTATTGCGCGCTGTTCTCGGTGACGGGGGTTACCACCAGATTTGCAGCGTCGGGTATCGCGTCGGCCTTGGCTACTTTGGCTGTGACCTTAACCGCGTCGTCCTCATATATATAGGTAGTCTTTTCGGCAGGCTTCTCAGCTGCAGCGGAAGATGCGGAATTCTGCTCCTCGGGTACGACGACCTCTTCGGGGATCGCCGCGTTCTCATCCGCGGTAGGCGTTACAGCTTCGTCCGCGACTGCGGGCTCGGCAGGCTGTTCAACTGCTTGTGGCGCCTCTTCCTGGACGGGAGCTTCCACCTGCTGCTCTTCGACAGGTTCGCTTTCCTTCTCGGGAGCCTTTTCGGCCTTCTCCTCAGCTTCCTTGGGCTCGGCCTTTTCGGGCTTATCGGCGGAAACCTCCTTCTCCACAGACTTCTCCGATTTCGCCTCGTCGGCCTTGGCCTTGGCCTTGGAATCAGAATCATCCTGCTGTGCAGCGGCAGGCGACTTGTCGCCAGCATCGGCGGCAGCATAGGTCACCGGCGTCTGGAAGAACACCAGGCAAAACGCCATCAGGATCGCGACGGCATTATGCGCCAGCTTGCCAGCCTTCCTGCTGATTCTCGGCTTACTCATCTCAAACTCCCCCTTCGGTAACGCCTTGGACGCAGTGTTGGCGTCCAAACTCACGGGATTCGAAAGAGACGAGGAGCAATTAGAAGTCGACATGCAATCAGATGACTAGCAACATCGCACGCACCATGCTGCATTCTGCTTGAATACAGCTAATTCCCCTATCCCCTTCTCACCCCAACGCCGGCGCATTCACAAAGCACCAGCGCATACGCGCAAATTGACGCAATTACACGTATCAAAGAGTTTATACGATTAAAGCCGTCAGAGTAGCTCAATTTGACAGAAAGTCATTGAAAATAAGTGAATTTTGGCACTTTTCGCGAATTCAAGAACAGTCTATTTACTTTGCTTATCTTAATCTTCTCTATGATTATCATTGCAGATTTGCAGAATCTCAGCAGCTGCATACGATTCCATTAATTGATGTCGAACGCGCCGTCCGCGATTACGCACCCATCGGGCAGCGTTACGTCTTCCCTCTTAAGACCCGTCCCGGCAAACGCTCGAGGTTCGATATGCGATAGAGCATGGGGCAACACCACCATGCCTAGCGAGCTGCATCCTTCGAACACGCCTTCCTCGATATAGGGCAACTCGTCGGGAAGAACCGCCGACTCGAGCGCTTCGCAGTCTTTGAAACAACGGCGGCCCATCCAGCCGACCGTCTCGGGAACTTCTACCTCGACGAGCGACTTGCACATTTCGAACGCGCTGTCCTCGATCATCTCAAGCCGTTTGGGCAATGCACCAAGCGTCATCTTGCTGCAGTTGTAGAAAGCGTTCGGCCCGATGCGCTCGACCGTGCTCGGCAATACGACCCCGTCGAGCGAAATGCAATGCCTGAAGCACGCCTCCCCTATCGACTCGAGGCCTTCCGGCAACTCGATCGATTCGAGCGACCGGCACCGCGCGAACGTGCGCGCGCCGAGTTCCGTCACGCCTTCCGGAACCCTCACCTCGCGGATGCGCCAGCAACCCTTGAAGGCATCGGCGCCAATCAACCGCACCGTCGACGGTATGTTGATCTCCTCGACGTTCGCACACGAAGCGAACGCCTCTTCATCGATGACGGTGACGCCCTCGGGAAGCGTCACGCGTCTGATATAGCGGTTGTTCGCGAATGCCTGGCGTCCAATTTTCGTCACGTCGTGCGGAACGACGACTTCGGCTTCCCTGCCGTCATAGTGTTCGAGCGTTATGGTGAACGGGCCCTCCGAAGAGGACCCGCTTAGAGTGCTTACTGCCACGATGTTATTCCATCATCTGCTGGATCTTCTTGAGATCGGCCATGCTCATGCCGCCCAAGCCCGGCATGCCAAGGCGCTTGCCGCCGCCGCGCTTGTTCTTCTTGTTCTTCTTGCCGCCCTTCTTGGGACGCCCGCGCTTCACCGGCGCTTCGTCCATGCCGTATGCAGCCATCATCTTCTTGACCTGCTTGCGGGTCTCGCCATACTGCTTCATGAGCTGGTTGACGGCGGTGACGGTAACGCCCGCACCCGCTGCGATGCGCGCACGGCGGCTGCCGTTGATCAGATCGGGCTTCTCGCGCTCGGCCTTGGTCATGGAGTTGATGATGACTTCCATCTTGTCGAGCGCATGCTCGTCGACCTGTCCCTGCGACATCAGCTTGTCACCGCCCGGCAAAGCCGAAATGAGCTTGCCTACGCCGCCCATCTTGCGAATCTGGCGATTCATGTCCAGGAAGTCGTTGAGGTTGAGGTCCATGCGGCGCAGGCGTTCGGTCGCCTCGGCCTCTTCCTCCATCTGCTGGACCTTGACGGCGCTCTCGATGAGGCTGACGACGTCGCCCATGCCCAAGATACGGCGCGCCATGCGGTCGGGATGGAACACCTCGAGCGAACTGGGTTTCTCGCCCGAAGAGATGAACTTGATGGGCTTGCCCGTCGATTCGCGGATGGAAAGCGCGCCGCCGCCGCGTGCGTCGCCGTCCATCTTGGACATGATGACGCCGTCGAAATCGACGCGCGCCGAGAACGTCTCCACGACGTTGACGACGTCCTGGCCGGTCATGGCGTCGACAACCATGAGCACCTCGTCAGGATCGACCGCAGCCTTGATGCTCTCGGCCTCCTGCATCATCTCTTCGTCGACGTGCAAACGGCCGGCGGTGTCGATGATGGCGACGTCGCACAGGTTGTCGATGGCGACGCGCAGTCCGTCCTTCGCGATCTTGACCGGATCCTTCTGGTCGGGAGCGTCGCGGTGCACGCGCACGCCAATCTCGCCGCCGAGCGTCGCCAGCTGGTCGGCAGCGGCGGGACGGTACACGTCGCATGCGACGAGCAGCGGGTTGTGGCCCTCGCCCTTGAGCAGGTACGCGAGCTTGGCCGCCGCGGTCGTCTTACCCGAACCCTGCAGGCCCACGAGCATGATGACGTTGGGGTGCTTGTTCGGTGCAAGCTCCAGCTTGGCATCGGTTTCGCCGAGCAGCGAGGTCAGCTCGTCGAGAACGACCTTGATGACGTTTTGCGCCGGAGTCAGGGACTCGAGGACGTCGGCCTCCATGCAGCGGGCGGACGCCTTGGCGACGAAACCCTTGACGACCTTGAAGCTGACGTCGGCCTCGAGCAGCGCCATGCGCACGCGGCGCATAGCCACGCGGATGTCGTCCTCGGTTAGACGGCCCTTGCCCTTGAGGTCGTCGAACACTTCCTGTAATTGGTCTTGCAAGTTATCGAACATGTCGTCTCCTTATTGAAAAGCTGACACCTCGTCGGTGTCCCTGTCAGGGTGTCGCGTTCTTATTGGCCGAACTCGCCCACGAGGCTCGCCGCGTAATCGCGCGCATCGAAGTCCTTCAGGTCCTCCAGGCCCTCGCCCACGCCGAGCTTGACGATGGGGAGCTTGAGGTAATGCGCCACGGCGACGGCGATTCCGCCCTTGGCCGTGCCGTCGAGCTTCGTGATGATGACGCCGTCGAGCTCGAGTGCGTCGTTGAACTCGCGCGCCTGCTGCAGGCCGTTCTGGCCCGTGGTCGCGTCGATGACGAGCACGATGTGGACGGGAAGGTTGGCGCGCTTGCGCACGACTGCGACGACCTTCTCGAGCTCGCGCATGAGGTCCGCTGACGTATGCAGGCGTCCTGCAGTATCGATGAGCACGAGGTCTGCGCCGATCTGTTCGCCGCGTTCGATGGTCTCGTAGCACACGCCGGCCGAATCTGCCCCGCGCTCGCGCGCGCAGATCTCGACGTCGGCACGCTTGGCCCACACCTCGAGCTGCTCGATCGCGGCCGCACGGAACGTGTCGCCGCAGCCCAGTATGACGTTGCGCCCCGAATCCTTGGCCTGCTTGGCGATCTTGCCCGTCGTGGTCGTCTTGCCTGCGCCGTTCACGCCGACGAACAGGACGATTTCGGGACTGCCATCCAGAATTCCGGTCGAATTCTCGGGGAACTCGGCCGCAATGTGCTCGTTGAGAGCGCCCATGACGTCGCGCGCCGTGCGATAGCCCTTGCGCGTGGCCTCGCCGCGCAGCTTGTCGACGATGGTCGATGCGGAATACCCGCCCATGTCCGACATGATGAGCGCCTCTTCGAGCCCATCCCAGAAATCCTCATCGACATCGGGCGAACGGTCCAGCAGGAGGTTCATGTCCTCCTGGAAAGCTTGACGCGTACGGGCGAGCCCCTCTTTGAAGCGGTTGAACAATCCCATATGCTCCCCTTTACTCCGAATGCTCGAGAGCGCGCTCGAGCTTCTGGCTTATGACCTTCGTCACGCCGTCGGCCTGCATGGAAACGCCGAACAGAACATCGGCCATTTCCATCGTACGACGTTGATGCGTGATCATGATGAGTTGCGTGTCATTCCTCAGCGAATTGATATAAGCGGAAAGCCGCCTGAGGTTCGTGTCATCGAGCGCCGCCTCGACCTCGTCGAGGATGTAGAACGGCGTCGCGCGCGTCTTGTACACCGCGAACAGCAGCGCGAGCGCCGTCAGCGATTTCTCGCCGCCGCTCATGAGCATCATCTTGGTGAGACGCTTCCCGCGCGGCTGCGCCGTGACCTCGACGCCCGTGTTGTCGATATCGTCGGGATCCTCGAGCGTCAAATGCGCCGATCCGCCCGGGAACAAGAGCGAGAAGATCTCGTTGAAATTGGCGTTGACCTCTTCGAACGTGTTGACGAAATCGTCCTTCATGCGCGCGTCGATCACCTTGACGATGCGGTTGAGCGACCTGCGCGCCGCCTCCATGTCCGCCAATTGCCCTGCAAGGTAATCGTAGCGCTGCTTTACTTCTTGGTACTCCTCGGCCGCATCGGGGTTGATGGCGCCCATATTCTTGATGCGCCGCTCGAGCTTGAACGCCTCGTCCTCGGTCTGTTGACGGTCTTCGAGCTGGGGCAGCAGCTGCGCATGGTCGAGCGGAACGCCGAGGTCCTTGACGATGGCGTTGACGGCGGCCTCGACCTTCATCTCGAGCCGGCCCTTGTCGACCCGGATCTGGGCCATGCGGGCGCTCGTCTCGTCGTAGGCGTCATGGGCGCGCCGCGCGTCATCCCGCGCCGCGGCCGCGCTCTCGTGCACGCTAGTCGTGCTGTCCTCCGACGCCTTCAGCGCATCGTCGAGGACGCGCGTGTGGCGCGAGAGGTTTTCCGCTACGACGGCGAACAGGGACAAGAGCTCTTCGCCACGACGTATGGCGACGTCCTTGATGACCGTGGACCTGCGGCTCTCGTCGGCTTCGGCGTCGATCGTCTCGATGTCGCGCTCGCGTGCTATCACGATGCGCTCGTTGTAGGTCTTGCGTTCGTTGAGCTTTGCGGCCGTGAGCTTCGCCTCGGTGAGCCTCTCGGACGTCCGTCCGGCTTCGCGACGCAGCGGCGCCACTTCGTCTGATTTTTCGGCGCGTTCCGCAATGAAAGCTTCGCGCTGTTGGGTGAGCTCCTCGATCCGGGTCACGAGCTCGTCCATGTCCGGCTGCAAACCGTCGACTTTCTCGCTCGCCTCGGCGGCCCGCAGCTCGATCTGCTCGGCCTCTTTCTTAACCTCGCCGAGCCGCTGCTCGCATCGCTTCAGTTCGGCTTGCGCCGCGTCGAACGCGCCCTGCACGTTTGCGAGCTCCCTGCTGAGCCGCAAACTCTCGGCCTGAACGTCATGGCAGGAGGACTCGGCATCCGCAACGCGCTTGTCGGCGGCCTCGCTCGCATCGCGCAAGCGCCCGAGCTCGTCCTTCAGGTCGCTCAGGCGGCGCTCTTGGGCGATTACGCCCTCGACCTCGCCATCCACGACTCCGTACACGCGAACGACGCCCGAAGGCCATATCGCGCATCCATCGGGCGATACGAACCGCAGCGCGTCCGAGCACGCTGCATGGGCCGCAAACGCAGCAGCGCGGTCCTCGCAAACGACCACGTCGCCGAGCAACGCCTCGACCACCGGCGCCATCTCGTCCGAATACTCGAGCTCGTCGACGAGCGCTCGGCCCTCGCTTCTGCCCCGGCTGATGACGCGGCTCGCATGGCCCGCGCTCCTGTTCGACTTCATTACGAGCGAGACGTCGCCTGGGAGCGCGCCCCGGACGAGCGCGTCTGCGATCTCGCGGGCACTGGCGGCGTCTTCTACCGCGAGCATGGAAAGGTCGTCGCCGAGCAGGTTCTCGACGAGCGCCTCGAGGCTTTTTGAAACCTTGAACGCCTTGGACAGCGACACGACGCCGCCCGGGAACTGGTCGGAATGGTCGATCACCCAGCGCAGGGCGGGATCGCGCATGCTGCTCGCAAGCTGCGCCTGCTCAATCGCCTTGATTTCCGATTCGGTGACGCGGACGGCCTCATGCACGCCGTCGCGCTCGGCTCGGGCAGCGTCGCGCTGCTCGAAGCACTCGACGAGCCGCTTCTGAGCGTCGGCCTCGTTGGCTTTCACAGTCGAGAGCGTCTCGGATGATTGTACGAACACTTGTTCTGCATCGCTGAATGCCTGCTGCGTCTTATCGAGCTCGTGGCCGAGCTCTTCCCTGCGCGCTTCGACGAGCTTCACTTGGGCCATGTTGCTGGCAAGGGCGTCTTGCAGCGTCGATTGGCGCCGCTTCGCGGCATCGAGCTCGTTTTCGCACGTTCGGATGGACACGTCGAGGTCGACGATCTTCTCCTCGATTGCGCGCCGCTTCTTGCTGATGTCCGCGCGCGACGTCGCAAGCGACTCGACGTTGGCATCGGCGATGGAGACGCGGCTCTCGATATCTGCCAGTTGGGCCTTCGCGACCTCGAGCTCTTCGATTGCCAACTGCCTGCGCGCCTGCAGCCCATCGAGCGATGCCTTGGAATCCGCCTGCGCGGCGATGGCGGCCCTCCGCCTCTCGCGCAGGAGCATCTCGGCGCTATCGAGCCTTTCGCTCAGGCTCGCCGCCCGACGTTGTCGTTTCGCGAGCTCGCCTGCATCTTGGGATTCGCGGCGAATCAGGTCCTGGTAGTCGTTGACCTTCTGCTCGGCTTCCGTCACCAGGACGCGCTTCTGCTCGACCTCTTCGGCGACGTTCTTCTCGTCGGCAAGGACCTTGTCCCACTCGACCTGCAGCGACCGCAGGTCATCGACGGCAAGCGCGAGACGCACCTCCGACAGCTCGCTCGACGCCTTCTTGTGCGCTTCGGCCCGCTTCGCCTTGCGCTCGAGCGGCCCCATCTGGCGCTCGATTTCCGCGACGACGTCGCGCACCCTGTCGAGATGCGCGTCCATCTGGGCGATCTTGCGCGCTGATTTCTCCTTGCGCTGCTTGTGCTTGAGGACGCCGGCCGCTTCCTCGATGAGCGCCCTGCGATCTTCGGGCCGCGACTGCAGAATGGAATCGAGGCTACCCTGGGAGATGATGGAATGAGTGCCCGTGCCGAGACCGGTATCGTGAAGGATGTCGAGAACGTCCAATCGCCTGGATACGACGCCGTTGACGAGGTATTCGGACTCGCCCGACCGGTACATCCTGCGCGTGATCACGACCTCGTCGAACTCGACCGGTAGCGTTTTGTCGGAATTATCCAATACGAGGTCGACTTCGGCCACGGAAACCGCCTTGCGCGCCGCAGAGCCCGAAAAGATGATGTCTTCCATGGCCTGGCCGCGCAAGTTCTTCGCGGAGCGTTCGCCGAGCACCCAGAGCACGGCGTCCGATATGTTGGACTTGCCCGAACCGTTCGGCCCGACGATGGCGGTTATGCCGGGCTCGAGCGCCAGGACGCTTCTGTCGGCAAACGACTTGAATCCTTTGAGAACGAGGGACTTCAGGTACACAGACGAACCTAGCTTTCGTCACTGGGAAGCGAAAGCCGTTGCCGTTTCTGAGCGCGTGCGCGCTCCCTCTGCGCCACCTCGGCGGCGCGCGCCTGGGCCTTCTCGGCCTTTGCACGCTGTTGCGCCACGACCTTGTCGGCCTTGGCCTGCGCGAGCGCCGTCGCCTTGTCTGCCTTGGCCTGTGCCTGGGCAACCGCGCGCTCGCCCTTCTCGTCCTCGGTCAAGCCAAGGCCGAAGAATTCGCCGAGTCGCGCTAGCGTGCTCTTGGCCGCCTGACTCTCGGCCTCTTTCTTCGTGCGGCCGGTGCCCTGCGCCAATCCCAGATCACCTGCGAACACCTGGGCCACGAACGTGCGGTCATGCGGCGGTCCCTGTGTATCGACAAGCTTGTACGTTGGCGTGATGCCGTCTTCCTGGAGTTTCTCCTGGAGGGCGCTCTTGGGGTTTTCGGGCTCGTTGGCGAGCTCGAGCGACATCCTGTCGATGAGCGTGCGCTCGACGAATCCCCGTGCGACCTCGAGGCCCCCGTCGAGATACAGGGCGGCCACGACGGCTTCGTAGACGTTCTCGAGCGCCGAGTGCAGGCCCCTACGGCCCGTTCCCTGCTCGGACGACCCGAACATGATGATATCGGCGAATCCGAGACCCTGCGCGACATCCGACAGGCTGGCGCCCGAAACGAGCGCCACCTTGATGCGCGTCAAGCCGCCCTCGTCGAGGTCGTGGAACCTGTTGAATGCGATCGAAGCTACGATGGCGCCGAGTATGCTGTCTCCCAGGAACTCGAGCCGCTCGTACGAGTATTTGACGGAACGACCTTCGTTCGCCGATGGATGCGTTATGGCCGAAAGAAGCAGCTGCTCGTCCCTGAATGTATGGCCGATGATCCGCTGCGCAGCCTCGTAGTTCTTCCTCTGTTCGTCGTTCAAGGCGAAATCACCCTTTTTCAACACCTTGCCGCGAATCAGCGTGACCCAAGCGCAAGCACATCACGTGCGCTTCGGTCAAACTATTCGCTCTCCCTCTCTCGCGTTTGCAGTGCCATTGAAGCACCAATACGCATTTGGATTTATTGTAGACGAATTCCGCGCCCATGAGGCGACATAACTTCCTTTGCGCGATATATTCAGAATCGACAGACCGAAAGGGAGACTCCCTTTCGGTCTGTGACCGTTGGGGAGACTCCCTTTCGGTCCCAAACGTGCGACGCTGCTTTATTGCATGGCGGCGGCGATTTCTTCGGTCATGCCAGAACGGACATAGCGGGCACTGGCATGGACTCCGTTCTTGATAGCCGTCGCGCTCGAAGAGCCATGTCCGACGATGCATGCGCCCTTGACGCCAAGCAGCGGCGCGCCGCCGGCAACGTCTGGGTCGATGCTATTCTTCAGGTCCTTCAGTCCGCCCTTGAGCGCGAGCGCAGCGAGCTTGGTGACGGCGGAATACGTCATGATGCTCTTCAGCTCGCCGAACAGCACTTTGGCCGTGCCCTCAATGGTCTTGAGGCACACGTTGCCCGTGAAGCCGTCGGTCACCACGACGTCGAACGTTCCCGCGAGCACATCGCGGCCTTCGGCGTTGCCCTTGAAGTTCTCGACCTCGGCCTTGAGCAACGCGTGTGCTTCCTGCGCGAACGTGGAACCTTTTTCCTCTTCCTCGCCGATGTTGAGCAGGCCCACCGTCGGATTGCTGACGCCGACGATCTTTTCGGCGTAGAGGCTGGCCATCTTGGCGAACTGTACGAGATATTCCGGCTTGCAATCCGCATTGGCTCCCACGTCGCAAAGCACGACTGGCTTGGCAGGCGACGGCACCTGCGTCGCGAGCGCCGGACGCGCCACGCCCTTCACGCGGCCCATGACGAGCGTTCCCGCAGCCAGGCAGGCACCTGTGGAACCCGCGGAGAAGAAGCCGTCGGCTTCGCCCTCCTTCACCAACCGGCACCCGACGACGATCGAGGAATCCTTCTTCTTGCGCACCGCGTTGGCAGGATGCTCGGCCATGCCGATTTCCTGCGTCGTGCAACGCGCCGTACAGCGCTCGTGCGCAGCCGCAAACGGCTCGACGACCTCAGCGGGACCACACAGGACGACCGACAGGTCGCTGTCTTCGATGAGCGCGGCTTCTACGCCTTCGAGCACGACGCCGGGCGCATTGTCGCCGCCGAGCGCGTCTACTGCAATCATTACCTTGTCAGACATTCTGAATCCCTTCTCATCCGCCTTTTTCGCGAGCCGCCGTTACCGTCTCACACTTTGCCCGTTAAGCACGTCCGCCCTGTTGCACCGAATGCCGAAAGGCATCTGCACGAACCCTCGAACGGGATAGACGATTGCGCGACAATCCTTCGCCTTCGGCTCAGGTCGCACCAAACCTTCCCGCGCTCTTCTGCGAAAAATCGAGCCATATACAACATCAAAAAGCCTCCCGCTTGAGCGGAAGGCTCTTAGAGAATGCTTTGTCGCGAACCTATTCGGTCTCGATGACTTCGCGATTCTTGTAGTAGCCGCAATTGGGGCAAACACGGTGCGGGAGCTTGACCTCGCCACACTGCGGACACACGCTGCGAGCAGGTGCGTCGATGCGGTCATGGCTGCTGCGGCGAGTATGGGTGCGGATACGGCCCATGCGTTGTTTAGGTACTGCCATCTCTGTCTCCTTCTATATGCGCTTCGTATCGCGGTACGGTGTCATTCGTAGTAAACACGCAAAACGGTATAGTAGCAAAACCACATCATCTATGCAAGAAATCGCGCTAGCATCACTATATCTTCGCAGTTTTCACGCGCGTATCCATTGGGAACGGACCGAAAGGGAGACTCCCTTTCGGTCCGTGACCGTTGGGGAGACTCCCCTTTGGTCCATCTAATCGAACTTGAAATCGGCAAGGGCCGAGAACGGGTTGGCAGCGCGCTCGAATTCCTCCAAATCGGCATCGGCACCGCACTCGCATGCTCCCTCGTTGAGATTGGCACCGCACGTCGGGCACAGGCCCGCGCAATCTTCCCTGCACAGAGGCATGACCGGCGCATCGACCATGAGCGCGGCCTCGAGGAGCGGGAGCAGGTCGATGATATGGTCGGCCGGCAGCTGGTCGAATTCGTCCTCGCCGAGCTCTTCCTCGTCGTCGCCATCGCGCGGATCCGCGTCGCCCCCGATTATGAAGTAGCCCTCGATATCGCCCGAAAACTCTCGTTCGACGTCCTCCAAGCACCGCGAGCATGCACACGACGCCTTGCCGGTGACCGTGCCGGCCACCAGGAGCGCCGAGCCAGTATTGGTCAAATCAACCGCCCAGCTCACCGGATCGGCGAACAGGTAATCGTCAGGGCCGACCTCCAATGTCCCGAGCTCGTATTCGCCGTCAAAATGAGAGCTCTCCGCCAATGCGAAGAGCTCGGACGGAACCTTTATGGGAATGGCCGCCATCGTTAATGACCCATGGTCGTCGCGTTCAGGCGATCGCGACAACGACGGACATTGTTGAGCAGCGTGTCGAGGCTCTGCTCTACGTGGCCGAACACCTCGTCCGCGTAGTCCTCGGCGCCGGCGCGCGTCTGTCGCTCGAGCTCGCGTGCGTCAGCCAGGATCTGATCGGCCTGCTGCTGCGAGATGCGCACGATTTCCTGCTCGCTCGCAATGGTCATCGCCTGCGAACGCGCGTCCTCGACCATGCGGTTGGCCTCGGCGTCTGCGTCGTCGAGTAGTCCCTGGCGCTCGCGCACGATCTGGCGAGCCTGCGAGAACTCACTCGGGAACGTGTCGCGAATCTCGTCCATGATCTCGAAAGCCGCCGCAATGTCGACCTGGCGCAAATTCGAGTTTCTGCCAAACCCTACGGGCTTTGAATCTTCCAGCAAATCGGAAAGCTCGTCGAGCAATCCCAGAACTCCCGTTTCGTCCATGTTGATCCTTCCGTTCTTGCGCCAAATCGGCATCGATACCGTGTAAGCAGCTATAACTTACAAGATTCTAACAGTTTTGCGCCAGCTACACAAATCCCTAGATGAAACACCGGCACCTTGACTGACGCTTCATGCCTCTATGCACAGCGCGACGTACATCACATGCGTCCTTACGCACATTGCTGATCGAAAGGGAGACTCCCCTTCGGCCAGGGACCGTTGGGGAGACTCCCCTTCGGTCAGTCACCGGCATTTCAGCAGCTACCTGCCGAGGGATTTGTCGTGGCGTTCGCGCGCCGCCTCGCCGTAACGCTGGCGGTACCTCACGTCGATGAGCTCGGCGACGATCGCGATGGCGAGCTCGGCGGGCGTCTTCGCGCCGAACTTCAAGCCGATGGGGCGCTTGATGGCATCCCATTGCTCCTCGGTCACGCCTTGCGCCGTCACGAGGTCATGAACCGTGTTGTTCTTCCCCGCGCAGCCCATCATGCCGATGTAGTGGACGCCCTCGCCCACCGCCCAGACGCAGCTGTCAGGATCGTACATGTGGCCGCGCGTCAACACGCACACGTAATCAGACGGATCGGCTTCGCAGTTCACGAGCTCGCCGAAATTGCCTCCGTCGAACAGGATGCGCTCGACATCCGGGAAGCGCTCTTCGTTCAGGTACGCCTCGTCGTAATCGGCTACGGTGACCGTGAAGCCGACGTGCATGGCGAGCTTGGCGAGCTCGCACGCCACGTCAGACGCCCCGAGCAGCCACACGCGAATGGGGTCGAACAGGGCGACGCTCGCCCAGGTGAGGCCCTCGAACTGCTCGTTGTGCATCGAAGGCCCGCGCGTGACGTCCTTCATCTGGAACAGGTCGCGCGGAGAAGGTTCCCTCGAGGCCACGATTTCCTTTGCGTCGTTGCAGAAGAACATCAGCGGCTCTCCATCGGCCGACCCGACGTCGCCGTACTTCTTCGTAACGGCGTTGTCGACGTTCGAAACAGCCGCCTCGGGATTGTAGACCACCTTGAAACCGAGCCATGCGAGGTCTCCTTCGTCGATGGCCTTGACCGCGCGCTCGAGCGTCGGGACGTCGTCTACTGTCAGGCTCTTCGCTATGCGCTCGAGGTCCTCGGGCGACAGATGGTCGTTGCCGGCCGTCGCCTCGGCCGAGAACGCTGGAACGTCGTCCACCGTTATCTGGGGCGTCTTGCCTGCCTTCAGGGCCTTGATGGCCGCGTTGAGCGTCTCCTTGTTCATGCAGAATGCCTTTCCATCATTGCTTCCGAATATGACACGGACACCGACGAGATGTCAGGTCCTCGCGATCGCTACTCGCTGATATGCACCTTCCCGGCATCGTCAATCGAGAGCCGGCCATCGGCGATCCAGCCGAGAACCTGAGGATACATCTCGTGCTCGACTTCGTGAATGCGAGCCTCGAGCGTGTCGACGGTATCGGTCTCGCGCACGATGACCGCGCGCTGGGCAACGATCGGGCCCTTATCGTATTCTTCGTTGGCGAAATGCACGGTCACGCCCGTAACCTTCACGCCGGCATCGAAGGCGTCCTGGATGGCGTGCGCGCCCTTGAACGACGGCAGCAGCGCGGGATGCAGGTTGAGGATCCTGTTCGGATACGCATCGAGCATGACGTTCGTGACCATCCTCATGTAGCCAGCCATCACGACGTATTCCGCACCCGCCGCCTTGAGCGTGTCCACGATCATCGAATCCGCTGCCTCGACGTCCGCATAGATGCCGCGGTTCATGACGAGGACGGGAATGCCCGCAGCCTTCGCGCGCTCGATGCCGTATGCATCGGGCCTGGACGACACGACGTGGACGATCTCGACGGGAAGCCCTTCCTGGGCGGCATCGATGATGGCCTGCAAATTGGTCCCGCTGCCCGATACGAGCACGCCGATCCTGAGCTTGTCTGACATATGAGTTCCTTCCTGTATCCAAAACGGGCCGCACATACGCTCACGGCCCGTCTCGTCATGGTTGCAGCTTCGCGCTTATGCGAGCAGGGCCCCTTCGTTTTCGTAGCGGACGATGCCGGTGCCCGACTCCAGGCGACCGACGATGTAGGGCGTCTCTCCCGCTTCCTTGGCAGCCGCGCAAACCTCGTCGACCCGTTCGGGATCGACGATCAGGACGAGGCCGATGCCCATGTTGAACGTCTTGAGCGCCTCTGATTCCGAAAGGTTGGCTGCCTCGCACGTATAGCGCACGACAGGGGGCACGGTCCAGCTCGTCAGGTCGACGACAGCGTCGACCTCATCGCTCAAAGCGCGGTTGAGGTTCTCGGTGATACCGCCGCCCGTGATGTGCGCGAGCGCGCGGATGGCGCCGGGGCACGAATCCATAACCTGTCTCACCGGCTTCACGTAGATGCGGGTGGGCGTGAGCAGCGCTTCGGCTATGCCCATTCCGCCGAGCTCCTCGACGGGCTGCAGCACCTCGTCGAGCGAGCACCCCTCGAGGCACACCTTGCGCGCAAGCGAATAACCATTGGAGTGCAGGCCGCTCGAGGCGAAGCCGACGAGAACGTCGCCTTTCTTCACCGACTCGGGATCGAGCATCTTCGGACGGTCGACGATGCCGACGCAGAAGCCCGACAGGTCATAGTCTTTGGGGTCCATGACGCCGGGATGCTCGGCCATCTCGCCTCCGATGAGCGCGCAGCCGGCCTGCTTGCACCCCTCGCCGATTCCCGCGACGATCTTGCTCATAGCCTCGGAGTCGAGTTTCCCGACGGCTACGTAGTCGAGGAAGAACAGCGGCTCCGCGCCCGTCGCGAGGATATCGTTGGCGCACATCGCGACGAGGTCGATGCCGACCGTATCGTGCTTGTCGATGAGCTGAGCGATCTTGAGCTTGGTACCGACGCCGTCCGTGCCGGACACGAGCAGCGGGTCCTCCATGCCCTTCGCCGCGCCGATCGAGAACAAGCCGCCGAATCCGCCGATGTCCCCAACGACCTCGGGACGGTACGTCGAATGGACCGTCTCCTTGATGGCCTGAACGGCACGCGCGCCTTCCTCGATGTCGACGCCCGCTTGCGCGTACGTTACCTGCTCGCCGGTCTTCTTTTCTTCAGCCATAATCGCTCCTCGAACGCTCTTGCCTTTAGTCGGTCTCCAAATCCTCGACGAGGCCCGACGCCTCGCCGCCCTCTTCCGCGACGCCAACCGTTCCCGTCAGCCCCTCGAGATTGGTGTCCAGCACATATGTGTAAAGTATATAACGCCCTTCCCCGAAATCATCGCAGGTTGCAAACGCAAACATCCGATTGATGTTCGCTGCGGGCGGAATCGTTCCGACATCGACTTCGGACCTGTCGATCTTGTCTTGCACGTAGCGGGCCATCTCGTTCTTGTTCTTGAACGACGACACGACGATTTCCTCGGAACCAGGGCAGTGCACGAGCGAAAAGCTGCGCAGCTTGAAGTTTCCGCCCGGCGTGAGCAGGTAGACGATGCGGCTGGCGTCGAATCGCGACTGGTCGACGAGCGCCGTGACGTCGGCGAACATCGAGCCGTCGTTCATGTGATGCCCGTACACGAAGTTCAGCGCATCGGTCCACTTGGGGTTGTTGGCATGGTCGAGGAAAATGGACCCGTATTCGGCCAGCCATCCCGCTTCCCCATCGAAATCGTGATAGAGGTAGAAGTCGTTGTCCTCCCCCTGCACGATGGGGTAGTTTATGACGGTCCCAGGCACGTACACCCATCCCACGGTATCGGGGTTGGCCTTCTTGAGGGCAGCCCAGTCCACCGTGAGCTTGCTCACGTCCACATCGGCGCCATCGCCCTCGCCGCCGCCCGGCGGGTCGAACTGCGCCGTCTCCGCTATTTCGCCATACCGCTGCTGTCCCTGATGGTAGCTGAGCGCAATCAGCCCCAGCGCGACGAGCGATCCGACGAAAACAACCATGGCGATGACGAAGACCACCTTCCAGGGCCTTCGCCTCCTGCGCGCTTCCTCGACCGCGATGGCGCTGCGCACGTCCACGCTCGAGGCGAGCTCGTTCGCTGCGCCTGCAGCGCCGCTCCGATTCGCTATACCGTCTTTACCCGTGTGACCTGGCATCGAGCGCGCCTATCCCCGGTGAAGCCGCTTCTCGAGCGCTTCGTTGATCGCCTTGAGCGCCTGGATACGCGCATAGCGCTTGTCGTCGCTCTCGAGCACGATCCACGGCGCGAACGTCGTAGAAGTCAGTCGGAACATGTCGTCGACCGCCTGCTTGTATTGCGGGTACTTGTCGCGATTGCGCCAGTCTTCCTCGGTGATCTTCCAAATCTTCGTCG
>CAMOLA010000041.1 GCA_946618265.1 uncultured Eggerthellaceae bacterium
CCAGGCGCGCGAGGGACGAGTTTCCCGACGACGGGGAGATGAGGGTGAGCTGCGAGACCATATACCAGGCGCTCTACGTGCAGGGCAAGGGGGGGCTGCGCCACGAGCTCGGCGTCCAGCTCGCGCTGCGCAGCGGGCGCAAGCGCAGGAGGCCGCAGTCGAAGCTTCCCGCGCGCGGGAAGCCCTGGGTGGAGGGCCGCGAGATATCGGCCAGGCCCCCCGAGGCCGGCGACAGGGCCGTGCCCGGCCACTGGGAGGGCGACCTGGTGGTCGGCGGCGACATGTCCAGCTGCCTGATCACCCTCGTCGAGAGGCGCTCGCGCTTCCTGCTCATGTCGCGCCTGCTCGTCCATGACGCGGAGACGGTCGAGGAGAGGCTCGAGCGGATGGTCCGCTCGATCCCCGACGAGCTCAAGAGGACGCTGACCTGGGACCAGGGATCGGAGATGGCCAAGGTCGCCGACTTCGAGCTCGCCACGCCGTTCAGGGTCTACTTCTGCGACCCGCACTCGCCCTGGGAGCGCCCGTCCAACGAGAACACGAACGGCCTGGTCCGCGAGTTCTTCCCCAAGGGGACGAACTTCTCGGAGGTGACCGACGAGGAGGTCGCCCGCGCCCAGTGGCTCCTCAACAACAGGCCGAGGAAGGTGCTAGACTGGAAGTTCCCGGCGGAGATCATGCAGCAAGTATTGGCGGATGGTGCAATGACCGTCTGAACCCGCCCAGGGGAAGTGTTTCATACTGACCGAAAGGGAGACTCCCTTTTCTGTCGTCATAAAAGGGGACTGTCCCGTTTTATGACAACTGAAGGCGCTGGGCTGGAAGCTCCTGTCGGAGGTCATGCGGGAAGAATTGCCGAATGGCGCAATGACCGACTGAACCCGCCCTGGGAGACCCGTTTCAATCGCGCCAGCGCTTACTTGGCGGCCACCTTGACCTTTTTCGCGATGCCGTTTTGCGCATAGTCTGCGGCAAGGTTTATAAAAAGAAACTCCATTATGTACAATAGGCCGAAGAGCCGCGCAATACGACCCGCTCGAAAGGCCAAACACCATGAAGAAACTTCTCTACGTAGACGCCAATGTCAATCGGGAAACTTCGCGCACCGAGCGCCTTGCGCGGGTGCTCGTCGATAGGCTCGCAAGCGAACAAGGCTACGAGGTCGAAACGCTCGTGCTCGAAGAAGAGCAACTCTCGCCGCTCACCGGAGAGCTCGTGACCGTGCGCAGCGAAGGCACCGAATCGGGCGATTTCAGCCATCCGGTGTTCTCCTACGCCAAGCAGTTCGCGCGTGCAGACGCCGTCGTGTTTGCGGCTCCCTACTGGGACTTCTCGTTCCCGGCGCACCTGAAGATCTATCTCGAGCTGCTGTGCGCACAGGGCGTCACGTTCAACTACAGCCCCGAAGGCATCCCCACGGGGCTCGTCGATACGAAGAAGGCCTACTACGTCACGACCGTTGGCGGCTATGCGGGTGACTGGGACTACGGCTGGGACCAGGTGCGCGCGCTCTGCCAGCTGTACTTCGGCATCCAGGATGTCCGCTGCTTCCGCGCCGAAGGGCTCGACATCGTCACCAACGATGCGGACCAGATCATGCGCGACGCCATCGCCGAGCTCAACGCCGCAGAGCTGAGCATTTGAACAGGGGACGCGTCCCTGTTCAAACGGCGTCATTTGAACAGGAACACGTCCCCCGTTCACGCACGAGATATGGGATTACCGTCCCATCAGCAGGAGAAAGAAACGCGTGCTGGCAGCTCGGTGAAACGCTTCCCCTGGAGACCCGCTTCATTCTCCATTGACAGCGCGGTCGCAGGTCTGAGAGTATGATCTAAGAATTAACTCATCGCTCAAGCTTTTGGCGCAAGGAGGTCTCCATGGCCAGGTATTGCCGCGCATGCGGACGGGAGCTGGATAACGGGGCGCGGTTCTGCACGGAATGCGGCACCGCGGCAGAGCCATCGACTCCCACGGCCCCGCCCTCAAACCCCGGGACGAACCCCGCACGGCAAGCGAGCCCGAAATCCGCAACTCGCAGGAGCACCATCGCGCTCGTCTGCGCCATCGTCGCACTGCTCGTCGTCGTGTTCATGGCGATGAGACCGGGCATCATCCCCGGCGGCGCCCCAAGCTCGCAACCCGCATCGTCGACGAGCGCGCCGCAGGCAAATACTCAGGAGCAAGAAAAAGCAGAGCAAGAAGCCGCCAAGGCAGAAAAGGAGGCGGCGGTCGAAAAAGACAAGCAGCGCGCGCTCGAGGCAAATCCCAAGGTGGTTCATTCCACCCCGTCGTCCCAGATATCCACGCGCGCAGGCATCACGGGAACCATCCGCGTTCATAACGACGTGAGCAGCATCACGAACAAGACGGAGACGATCTGCGTAATGGAACTGCCGAACGAACTTACGGTCGACGGCACCCAATACGGCAGCATCTCGTCGTCAAACATCATCGTGAACGACAAATTCGCGGAATATGACGGCGAAGTCATCACCCTCGACGCGCAGTTCATTGTGGAGTCGAGCGCCAGCTACCCGGAGGCCAAGTACACCCCAATCTGGGCATCCAACGAAACCTTCGTGCGCGACTACCGGATATAAGCGAAACGGGTCTCCCAGGGCGGAAGTGTTTCATCCCGAAAGGCTAACGGCGGTCACTGACCGAAAGGGAGTCTCCCCTTCGGTCAGTGCGCCGGGGCGGCGCGCTGGCGATGCGAAGCAGAATACCGGATCGGGGACAAAAGCCCGCATGACATGCTGGCTGAAGGCGCAATGAACGCCTGAACCCGCCCCAGGACAAGTGTTTCACAGGAGCACGTCCCCTCTCATGCGGAAAGAAACGCAGGTTGTATACGAGGGCGGCATCTTGCCAGACGCGCGAAACGCGGCCCCTTCTGGCACCCCCCCAAGTTTCTGCTTAGAGAAATTCCAATACCGTATGTTATACGCGAGATATGGGATTACCGTCCCATCATCAGGAGAAAGTAATGCGTCGCGCTTGCTACTCGATGGACTTCACCAGGCATGATGCAGGGGGACGGCTCTGGTGCGTCGTCAGCGCATGATGCGGGGAGACGACACAGGGAGACGGTTTCGCATGGGCGCGCTCGATGCGATTTCCTCGCCAGCGTAGGCTCGCTCGAACGACATGGCCGCATCACCAGAGTCACACCCGCCTCGCCCTCTGCGGCACGTGCCGTCGCGGCTTTTCGGCCGACGTGTCGCCCGATGTCGTGGCAAGCGCCCGCTCGTAGGCGTTGAAGGCGTCGACGACCTCGCGCGCGACGTAGATCCCGCTCTTGCGGTTTTTCGAGCTTTGGTGGAGGATACCCGCTTCCTCGAGCGCCAGTACCGCCGATCGCGCAGCTGGGTAGCTTCGGCCAGTCAGCTCCTGCGCTGTCCTGATGCTGAGCGCCGGCGTCCCCGGCAGCAGGTCGATCAGAAGCCTGCCCGCAGACCCCGCGCGGAAGCCCGTGCGAGCAAGCCACCCCCCGCGTATCTCGGCGAGCTGCGCCTCGAAGTCAGCGGCCCGTTCGCAGGCGAGCGTCGTCGCATTGGCGAAGTACTCCACCCAGCCGTTCACGGCGGTATTGCAACCTACGTCCCCATCCGCGCGATAGGCGACCAGGTTGGCTACGTAGCGCTCGCGATCGGTCGCGAGCACCAGCGAGACGGGCGGCACCGTCGCCCGCGCGAGGCCGGCCGCCTTCAACACGACGTGCACGAGCGCGCGGCCCGCGCGGCCGTTGCCGTCGGCGAAGGGGTGGATGGTCTCGAGCTGCGCGTGCGCGACGGCCGCGGCGGCCACGGGCGGCAACTCGGTCGCGTTGAGGAACGCGGCCAGGTCCTCCATGAGCGCCGGCACGAGCTCGGGCTCGGGCGGCACGTAGGCGGCGCCCACCGGGTTCACGCGGTTGCCGCCGATCCAGTTCTGCGCCTCGCGCAGAACGCCGCCGGCGTCGGCGATGCGCGTTCCCACGAGCAGCGCGCGGTTGAGCCCGCAGATGCCTTCCACGGTGAAGGCGTGGCCGGGCCCCACGGCAGCCAGGCCGTCGACGAGCGCATGGAGGTTGCCGAGCACATGCGCCTCGGTCGAGTCGAGCCGGTGCTCCACGCCGAGCCGGTCGAGCTCTTCGTACTCGAGCAGCTTGCCCGCCGGCATCTCGAGCCCCTCGATGCGCGACGACGACACCGCCTCGGCGCGCAGCAGCAGCCGCGCGAGCGGCTCGGTGTCGGTGAGCGAGCCCGCGTCCTGAAGCGCCCGCAGGGCCTCGCTCGCCCGTGCAACGGCAGCCGCGCATGACGGCTCCATCATGAGCTCGAAGCCTTCGAGCATGTCGGGCACGTAGGGGCGGTACGCCCCGCCCATGCGCTCGGCTTTGTTCATGCCTGACGCATCGGACACCCAGTAGCGCTCGACGTAGCTTCCCATCTGCAACCTTTCTTTTTCCTCGATGACAATATAATGATATAGTCGTAACCTTTCTTTTTCAAGAAAGCGATGTAAGGTAATGCACCCAGACAAGTCGTAAACGCGCACGGTGAAGCGGACCCGGGGGAAGTGTTTCACATGACAATTTGGGGAGACTCCCCAAATTGTCATGTTTGACCCCCTTTCGGTCAGTGACCGCCGTAAGCCTTTCAGGATGAAACACTTCCCAGGGGCGGGTTTCATCCGACCCACTCGAAAGGCCAAGCACCGTGAATGAGGGCGGCATTTTGCCGGCGCGCGCGAAACGCGGCCCCTTTCGGTCGCCCTAATAGGTTCGCGAATTGCCAGGGGGTCGTTTTTGGCAATTCGGAAACACTTCTCCTGGAAGACCCGTTTCACTCGGGGACGCGGACCCCGTTCGCGCAAGCTTTCGCGTGCCGGCTATTTGACCTTGACCTTCTTGCCGCTGTTCTTCTTGGCAAAGATCTTCTTGTAAGCTTTCTTCTTTGCCTTGGGAACTTTCACGGTCTTCAGCTTCTTGGCGCTCTTGAAGCAGCCCTTGACTGACGCCTTCGTGAGCCTTGCCGTCTTGACGGTTACCTTCTTGACCTTGGTTCCTTTGAATGCGCCCTTGGCTATCCCCGTAACCGCAAAAACGCGCCCGTTGATCCTCACGGTTGCGGGAACGATCGCGGACTTGGCCTTCTTGGGCGCTTTCTGGTATATGACCGTGCCAGCTACGGAATTGGCAACGCGATAGGTTGACCCACCGATTACGGCAAGGTGACCCGCCGGAACCGCAGCAGGAGCGGGCTTTGCAGCCGCGTGCTGATCCTTAACGCGCGCTTCCAACACGCGGCTGCGAGTGGTCCAAAACTCGTAGTATTGGTCCTGGCTCACCAGCTTGCCATCCTCATACCAGCCGAGGAACGTGGTCTTGTCATCGAGGGAAATATCAACCCAGCATCCGCTCCCCGGATCTACCATCCGGTCAGACTGCTCGATTTCTGTCTTGTTCGAAGCCGATGCTCCCGTAAGCTTCGTCGTAAGCGTCACGTCGGCGTCGCTGAACCATGCAACCACGCTCACGCCGTCCCTGACCTCGACGGGGCTCAGCTGGGTGGCGCCCACGAATTCTCCGTCGCAATACCAACCCAGCAGGCTCACATCCTCCTTCGTCGGATGCGCATAAAGAACGGCAAGGTCTTCCTCGGGCGCCGTCATGCTCGTCGTCCACGTACCGTCTTCTACGTTAATCGATGACTCGGCATCTTCGCTGTTCAACAGCTCGTCGTCGTAGTCGACCGGATTGTTATTAACCCACGCCTTTCCCGATCCGAGCGCGCTAACGCGCACCGATCCCATGGTCGGCGATACACTTGCAAACTTCGCCGTAAGCTTCGTATCGCCCTCG
Source organism: uncultured Eggerthellaceae bacterium (assembly GCA_946618265.1). The sequence continues at coordinate 5,849 of CAMOLA010000041.1, forward strand.
ATCGCAAACTCGTATTCCAGCTCGTCGGACACCTTCTCGTCGCCTACGAACCAGCCTTCGAACTCCCCGCCGTTGCGGTTTGCCGCCTCGGCAACGGCCTTGCCACCAACCTTGGCATCGTTGCGAGTCAAATCGGCATAGCCACGGCCTTCGGCGTGCACTTCGACTGTCGCCGGATCCGTATCCCGGAACTTCGCCACGAGACGCTTTTCCTCCCACGGATCGAACTGGCACGTCTCGTCCGTGCTCAGGCATTCGCCATCGACATACCAGCCATCGAATAAGCTCGTTTCCACCTCGAGCGCGCGCAATGTCACGACTTGGTCGAAATCGTAGTTGGACCCGTCGTCGTAGAAAACGGTGCGCCTGTCGTAATAACTGTCCTCGCCCTCGTCACCTTCGTCTTCGTCGTAATACTCGTCGTATTCTTCGTCGTAGTACTCGCTATCTTCTTCGTCGTAGTACTCGTCGTCTTCGCCATCGTCTCCATCAGCGTCCAATTCGGCAACGACGCTTCCGTTGCCCTCGACGGTCACCGAACCGGGAGCCGCCGGCTCCGGCGAGAACCGCGCGACAAGCGTCATAGCGCGATCAACGTCAAGCGTGAACACGGGTTCGCCTGAACGCAAATCACCTTCCAAGGCACCGCCATCACCGCCATCGCCCTGGCCATCAGCCCCTTCGGCACCATCAGCCCCATCAGCGGCAACTTCGTACCAGCCGTCGAAAACCATGCCCTCATCGGGATGCGCCGTCAACGTCACGCTGTCGCCAACCGTAACCGTCTGGCTCGATGTCGCAGTGCCCTGACCGTCCGTCAGGATGGTCAACTCAGCGACGGAGAGCGTCGAAGCATCATCGACCGAAGATGTCGCCGAAACGGCGCCTTCGACACCTTGCAACTCGAATCGGCTCGCAGCAGTGTCGGCGTTCTCCTCATCGTATTCCATAAGCGACGCCTCATGCGTGCCGCCAGCAGCCAGCGCAATGTCGTCGTAGCTGACCGTTGACGTCACCTGGCCTTCGTTGCCATACTGCGTGACCTGCACGTCCATCGTGCCCGAATCCGTCGCCTCGATCAGAACCGAATATCCCTCGTCGTTCGGCACGATAAAATTCTTCACGTCCCCGTCGACCCATGCGCCGATACCGGACGCAAGCGATTCCTCGTCCACTTCCCCATCGACGATCCGTCCCGCCACTTCACCGAACGAATCGAGGAGCGTCACGTTGACCGGGCACGCAACGCTGATACGCGAACGGTCCAACTTCAGCTGCGCTATCATGTTGCCGATCAGTCCCGTGGGCCTGCCGTTCAGGACATCGAACACGCTGCCGACGCATATTTCGTCAACACTCGTCTTGGCCCGCCCCGACTTCAATGCTTCGGAACCGCTTTTGTCGAAGCATGCGTAAACGGAGGCGCCGCTTTCGTAGACCGTGTAGATGTTGCCGTCCTTCACGTACGACTCCTCCAACATTGGCGGAAGGACGTACACCTTGGCGGCCAACTCGCTCAACACCGCATTTTTCTTGTTCGTGACATCCCAGATCAACATCCGCGAATCGTCGGCGCGGCCGGGCGAAATGTTGAGTGCAAGGTACGTGCGCCCATCTTTGTGCATGAACGTTGCGCCGTTGCCGCCCGCAGGGACTCGGTACCATTGCTCGGCAGCCACCGTCGAGCCGTTGATCCGGTAACCCACGACGTTGCATGACGGGGTGTTTTCGTCGGTCTTGTTGTTGCCCACCCACAGAAGACCTGACATGCCGTCATACGTGTTGAACGAAGCCGAGTTCAGCTTGTTTCCCGTGCCGACAAGGCTGACCAGGTCGCTTTCGGATACCGTCATGCTGACGTTGCTCCCGCCCTGCAGTGCGGTCGTCAACCTCGAGTACGGAATCTTGAATTCTTGCAGATTGCCGCTTCCGTCCCTATGCGTGCTCGAGGCGATCCATAGATTATCGTCATCGAACGTTATGCCGCCCACATGGCTACCATTCTTGATCGATGCGATGCCGTTCAGCGTAACCGTCGCCACATAGGTCCCGTCCCGCTTAAGCACGTAGAGCGCCGAGTCATGCACCTTGCCGCTCTTTGAGTGCACCTTTAGATCCTTGGCGACGTACTGGGAATTGGCGGCCGTCGTGGGAGTGGATTTCGCCATCCCGTGAAGCTTATCGCCCGCGCAGTACGCGCTGATGATGATGTACTCGTTGGTTACGCACATACCCTGCGGAACCTGCGCGTCGCATCCGCCCGCTGCCGTCGAGTACTCAAGCCCGGGCACGACGTAGCGCGTGCCCGTGAAATGCGCGAAATCAGGATACGCCTTCGCGACGTAATCCGCGTTGACCATGTAGTGATTGAGCATGCCCGCTTTGTGCGCATAGTCGGGATACACGCGTTTGCGGGTGATCGTGGTCAAAGGCACCGGCGCGGGAGAAGGAGTAGGCGAAGGCGTGACCGTGGCCGGCTGGTTGTCGATGCTCGAGTAGCTGACATCCGGCTTCGAGGTGATGGTGTTCTTAATCGAGAGTTGGCCGTTCTTGACCACGCCAACATTCCAATAACGGCCAGACCCCGTCAGGGGAATCGAAATCGACTTGACAAGCTTTCCGCCCTTGTAAATATCGACGTGCGCCCCGGAAGTCGTCATCTTGGGGCTTCCGCTGAAATTGTGGATATAGTAATAGCAAGGATAATTCGAGGTGGAAGCCAGGTCGATGGTTTCGGGCCCATAGCTGTCGACGTCGTCGTGATCTAGCGTACAGTATGTTCCACCGCCATAGGACGCGCTACTTGAGGAGTAGTACACGTGGATGGACTTGCCATCAGGGCGGTAGCCGGCAATGTGCGAGTCGAGATCAAGCGGCTTCGCGCCCCAACGCAGCACGAACCTGAAGCTTTGATCGGAATTCCCCTGAACGCTCATCGTGCCGCCGGCCAATTCGACCGCGTCCGAGACCGCCATGGGCGTAAGCGCCTTGCCCTGCGCACCGACGCTCGGCACGCCTTGGTTCGCGGCATCCGGCACCTGCGCGCCTTCGGCCAAATCCCAATCTTTCTGGACGACGGGGGCGCCGTCCCGCGCCTCTGCCGTAAGCTCATCTTGCGCAAGTTGCTCCTGCAGCATGCCAGCCTCAAGTGAAAGATCAGAGCCTGAATCGCCTGTTTGCTCGGCGCACGCAACGCCCGGCTGCGCAATCGCGATGAAGAACGCCACCGCCAACATCGCAAGCATTGCCTCAATGCGCCTTGCCGCCATCTGCCTCCGGATAACACCCATGATGACCCAACCCCTTGCAATCCGATGATTGATTAGCGATGCGCTCAAATTATCGCATAACGCACGTGGCTGGACCGAATGGATCTGAAAATCGTGCCGCACTGCATCGTGGGTTTTCGCGGTCGAGGCGCTGGCCGTCGGCCATCCCGAAGAGCAGGACGTTGGTATCGAGCAATAGGTTCATGCGCTACACCGTCCCGAAGAGCTCTACCACCTCGTCGTTGCGCGAATCGATGTTGCCAAACTTGTACTGGCCAGCGAGCAGGCCGAATGTGAAGGGGCGGGACCGCTCAACGTAAGGGTTTATCTGCGCGACAGGCTTGTTACTACTCGCCCCCCACGCCCCCGCAATCGATTCCAGAAAAGAAAAGCCCGGCGACGCCGGGCTGGGATAGAAACATCCGCGCGCATCGACGGGCTACGAAACGCCGCACCCACCAACGCGCACCATCCACGCCCCCACACCTAATACGCCGCATACCTATCGACGCAGAGCGACTCGTCGTAGTACACCTTGTCGCTCTCGAGCAATCGGCAGACCCCGCCTTCGGCGTCCACGATGCTGACCGAGCAGTTGTACGGCACGTGGCCCTGCCAGAAATCGGCGGGGTCGCCGTACAGCCCGTTAAGCATGGCCCTAAGCGCGAAGCCGTGGGTCGACACCAGAACGTTCTCGAAGTCCCCGAGCCGCCCCTCGGCCAGCTCGCGCAGGAACCCCTGCGTGCGCGCGCAGACGTCCCCCGCGTCCTCGCCGCCCGGAAACCCCGGGAAGCGGAACGGGTCCTCGAAGAACAGCCGGCACAGCTCCGCGTCGACCTCGCGCTCGCCCGGGCGGAACCTCCTGCCCTCGTAGTCGCCCATATGGATCTCGAGCAGCCTGTCGTCGATCCGAAGCGGGACCGAGCCGTTCCCGCTCTCCCCCAGCATCTCCCGGGCCGTGAGGCGGGCGCGGGACAGCGGGCTCGAGAACGCCGCGTCGAACGCGACTCCCGCCAGCGCCCTGCCCGTCACCCGCGCGAGCTCCCGGCCGCTCTCGGCGAGCTTCCCGTCCATCCGCCCCTGGAAGATCCCGAGCGCGTTCGCCTCGGTCTCCCCGTGCCTCACAACGTAAATCCTCATGTCCCAACCAATCTCCCCGGGTGAACAGGGGGACGCGCTCCCGTTCATGCGGCGTCATCCGGGGATACAGGGGACGGTTCTAGCGTGTCATCAGCGCATGACACACTAGAACCGACCCCCTGTATCACTCCCCGGCGACGGCGGCCAGCACGCGCTTTATGGCCTCGATGTCGCGTTCGCTCAGCCTCCCGATGCGCCCGGCCGTGCCGAGGTAGCCGGCGGGGATCTCCGCGATCCTGTCGGCCCGCGCGATCGACGGCTTGTCGAGCCCGGCCTCTCGCCAGTCTCGTATCAGGTAGTCATGCGGCAGGGAAAGCTTGCTCGCCGCGCCGGTCACCATCATGACGAGGCTTCCGTCCTCGCGCAGCCCCACCACGATGACGGGACGGTACTTGTACCCGCGTCCCTCGGAGAAGTCGAAGCGCGCGTGCCAGACCTCCCACACCTGCGGGCCTTGCCCGCCGCTACTCATCGTCGTCCCACTCTGCGGGGAGAACCGCGACGCCGTCGGCGTTGAGCGGGGCCTTGTAGGCCCTCATCGAGAGGGCCTCGTAGGACGGGGGCTCGGGCCGCATCTCGAAGGGAAGGCCGCCCACCTCGATGGACTTCACCAGGAAAATGTTGATGGCGTCGCTCAGGCTCAGGCCCCAGCGGGCGTACACGCTGGTGGCGTCGGCCTTCACCTGCTCGGTGCTCCTGGACTTTATCTCCGCGGTCCTCGCGGGCATGGTCACCGCAGCCATTCCTGCCTCCAATCGTCAATGTACCCAGATTGTACCCTATCTGGGTTTGCACGGCAAACGACGCGGGATGGGACGACGCAGTCGCGCCAGGGCGAAAGGGATATGCGCTCGAGAAGCCGTTCGTTCAAGAGCCGACATGGTCGGTTCTTGCCAGGCGGGTGTCCCCGCCTCCTTGGCGCGGGAGTTCACGCGCGCCTTCAGCTGCATCGCGTTCCTTGTCCTCATAGGAGCACCTTCATGTAAGTCCGGACCTTCCCCTCCACGCCGAGGGCGCGGGCGTAGTCAACGAGCTTGACGGGGTCTCGGTCGGCCCTCCTGACGTAAGCCCGCATCGCCGGCGACACGACCTGGTCGTCTACCACCTCCTGGCCGCGCACCAGGTCGCAGAGCGTGCGTTCCAGGTCGTAGGCGCGAACGGCGTTCCCGTAGCTCGTCCTCACCAGGCAGACGCCCAGCTCCAGCACGTCGTCGGCGCAAGAGCGGCAGACGATCCCGGCGGCCCTCGCCTTTGCCGTGTTGTAGCTTCTGGGGAAGGTCATGGTGAGCGAGAACGGCGCCCGGTCCGTCATATTATGGAGGAACAGCGCCGTCTCGTCCGAGAAGACGCCCCTCGCGAAGCGGTGCTGCGCCACGAGGAAGGGGTCCTCCCACGTCCCGGGGAGCGCGTAGAGGCCGCGGTCGACCTGGACGAGCTCGGCCCTCTCGACGGCCTCCGCCAGGCAGCGCCTGGGGATGCCCGCGGCCGTCGCCTGGGCGGCGGTTACGTAGCCGTTGCCGGCCTGCGCTATTTCGAGAAGCCCGCTCGCCTTGCCCTCCTCAGTTGTACATCTGCGCTGAATATTTTACATTATTCAGCATGTGAGTACAATGCGGACGATACGAGCTAGCCGCACGGGCAATCGCAATCGCGTTCGCTCCCGCCCATCGGGCCAAACGATCGTCGAGGCACGTATATACTGCGATATGGACCTATTGGAGGTGATCGCGATGATGACGGCGAAGCTGATAGCCGACGCGGTTAGCGCATCGTGGCTCATTGCCGCTCGAAGATTCGTCTCGTTGGGGGAAGATGCCGTTCGATACTGCGATGCGCCGTTCGGACATGCTACAATAAGTCCGCAATAGAGTCCGTAATAAGGTGAACGAAAGCAGGTGAGCGGAATGCCGGCAATCTACCCCTCGACGGCGCTCAAGAACGAGCAGCGCGCGATAAAGGCCATCGCCGACAGGGAGGTCGTCTACATCACCGAGAACGGGCGCGGCAAGTACCTGTTCATGTCCCAGGAGGTCCACGACCGCGAAATCGCCGAGGCCGTGGAGGAGGCGCTCTACGAGGCGCGAATGTCCGAGGCGCTTCGCGCGTCGCGCGCCGACTACGAGGCCGGGCGTTACTACACGTCACGGGAGGACCTGAAGGCGGCCGTCGAGAGCAAGCGGGCCGCGCATGCCTAGGCTGGAGTACTCCGAGCGCTTCGCCGAGGATGTAGCGCGCGTGACGTCCGCGAAGGTGGAGGCGCGCATATACGCCGCGCTCGACAACATCGAGGCCTTCGGGAACTTCGGCTCGAAAGTCGTGCCCGACTCGATTCGTGAGGACTTCGGAGAGGGGGTGCGCAAGGTCGTGGTAAGCCCGTTCGACCTGATCTATACGTACTACCCGTCCGACGACCTTGCGCGAATCGAGGCGCTCGTCCACCAGAGGGCGGCGAGGTAGCCACCAAGCTGTCAACGAAACTGGGGTTATTTCACGTCGACGCCCTCCCGGTTCTCCTATGCTCCGTAGACCATCATATGAACGAGTGGATGAGCTCGTCGACGTCGCGCATGAACGGGCCGTGCGGGTCTAGATTCAAAAGTGGCGATATTTCGAGACCCTACCTGCCAGAGCCCGATAATTGCTTGTGTCAAGTTTGCGCCAAAAAAATCTCAAGCCCCTATGAGGAGTCTGGAAAAGGGGTACTATGAACTGCATTTTCGCAGTTCATATGCTATATTCGACCGATACGGCGAACGCGTTTGCCACCAGATCCAACCCTCATTCTCGCAGGTCGAAAACGCCCGAAAATTCTCAGGAGCCGTCCCAAAACCCCAGAAAAGGCAATTGGGACAACCCCAACCTTCAAAAAATAGGGCACTTGATTTCCGAAACTTGCGCGCGGTTGCCGAACATCGTGACGTCGACGAAGTTGGGCGCGTCCTCCCACTCGCCCGCGGAGTTGCGGCGGCGGTCGTTCACGGCGACCGTCATGCTCATGACGCAGTTGCCGGACTGGGTGGCGCGGACCTCGGGATTGCGGGTCAGGTTGCCGGTGATGACGACACGCTAGAACCGTCTCCCTGTATCTGACGACCGCCGCGACAAGCTCGCCATGTACGAGGAGCAGGACCGCCGCAGCGCCATCTGCGGCATGGAGTTCGGGCCCGACCAGATGCACGGCGAACACACCGCGCCGTTGAGCCAGGGCAGCCACACGACATACGACAACTGCCAGGCGCTCTGCACCGACTGCAGCCTGAAGAAGGGCGCCGACCGATGATCCCGTGCCGCTTCGGTGACGTTCTCCGTTAGCGACTACCGCGAAAGCGCGGTCTGTGCTAACATGTGAAAAGTCAGCGGTGCCCGCCGCTTTGAGGACAGCCGGGTTGCCGTTTGACGGAGGCTTAACGACCGGGCTTATGTCCGGTCGTTCTTATTACGCCGCCGCCGGGTGGCAAATCGCCCCGCGCAATGAAGCACGAAACCCACGATGGTGAGCACCGAGGCCACGCCGTTGAGCTCGTCCAGAAACTCGGACATTCATAATCCACCTCCTTCCTTTGAAGAAGGCAAACCCGGCATGGGCGAACACCGCCAACCAACAGATTCTAACCGCCGAAACCGCCGCAGCGGACCTCAGCTCCAGCGTTCACCTGCAAACCACGCAACGTTCGCCTTCGCAACTCATGTGCCTTGCGGCGCATGCTGAGGAGGCAAACGCTCGACGCCCTCGCCGAGATCAGGGAGGCGGCGCGCACCCTCACCGCCATGGCGGGCGGCAAGCTCCCGAAGAGGAGGCGGTGATCCCATGGCGATAATCAAGCACATCCCGTCGAAGAACGCGGACTACGAAGCGGCAATCGACTACCTCATGTACCAGCACGACGAGCTCTCCGGGAAAATGCTGCGCGACGGGGAGGGCCGGCCAATCGTGCGCGAGGACTTCCTCATGGACGGCATCAACTGCGAGCCGTTCGAGTACCCGATGGCCGCCATGGAGACGAACCGCCTCTACGGCAAGAACGCCGCCAAGGGCGACGTGAAGTCGCACCACTACGTGCTCAGTTTCGACCCGCGCGACAAGGACGTCGGGCTCACCTTCGACGAGGCCCACCGAATGGCCGTCGGCTTCGCTCACGAATGGTTCGGCGGCCACCAGGGAATCGTGTTCACGCACCCGGAGGGCCACAACGAGTCCGGCAACATCCACTGCCACATTGTCTTCTGCAGCGTGCGCTCGAAGGACGAGCCCATAAGGGAATGGATGACGCACGAGAGCGAATGGCGCGCCGGGGGCAAGCACCACGCCACCGACAAATGCCACGCCGAACTCAAACAGGCCGTGATGGACATGTGCCGAAAGCGCAACCTGCACCAGGTCGACCTTCTCGGGCGCGGGTCACCATTGCGGGCTTTGGCCATATTGTCTAACAACGAGGAGGCACGCGGGTTTTTTATTCTCTGTATATTTTGGCTTCCGAATTAAGATACACTAATAACCACAATATATGTTTATCTGTAATGCCGAGGAGGAAGCCGTGAAGCTGCTGCACTTCGAAGTCGAAGGGGCGTCGCTATTCAAAAACGGAACTGTGTCCCTCGATCTAATCGCTACTGACAGGGTGGCTAAGCAGCTCGATTCGGAAGCGATAGGCGATGTGAGCAGAATCGGGCAGGCGGGCTCAGTGTATGCCCTGAACGTCATAGGAATATCGGGCGTTAACGCTTCAGGTAAAACAACGTTGTTAAATCTACTTCGATTTGTCCTAACTCAGCTTACGGGCACATATGAGATGAGGGAGTTTTCTTTGCCCCAAAAGCGCTTGGGGAAACTCAATAAGGAAGTCACGATCCGATCCATTTTTTGGCACGAGGGAAACTACTATCTGATTGAATCCCATATTACAAGATCGATGACCGATTGGTTTTCGGCCACATCTGACATGCGGGAGTCGTTCATCTATACCGATGAAACCATATGGATGCTTTCGTCCTCGAGGCCGAAGCGCTCCGTCCTTGTCGACGCCGATAAGTTCAAAGAGAATGCCACGGTCCGCTTGCGCCGTAATGGAGACCTTTCGATTCCGGATGATGCTCGCAGATTTCTGAACGACCGAACGTCTATAGCCGTTTTCGTCACAAATAGGGCTCCATTAGCGGTCGGTTCGCTGTCGCGCCAGCTCCCTGCGATAACCATGCCAACCGAAGTCATCCAAGCCTTTGATGGAAGCGTTGAAAAGCTTTCCTGGGACCCAGAGGCCCAGGTCTTTCACCTTGCGTTCAAGGGAGAAAAGGAGCGCATCGTTGGAATGGAGGCCGCCGTTGCCATGCTCTCGCGGGGAACCATCGAGGGAGCCGAGTTGATCGACCATGCAATAGGGATCCTCAAACAGGGGGGCTATTTCATCGTGGATGAAATTGAGGAAAGCCTCAATCGCTCGCTTGTAGCTACGGTAATCGAGCTTTTTGCCTCCCCGATAACCAATCCGCATGGTGCTCAGCTGGTGTTTTCAACCCACTATCCGGAAATCCTCGACTCCGTCAGGAGAAAGGATGCAGTGTACGTACTTGTTCGAGATGAGGATTGGCGAACATCGGTGGTGAAATATGCGGATTCCATCAATCGCATCGAGAATAAAAAGTCTGCCGTCATCAACAACAATATCATTCGTGGCTCGATGCCACGGTACCCCGATGTACAAGCGATGCGCGATTATGTAAGGGCGTGTGTCAATGGGTAGCATCGTCGAAGATTTGCTTTCTCGCTATGTGCTATTCAGTTGCGAGGGGACTGCTGAGGGCGTTGTTATCCAACGGTTGGTAGATGCAGAAAAGCTGATTGTTCCAAATGATCGAATCGTGAAAGACCCCATTACGTTCAAGCCATTTACGCGCTTGCGCAAATCCAAGGACATCGAAGAAAGATTCTTTGGACAGAATTACGCTGTTGAGGGATCCGAGGGACTTCTTTTGGCCCGCATCGTCGACAGCCGAAGCGCAAAGTTCTCTCTGTCGCGAATGAACCGGGACGTCGCATTGGTAAAGAGCTTTATTACGGCCCCGGAAATTGAGATGCTCGTGATTCACGCTGAGGGAGCATATGAAGACTGGCGCAGAAAGAGCAGGCTGGATCGTCAGCTTACGCCGAGCGGGTATTGCGTTCAATGCCTTGGCTTGAAAGAAGTGAAAACGGGGAACTTTCTGCATGGGTATTGGAACGATCCCGATAAGCTCACCTCCGCAATTCACGCTTACTCATCTAAGCTTGGAAAACGAAAAACCGATGAGCTAACGCTTGCAAATCTGCTGAAGTGATCGCCCCAGTGGTTGCGTATTTGCTGCATATCCCACATCTTAAAACATGGAATGCGAGCGTGTTGTTTCCGATTGTTGGCGCCGGGCATCATTAATCCGCGTTAATTATGCTCAGCGCCAACACCCTCGTTACGTCAGCGTCTAACGCCGACAAAAGTCCGGGTTACTTAGCCGCGTGAGGCTCCGCCTTCTCATGTCTGGTAGCGTTACCCCCATGCTAACAGCGAGGTTTTTAAGCATCATCCGGAAAACACCCGCCATTGTCGCTTTGTTGGGCATGCCCTGCCCAAAGTGCTTCGTGGAACGACGGAACGCATCTGCAATAGCAGCTTCCAACTCCCCCTTGTCAACCTTTCCGCTTTGCTCCAAAAACAGCAGGTCATCGTTTATCGTTCTCTGGTATATGCGCGCGTATTCGTGCTCGGCCTCTATTTGCCAGAAAGCATCATAATGATTGCAGCTGTAGGCCATAAGCCAATCCCACATGATTTCGGGGTCGCTGACGTTGGGGCCTTCCTCGTGGCACTGACGGCAAAGGATAACGTAATTAGAGGGCTCGTCACCCCCGCCCAGGGAGTGGGGAACGATATGGCACCTCGTGAGTTCTTTCACCGAACCGCATCTCCAGCACCTCTCCTCGGCTTCGGCCCAGTCCACGCTCAGGTCGCTTTCGTCAACGATTCCCGACCAGTAGTCTGCAATCTCCCAAATAGTGGTTTCGTTATGTCTGCGTTTCATGACGCCTCCTTTGTCTGGGACAAAACACCGATTAAGCGACGGTGCGCCGCTAGCCGAATGCAGCTCGTCAATCATAGTAGCCGATTGCAACCAACCAACTCGTTAATTTTGGCATACTGCAGCTTGCTATAGCGACCAGCAATATCCCTGCTGCCTCGCGAAGCAAGCCTGCAGGAGCGCACGGTACGTGCGGCTCCCGGACCCGCTGATGGAGCGCGACGAGCTCGCCGCCGCCACCGAGCGGTCGAACACCAAAGCCCTGAAGAAGCGCGCACGCTACGAGATCTTGGTCTTGGACGAATGGCTCACCGAGGACGTGAACGACGTCGACATCTCCTTCCCGTTCGAGCTGATCGCGCGGCGGTACGCGACGAAATCGACGGCGCTCTGCACCCGGTACGGTAACGTACAATTACTTGCGCACTTTGACAGCTGAACACGTCTAGAGAAACAAAGACATGGCCCTCGCCGTCGGTATGATTGGAATTGTCTAGAAACCGATCATGCTAGGAGGCTTAAGCCATGTCCAACCCCATCGTATCATTCGACGAGGACGCCATAAGGTCCGACATCAGGGAGCTCGTCAGAAAGACGGTAGAGGACACCATCAACGCGCTGCTCGACGAGGAGGCGGACCCGCTCGTGA
>CAMOLA010000042.1 GCA_946618265.1 uncultured Eggerthellaceae bacterium
AGAACGCCGACGCCGTCATCTGCGTGGGCTGCGACCCCGAGACCACGCCGTGGGGTTGGGGCGGCCAGATGGCGTCGAAGATCAGCTACTTCTGGTCCGAGATTGGCATCAAGCAGATCTACATCTGCCCCGACCTGAACTACGGTGCGGCAATACATGCTGACAAGTGGATTTCCCCGCTGCCTAACACCGACGCGGCACTGTGGCTCGCCATCGCATGGACGTGGCTGATCGAGGGCACCTACGACAAGGACTACATCGCCACGCACACCGAGGGCTTCGACTGGTTCAAAGACTACGTGCTGGGCGGTGCCGACGGTCAGCCCAAGACTCCGAAATGGGCCGAGGGCAAATGCGGCGTGCCGGCATCCGACATCAAGGCGCTCGCGCACTATTGGGCAACGCACAAGGTGTCGACCGTGCACTGCAACGGCGGCGGCTACATCCGCAGCTGCTTCGCCACCGAGCCGGCGCGTCTGGAGATCGCGCTTCTGGCCATGCAAGGCGTGGGCAAGCCCGGTCAGAACATGTTCAAGATGATGGAATGGGGCCTGTATGGCATGGGCAGCCTGAACCCGCTGCCGCATGGCGAATGGGGCACGTTCATGTGGGCCGGCTTCACGGGCCATGTGGCGGGCACCGATCTCATCAACTTCATCCCGCAGACGCTCGTGCCCGAGGCGATTCTCGGTGACTATGACGAAGAGCACCCGCTGACCTGGTACGGCCGCGTGGTTGCAGGCCTGCCGCGCGAAGACCAGTTCACGCAATGGCAGTACCCCATGAAGGGCGATTCGAAGATTCACATGATATGGACCGACACGCCCTGCTGGTCGACGTGCTGGAACGGTGGCAACCGCATGCAGGAGGCCCTGCGCCATCCGTCCATCGAGTTCTACCTGGTCGAGCATCCTTGGATGGAAAACGACACCATGTTCGGCGACATCATCCTTCCCATCTCGACGAAATTCGAGGAGCATGACATCGCGACGTCCAGCCAGTGCGGCGAGAACGACATGGTCGTGCTTGAGGAGAAAGCCGTCGAGGAGGTTGGCGAGGCCAAATCCGACGCCGAGGCCGTGCTGGCCATCGCCGAGAAGCTCGGGCTTGCCGAGGAGCTCTGGGAGCATTGGGTCTACCCGCCGATGGCCAACGCGCAGAACACCGAGTCGGCCGGCACCGACGAGGACGATTTCGTCAACCAGATGGAGATGTCGACCGAGCACGTCTTCGGCGAGCCGGGCTTCGACTCGCTGCAGCTGCGCAGCTACACGCTCGGCGGCTGCCAGGAGCACATGCCCTATGGCGAATTCCTGCAGAAGGGCTATCTGCCCATTCGCTTCAAGGACGAGGCCGAATGGAAGGCCGATCCCATCGGCATGCGCGCCTTCTACGAGGATCCCGAGAACAACCCGCTGGCCACGCCGACCGGCAAGATCGAGTTCTACGCGACCGGCATCGCCGACTGCTGGGGCGACGACGGCGAGCGCCCGCCCGTGCCGAAGTGGATCGAGGAGTCCGAGGCCCATCACGAGCGCCTGACCAACGACCGCGGCAAGGACTATCCATTCCTCATGATGTCCAACCACCCGCGTTGGCGCGTGCATGCTCAGCATGACGACATGACGTGGCTGCGCGAGATCGAGACCTGCAAGATCACCGGTCCCGACGGTTACAAGTACGAGCCCGTGTGGATCAATCCGATTGACGCCCGTCGCCTCGGCATCGAGGATGGCGACATCGTGCGCATCTTCAACGAGCGCGGCAGTGTGCTCGGTGGCGCGTACGTGACCGAGCGCATCCGTCCGTCCGTCATCAGCCAGGACCACGGCGCCCGCGTCGACAGCATCGTCACGGGGCTCGGTGGCCTCGACCGCGGCGGCGCGAACAACCTCATCTGCCCGAACGCGACAACGTCGAAGAACGCGCCGGGCGAGGTGACCAACGGCTTCCTCGTCAACATCGAGAAGGTCGACGTGCTGGCCCTGGCCGAGCAGTACCCCGAGGAGTTCGGCCGCGACTACGACCCCGACGAGGGTTTGGTGGCTAGCGCAAGGATCGTGAAGTAGAAACATCAGCGTGAACAGCGTGAACAGGGGACGGAGGAATGTTCACGCTAGCGAGGGCACGTTTGCCCAGAGCGCTCAACGCGTGAACATTCCTCCGTCCCCTGTTCACGCACGCATCCGAGAGAGGAAACGATAATGTCGAAGAAGATATTCCTGGTGGACGTCGCGCGTTGCAACGGCTGCCACAACTGTCAGATTGCCTGTAAGGACGAGCACTGCGGCACGAGCTGGCTGCCCTATGCGGCCGAGCAGCCCGACACCGGCCAGTTCTGGTGCAAGGTCGAGCAGACCGTGCACGGCAGCGTGCCGAAGGTCAACATGACCTACATGCCGCTCATCGGCGCGCAGACCGAAGGCCTGCGCGAGTATGCGCCCGAGGTTTTGATGGAGCGCGAGGACGGCCTGGTCGTCATCGACCCCGAGAAGGCGAAGGGTCGCGAGGACATCGCCGAGAAGTTCGAGGGCGTGTACTGGAACGCCGAGCTGAACATCCCGCAGGGCTGCACGGGCTGCGCGCACCTGCTCGATGACGGCTGGACGGTCCCGCGCTGCGTGGACTCGTGCGCCGTGGGCGGCCTGCGCTTCGGCGACGAGGCTGACTTCGCCGACGAGCTGGCGAAGGCCGAGCGCCTCGACCCGAAGTCCAATGTGTACTACCTCAACCTTCCCAAGCGCTGGGTGGCCGGCCAGCTGATCGATGAGGACGCCGACGAGGTCATCATCGGCGCGACCGTGACCATGCGGGTCGAAGGCGACGAAGGGGCCGAGGTCCTCACGACCACGACCGACGAGTTCGGCGACTTCTGGTTCCGCCAGGTGGAAGGCGCCGTTTACCACCTGTGGTTCGAGGCCGAGGACCAGGGCTTCGTGACCCGCGAACTCGAGGGCGTCGATGCGACGGCCGCAGACGCCAACGTCGGGCGCATCAACATGTACAAGATGATCCCGCTGGGGTAGACGACCGAGTTTACGGAAGAATAAGTCAGACGCAGGCGGTGTGGGAGAAGGGGCTCCCGCACCGCCTTTAGTTGTCTTCTGAGATGATATGATTCACTGCAGGATGCGTTTCGGGGAGGGAATGGAATGTCGGAGAATCGCACGAGGATACTGTTCATCTGCCATGGCAACATCTGCCGGTCCACGATGGCGCAATGCGTCATGCAGCATATTGTGGACGAGCGCGGAATCGCCGGGCGCTTCACGATCGATTCTGCGGCCACGACCAACGAGGAAATCGGCATGCCCATCTACCCGCCGGCGCGCGACAAGCTCAAGGCCGAGGGCGTGCCCATCGTGCCGCATCGCGCCCGCCGCATACAGCAGGGCGAAGATGCCGAATGGGACCTGATCATCTGCATGGACGACGAAAACGTCCGCCATCTGCGGCGCATTCTCGGGGAGCAGGGCATGGGCAAGGTGCGCAAGCTGCTCTCCTATGTCGGCGAGTCCGGCAACGTGGCCGACCCGTGGTACACCGGCGACTTCGAGGCGACCTACCGCGACGTAGTGCGCGGTTGCACCGCGCTGCTCGACGACCTTTCGTAAATATGGGGGCGTGACGGAAAAGGGAGTCTCCCCTTTCCGTCGCTCGCTGGCTCTTTGCCGTGGAGCGCATGCGGAAATCGGGTACCATATGCATATCTGGATCCGGCCGATTGCGTCCAAGGGGGGCCATGATGGCAGAGGTGAAGTTCACGAACTGCGTGTTCTGCGATGCGTGCTGCGCGGTGAAGGCGACGGTCGAGGACGGGGAGGTGCGCTTCGAGCCAGCTGTGCCCGAGTTTCCCGCGATATGCTCGAAGCTATCGCGCATCGACGAGTACCGCCTGCATCCCGATCGCGTGACGATGCCGCTGAAGAACGTAGGGCAACGCGGCGAACCGGTGTGGGAGCAGGTCTCGTGGGACGAGGCGCTCGACGATATCGCGACGCGCCTGCGCAAGGTGGCAGACGATTACGGCCCGCGCGCAATCGCCTTTTTCGAAACGCCGCTCAACCATGGGTTCGGGGGCATCACGCGCCGTTTGGCGAACGCGCTCGGCACGCCGAACTACACATCGCCGGTCGAGCTGTGCATGGGCAACACGGCGCAGGTCCACCGCGCGGTCTACGGTTGGATGACCGCGCCCGACTGGAACCAGGCCGACTGCATCGTCTTCTTCGGCCAGAACCGCGGCCCCGAGCGATGGCCGCACGAGCACTTGCGCCTGAAGGCGGCGCTCGACCGCGGGGCGAAGCTCATCGTGGTCGATCCGCGCGAAACCGAGACGGCCATGCTGGCCGACTACCATCTGCGCATCCGGTACGGCACGGATGCGGCGCTCGCTCTCGGATGGATCAACGTGATAATCGGGGAGGAGCTGTTCGACGAAAGCTTCGTGCGCGAATCGTGTATCGGGTTCGACGAGCTGAAGGCCAGCGTCGCCCAGTGGACGCCCGAGGCCGTCTCGGAGATTTGCGGCATCGGTGCCGACGTCATCCGCGAGACGGCGCGCGTGTACGCCGGGTCGAGCGCTGCCATCATACCGTGGGGCGCGACGACCGACATGCAGGTCAATTCGACCGCAGCCATCCAGGCGCAGTGCATACTGCGCGCCATCTGCGGGTTCCTCAACGTGAGCGAGAAGGTGTTCGGGCCGCCCGAGGGCGGCATGGGCGTTTCGCAGATCGCGGATTTCGCTTCGGCGGACGCCTCCCTGTTCGACGACCAGCTCGGCGCCGAATCGCATCCGCTGTTGACGGCGCGTGCCGCCCGGCTCTACAACGAAGCGCTCGACCGCGACGGGGTGGGCTATCTGCCCGACATCATGGCCGAATCGTGGGCGAGCGTCCCGCCGGCGTTGTTCGCCGCCATGCGCGGCGAGGGGCCGTACGAGGTGAAGGCCGCCATCGTCGCCGCCAACAACACGGTCATGAGCTACGCCGGACAGCAGGGCATCGTCGAGGCGTTCATGAACCAGGACCTCGTGGTCGTTTTCGAGCATTGGATCACGCCGACCGCGCAGCTGGCCGACTACGTGCTGCCTGGCGACCTGTGGGCCGAACGCGACGCGCTGGGCCCCCAGTACGAGCAGGCGCCCCTGTTCTCGCCGCGCCAGAAGGTCTACGAGCCCGCGGGGCAGTGCCGCAGCTGGTATGACGTGGTGAAGGGCCTGGCCGACCGCTTGGGGTTGGCGCATCGATTCCCCTGGAAGACGAGCCGTGACCTGTTCGACTTCCAGTTGGAAGGCGTGGGGCTGACGTTCGAGGAGGCATGCGCCGCCGCGCCGGCTGCCGTGCCGCGTCGGGTGCCGATGCTCGGGTCGTTCGTGACGCCGTCGGGCAAGGTCGAGCTCGCCAGCTCGGTTCTGCGCGACCTCGGATTCGACGCCTGCCCGGTCTACCGCGAGCCCGCCGATCCGGGTGCAGCGGAGGCGGCGGAAGGGAAGCAGTTCCCGTATACCGTGTTTGCCGGCTTCCGCGAGGCCAAGTCGTACAACACCAATTTCCATCAGATTGCGTCCCTCAGGCGACTCGAGCCCGAACCGTGCGCGTTCGTCAACCCGGCCGATGCGGAGCGCGAGGGAATTGCGGAAGGCGAATGGGTGCGGGTCGAGACAGCTTACGGCGCAGTCGGGCTTATGGTGCACGTCGATCGCGCGCAGCCCGAGGCAACGTTGCGCGTGCCCCATGGCTGGTGGAAACCCGAGCGCCCGCAAGGAGTCGCAGCGGGCCTTTCCGATGCCATGCTGCACAACGATGGCATGCTGTTCCCCGATGACGATTGGAACCTCGATCCCGCCCAGGGCCTGCCGAACCTGCGCGGCGGCATCCACGCCCGCATCGTGCGCATCGAGTGAGGCGCCGGTATCTGGCCGGGGCGGCTCCGCGTCAACGGCGGTCCAACATAGAGTTGCGATGCGCACGCTAGCCTGCGAGTTTGATCGACAGCATTAAGTAAAAGAGCTCGTTTTGGTCTTTGAAGTCTATTCCGCACAATTCCACGATGCGCTTGAGGCGGTACTTCAGCGTGTTGAGGTGCACGTGCAGGGCGCGGGCGCATTCGACTTGGTTGCAGCCGGTATTGACGTAGGCGTTGAGCGTGGCCAGCATATCCGATCCGGTTTCCTGATCGTAGGCGGCAAGGCGAGCGAGCGCGGGATGGATGAGGTCATGGGTGGCCGGTTCGGCATCGAGCACTTGGAGGAAGAACGGCAGCGCGAGATCGCTGCAGTAGCGGACGCCCGCGCCTCCGAGGGCTTCGCACGCGAACGACGCCTGGCGGTATGCGCGCGGCGCCTGCCGTACGTCGCTCATGGGCATGGATACGCCGATGGCCACGCTTTTGGCGTCGAAGCGCTGCTGGACTTGGGCGATAAGGTCATCGAGGTGGCCTTGCGTTACGAGGAATGCGACGTCCTCGCCTTGCTCGCACGACAGGCACGGGGTTGGCGAAGCCTCGATTTCGCCTGCCAACAACAGGCGCTGGGTGCGATTCCGGATGGCAAGGCTGTGCGCGAGGACGAGATGGAAATCGGCATTAGCGCCGATGGCTCCGATAATCTTGTCGCATATTTCGTCGGTTACGCTGGCGCCTTCGATGAGGCTTGCGAGTGCAAGGTGCTGGGACTGGTGGGGCGATGTCGCTGCGGTGAATTCGCGCGCTTGCGCCAGGTAGGGCGCATAAGCGCTTTCCAAACAGACGGCCAGCCGAGCTGAAGCTTTGGAGAGCGGGAAGCACATTACGAATCCAACCCGCTCGCCTTCAAGGGAGAAGTACCTGCTTACCGCCATCTCGCCGTCTGGGCCGTATGTCGCCCGCGCCTCGTCGGTGAGGTCGTGCTGCACGGCGCCCGTCTCGTCGACAAAGTACATGCCAATAGACAGCGCGCCGAGGCTGCCACGCTCGTCGATGCTCGTGCGCAAAGCCTGAACAGGTAGCTTGTCGAGGTTGACGGCGGCGAGAAGGGAGCCGTCTATTCCGAATGCGAGGAAGGGGTCGTCTGTTGTTTCCCCAAGCGTGTCTATCATCTCGGCAATTGGGCGCGCGGCTGCCGCTGCCTTCAGGAGGCACCCGTCGATGCGGTTGTAAAAATCGAAAGCGGAAAGCACCTCGTTGAGCAGTTCTTCGTAGTCTGACCCGCGGCACACGATATGGTTCTTGCCGTTGGCGAGAATGAGTGCGTCCGCATAGCTCGTGTCCTTGAGATAGTCGAGGGCCTGTCCGATGTAAACGTATTCGCGCGATGAGCGCTGGCTTCCCTCCGAGATGAAACGCATACCGTGAATCGTGAGGGCGTCATCTTGGATGTTGCTTTCGGTGTTGTAGCTGCCAAGATAGCTTTCGATCATTGACATGCTTATGTTCATGGAGCCTCCCCCCGTCTTTGTCTAGTATAGCTAAACAATAAGGAGGATTTCGTTAGGAAATCGTATGCGTCGGACGTAGCGCCTTTGCTGATGAGGGCAATATAATATAGGTGCCACATGCGCAGATGGGCTAGAGCTTCTTCAGGTAATACCTTTGTCTTTCACAAACAAAAGGAGTGCAATCATGAGCGAGCAGCCGCAATTCGATTTCAAGGCCAACTACTTCAAGTTCCTGCGTCATGAGTTTACGCCCCTCATTCCCAACAGCTTCGTGGGCAATAAGGTCATGGGCTTCGGTGCCGTCAACGGGCCTTCCATCGAGAAGGGCAACCAGTTCGGCGACCACATGGACGGCTTCGGCAACAAATGGGAGTACCCGATTACCGGGGACGGCGCAGGCGTGCCCGACGTGAGCGTGACCCCTCTCACCGATATATGCGAGTGGCGCGACCAGATAACCATTCCCGATGGAACGCAGTTCGATTGGAACGCCTCCTACGCCATGGAATGCCAGATGATCGGCGAGCCCAATCGAGATACCGAAGCGGTCGACTTCGGATTCGGCAACGGCGTGTTCGAGCGCCTGGCTGCGCTCATGGGGTTCGAGGAGGCGCTCATCGCCATGGCGATGGAGCCCGAGGCGGTCGAGGAGCTGTTCACGGCCATCACCGATTACAAGATCGCATCTCTCGACTACATTATCGACGCATATCATCCCGATACCATCACGTACTTCGATGACATCGCCACCGAGAAGGACCCGTTCATGTCGCCGGACATGTATCGAGAGCTCGTGAAGCCCCATCACAAGCGCTTCGCCCAGGCTTGCATCGATCGCGGCATCATCCCGATCTACCATTGCTGCGGGCATGCCGAGGCCCTTGTCGAGGACTTCATCGATTGCGGGTGGGCGGCTTGGTCGTCGGTGCAGATCAGCAATGACATCGAAGGCCTCATTCAGAAGTACGGCGATCGCATCGGTTTCGTCGGCGGATTCGATACGAATGGGCCCGTCGCCCGCAGAGATGCCGACCCTGCAGACGTCGACGCCGAGGTCGAGCGTTGCCTGGACACGTACGGAAAGTACCACCGTGGCTATTGCTTCTTCGGCTTCCGCTACGCCAACTCGTTAGATCCCGCAGACATCGCGGCGGTCATGATGCCCATCGGCAAGAGGGCGACTGAATACGCCTTCGAGCTGCTTGCGGCGGGTAAGTAGCAATTCGCAGGGGGATTGTGGCGAAATTCTGGCTTGAGCAGATATGCGGATTCCGAGGCCCGGCAGGTTATTCGGGATTGACAAACGGACTGGGTGATCGCCACGTTTGAATTCAGCCGATTCACGCGCCGAGCTTGGGCCGTCCAGCACGGACGTCCCAAGCTTGGCTTTTGTTGCAGCCCGTTGTCTGCGTCCTTGTGCGGTATACTTAACGACACAGTGATATGAAAAAGTATACCGTGAAAGGAAGTCGGTGTTTACCACATCACAAGCTGCAGAAATGCTCGGGATATCGGCTCGGCGGGTGATTGCCCTCATAGAGGCGGGCGACCTTCGGGCGCAGAAAGTTGGGCGTCAGTGGATGGTGGACGAGCGCTCCGTCGAGCAGCGGAAGCTGGCCCCGAAGCTCGTAGGGCGGCCTAAGCTTGGGCAAAAAAATCTGCTTGCCCTGGGGACTCATACGCTCATGTGCCGAGATCACGAGATTCTCGACTTTACGTACGATCGCGCAACGAAGCGCGTGCGCATCGAACAGGTGCATGGCGATGTGGCGTGGGCGCCGTTGGGGTCGGGCCAGCGCGAGCGTTATCACGGAGATGGCTGGGCGGCGCCTGCTCCCAACGAGATTGACCTCGCCTTGTGGATTCAGCACCGCTACATGCCACCGTTGAGGCCTGAAGCGGCGCGGCTGTTAAAAGCGGCGAATGCGTTGTCGACCGATGAGCTCATGTTTGGATCTTACGGTCTTAACCTTTCGGACCAGTATTGGTTCAAGCCGCCCGCATCCCCGTTGAAATGGGAAGACGTCAACTTCTATCGCAACGGATACCAGGCAGGGCAGCCTCACCGCTCGCCCGATAGCTCGACCCCGGGGGCTCTTGAAAAGCATTGGGAACGGCGCGGCGAAGAAAACTGGTTGCTCAAGGCATCATCGACCCACGAAGAGCGCGAGCCCTACAACGAATTGCTTGCGACGCGGCTCATGGAAAGAATCATGGAGCCAGGTGAGTACGTGCCATACTCAGTTGAGCGCGTGCGGGGACGAACGCTGTCCGCGTGTCAGAGTTTCGCCACCGAGCATCGAGGGTTTGTCTCGGCAAACGAAGTTGCGACGTATGCGGGCGCGACTGAGGGGCGAGATTTCTATCGCGCGTATGTCCGTGCGTGCGAAGACCTGGGAATAAGCGATGCGCGCACGGCTCTGGCTAAAATGATCGTCTGCGACCACGTCATGGCCAACTTCGATCGCCATCGGGCAAACTTTGGCCTAATGCGCAATGCGGAATCGCTTGAGGAGTGGGCCATCGCACCGCTTTTTGACCATGGCGCCGCCTTTTTCTCGCGTGCTACGCTGGCCGAGCTGCGGCGGGAACGATATACCTGGACGGCAGCGCCATTCGAAGAGTATCCCCTGTTACAGCTGGCTCGCGTCGAAGATATGACCTGGTACGACCCAGGCATGCTTTCGGGGTTTGCGCAGGAAGCGGAAGAGGTCTTGGCTTCGAACCCGAACATGCCCGAAGAATTCGCCTCCCGTGCCGCGTATCACATTCAGCGCCAAATCGAGGCGGTAAACGATATCTATGCAGAACGCGTTCAGCTGTAGGGTCGGCAAAGCCCTGCTCGACTCTGGCAGAGTGCGGGTAAGAAACCGCGACGGGCGATGTGGAAGGCGCGCGTGGAGGCAATCGTCATTATGAAC
Organism: uncultured Eggerthellaceae bacterium; assembly: GCA_946618265.1. Next base: position 10,340 of record CAMOLA010000042.1, read on the forward strand.
GGGCCTTGTGCCCCGTCTTCGTTGCCATGGCAATCTTGCGCTAGCGTCCCTTGTCGGAGCCGGCGAAACCCTCGGCGTAGCTGCTGGGAACGACGACCGAGCCGCTCGATTCGCGCACGCTCTCGTTGAGCAGGTGCATCTGGCGTAGCTTGAAGGCGACCTCGTCGTCGCAGTAGACCTCGCTCGCATCGTGCAGCATGGCGGCAATGTCCTTCTCGATTTCGGCGAGGGCCAGACGCGCTTCTCGTTCGCGTTCGGCCATGGCTTCGGAGGCCATCTGCTGTTGCAGCTCGTCGGGAATGACGATGTCGCGGATCTCCACGTCGATGATCGAGATGCCCCAGTCGCTCACCTTGGCCTCGATGGCCTCCTTCAGCTCGGCGTCGAGCTGGTTGCGCATCATGACGATCTTGCTGATGTGCTTGCGCCCGATGGCGTCGCGCAGCACCGTCTGGGCGGTCATGGAAACGGCATCGTAGTAATCTTCGACCTCGGTGCAGGCCTTCTTGGGATCGAAGACCGCCCAATAGGACAGCTGTTTACCGGTGCTTCTCGAGTCGGAACAGGCCGTCTTCGCCGGGGTAGTCCTCCGCGCCTTCCTGCGAGAAGTCGGGGCTCTCGTGGTATTGGTTGAAGTACTCGACGATGTGGAAGCCGCATTTGTTCACGTAGAAGTGGATGTTGCGCTTCTCGTGGTAGGCGGTGACCAGCTCCCAGGTCTGCGTGTCGGGATAGCGTGCTTCGATGGCCTGCCACGCCGACTGTCCGAGGCGTAGGTTTTGTTGCGAAGGGTCGATGAAGATGAACTCGAGCGTCTTGCGCACTTTGCCGCCGGTCACGATGGCGCCGCCGATGATGCGCCCATCGTGGGCGATGCCGAGCGTCTCCGTCGTCGGCTCGTCGAGCGCCTCGTCGATATCGCGCCTCGGCGGAATGGTTCCCAGAAACTCCGGGAACGTGGCGCGAGCCGCATGAGTGAATGCCACCTGGAGACGGTCGATGAAGTCGTCGAGTTCGTTTTCGGTTATAGGTATCAGTTCCACTGACGGATGCATGTTTCGGATCCTTTCTCAAGCTTGAGATTGTACGGTGCCGCAAGGAGCTTTCGTCCCAATGTTTTTGCGTTTCGCAGAATCTCCTCAGTAGGCTTGTCAGGGTGAAACGCCGACACCAGGGCGGGCGTGGGCGATCGCCGTGCATAACTGACCATTGGGGAGACGCCCCTTCGGTCAGTTGCCGTCGTCGGACCTTGCAACAGCTTACCTGGTCGGCTGTTGCAAACGTCTGGAGGGTTGGAAAAACCGTGACGTTTGGTCGGGCTCCGTGGCGTGGTTCTTTTGCGGGGTGGAGTTTGTGGTAGGTTCATGTTCGCAATTGCTGCCTTTTGGTCCGCGGGTCGCGTGGGCGAAGCGGGACCCGGGGCAATACGGAGAAGGTGACGCATGGTCGGGACAATAGCGAATACGATAGCGATCCTCGTCGGGAGCGCGGTCGGCGGCACGGTGCGGCATGGGTTGAAGGAGAAGTACCAGCAGGTGCTTTTCACCGCGATGGGCCTGGCCGCGACGGGGCTGGGCATCAACGCAGTGGTGCAGAACATGCCGAACAGCACGTATCCGGTGCTGTTCATCGCCAGCCTCGCGATCGGTGGCGTGCTGGGAACGGGGCTCGAGCTGGACAGGCGCTTCAACGACCTGGTGAACAAGCGGAAAAAGAGCGGGGGAGCGGATCGCGGGCCCGATGCCGCTCGTTTCGAGTCCGAGGCCGATGCCGTCGCCGATGTCGCGAACGAGGCCGATGCCGAAACCGGCGCGCCCAATCTGGGGCGTGGGCTCTCGACCGCCATCATGCTGTTCTGCGTCGGAACGCTTTCCATCCTCGGCCCCATCAACAGCGCGCTGTACGGTGACGAGACGTTCCTGTTCACCAACGCGATGCTCGACTTGGTGACGTCGATGGTGCTGGCCTCGACGTTCGGGTACGGCATTGCGATCGCGGCGGGCGTATTGTTTTGCTGGCAGGGCGCGATTTACCTGCTGGCCAGCTTCCTCGCGCCGCTGCTGAGCGGTGGGCTCATGTGCGAGATCTCGATCGTGGGCGGATTCCTCATCTTTGCGTCGGGCCTTTCGATTTTGCAGATCAAGGAGATATCGACGATGAATCTGCTGCCCGCTCTTTTCGTGCCGCCGATTTGGTTTGCGTTGTTGTCGCTCACCGGTAACTTTGGCGGTCTGCTGTAAGGGAATCGATCGGCTGAGCGGCCGACATGGCCTGCGTGGGCTGGTCGGGCTGCAAGGGCTGGGCGGCCGGCATGGCCTGCGTGGGCTGGTCGGGCTGCAAGGACTGGGCGGCCTGCGCGGCGACCTGGTCGGACTGGCCTTGATGCGTGGTCGGCGCGCCCTGCGCCGGATAGCCTGGCTGGGCAGGATAAATGTCCTGCGCCGGATAACCAGGCTGGGCGGTCTGCGTCGTGACTTGATTGGGTTGCGCTTGGCAGTCGGGCTGCATCGAGTAGCCAGGTTGCGCCAGTTGACCGGGTTGCATGGCCTGCGCAGGGTAGCCGGGCTGCGTAGGTTGGCCGGGTTGCATGGCCTGCGCCGAATAGCCGGGCTGCGCTGGATACGCGCCCTGCGCAGGGTAGCCGGGCTGCGCAGGGTACGCGCCCTGCGCCGGGTAGCCGGGTTGCATGGCCTGCATCGGCTGGCCCGGATACGCGGGCGGCATGGGTTGGCCGGCTGGCATACCGGAGTGGGCTTGCTTGCGCGCGAGCCTTTGGCGTACGCGGTCGTTGTGCTTGGCGGTGCCGTCGCCCTTCGGCTTGAACCAGCCGAACTTCTTGTCGGCGACCAGCACGATCGCGGCGAAGGCGACGCAGGTGGCGACGTCGTAGACGAGCGAGGCCATGTCGATTTCACTGGTCATCGGGGCAAGGCCGAATCCGGTGAGCCCGAAGCTCAGGAGGTTGTTCACGATGTGCATCGCGCTGGATGCCTCGAGGCCGCGCGTCCGCCAGACCAGGAAGGCCCAGATGACGCCGTTCAGGAAGATGGTGACCACGCCGATGCCGTTGTAGGGATGGCCCGCGGCGAATACGGCAGCGGACACCAAGATGCCGACGACGGGCAGCTTCGTCCACGAACTGACGGCTTGGAACAGAAGCCCGCGGAACAGGTATTCCTCGGCCAGGCACTGAAACGGCACGAGCACCATGCAGACGACGAAGCCGACGGTCGTGAAGAGTGCCTGCGGTTCGGCGTTGGCAGCGCCGGTCTCGTCAGGGAAGAGCAAGACCTGCACGAGCGTGAAAACGGTCACGACTGCAACTGCCACGCCGAGGCACTTGGCGAATCCGCCCCAGTTCCATCCGCCGCGCGACGAGGAGTACGACGAGTAGGGCCGGTCGCGCACGATGAGCGCGGCGAGCGCGAGCGCGGGCAAAATGACGGCGAGGGCGCCGAGCTCGACGAGGGCGCCGGGCCCCGTGTAGGCATCCATGGTTTCGTAGCTTCCCCCGATGGAGTTGAGGAAGTTCGGGTCGCCTGACCATATGGTGCCGATCAGCATCAAGATGATCTGGAAGATGGTCATGAACACGACCGTGAGCAAGGCGACGAGAATCGGCTTGAACCACCGATACGAGAGGAATTGCCGCGGGAAGGTCGCGTAGTCGTACATGTTTTGGTTGCTGTCGCTCGAGTTCATGGTTCTTCGCATTCGTAATCGTTGTCGGTTCTTGTCGTCCTTTGATACGGAACGGTGCCATGTGGCGTCCTGTGCGAGTCGGCAATTTGCCCAGATGTCACCGTTTCGTTGACTGCATTTGTGCGCGCTGGGCGCGATGATGCGTCGCGTGTGCTGGCGGCCTTTCGGGCGCGCCATCTGTCATATGGAGTTGCAGGTTTCGGTGGCTCGCCCTATGGGAGTGCTATTATCTTTATAACAAGTACGAAAATCGTATCAATTGCTGCTCGATTCCGTCGAGCGGGCGCAAGGAGATAACCATCATGGAAGAAGCGCCGGTATTCGCCAATGACTGCCCGTGCATTGACCCATGCCCGATGAACCTCATGTTCGGCATTATCGGAGGCAAGTGGAAGTCCAAGATCATTTGCACGCTCAATCTCAACGACACCTTGCGTTACGGGGAGATCAAGCGTCGCGTGAAGGGCGTGACTCCGACGATGCTGTCGAGTTCCCTGCGCGAGCTCGAGGAGCTTGGCATCGTGTCGCGCACGCAATACGACGAAATGCCGGTCCGCGTCGAGTATGCGCTGACCGACGCCGGGCGCTCCTTCGTTCCCATCATGGTGGCCATGCGCGACTGGAGCGTCGAATACACGCGCAAGCTTGCCGCCGCACATTAGGGAGGGGCGAAGGCGGGCGTGCTTTGCCGCCTTGCGTCTAAGGCGAGTTGCCTGACGCGTTGACGTTTTCGAGCGGACCTTTCTTCCGAGGTCCTTCGCTGCGCTTGGCAGGCTGGGTGCATTCTCGCGGAAACTCGCGGTTTTGCACCAGCTGACGGGCGTGCGAGAACGGCGCATTTTTTTCAGAACGGCGCACGTGACCTAGTACGTAATAACTTACTAATTGCGACTTCGGCGCACAATGATTACACTAGCAAGTACGTTATCCGTACTGAGAGGCTAGGAGGCCCGGTAATGGCTAAAATCCCCCAGGAGGCACAGGAGCTGTTCGCGAAGGTCGACGCTGTCGTGTTCGCCACGGCGCGTGCTGATGCACAGCCCAACGGCTGCATCGTCGCGATGAAGAAGGTCATCGACGACGAGACGGTGTATTTGTCTGATCAGTTCTTCAAGAAGACGCTCGCCAACATCCAGGAGAATCCGAAGGTCTCGGTCATCTGGTGGGGCGACGAGGGCGCTTACGAGCTGTACGGCACGGCGCGCTACGTCAACGAGGGCCCGGAGTTCGAGGACCAGGCCAAGTGGGTCAACGCCGCGTTCGAGCAGATGGGCATGCCCGTTACGGCCAAGGGCGGCGTGTACGTCGACGTCGAGGCCGTCTATAGCTCCAGCCCCGGCCCGTCCGCCGGCGCCCAGATCGCGTAACTGAGCTAGCAGGACAAAGGCGCCAAAAGGGATGTTCCCGTTTGGCGCCTTTATACATTTGGGGACTGTCCCCAAATGTATAGTTTCGCGAAAGGGTGAGCGTACATGAAGGTCCCCGTTGTCGAAGGCGATTGCACGGGTTGCTGCTACTGTCTGATGGCATGTCCTACGGGTGCGGCCGGGCCCATCAGCCCCAAGACCGTCGTCGTGGAGAAGTGCACGGGCTGCGGCAAGTGCGTGCGCGTGTGCCCCCAGAAGGCCCGCGTCATGCGCGAGCGACCCTAAAGCGAAACGGGCTCCCGGGGCAAGCGCCTCGCACTGACCGTTGGGGAGACTCCCCAATGGTCAGTGACCGAAAGGGAGACTCCCTTTCGGTCACTGCGAGACGTTTTCCCTGGAGGCCCGTTTCAGGCTAGCGGTTCTCGATCGAGCCGATGTTGCGCAGCTGGATCGAAATCGTGCCGTCGGCTTCGCTCGTGAAGACGATGTATTCGGGGTTGCGGCTGTACTCGGCGGGGAACGTCACCTCGATGCCGGTGTCGGTGCGGATCTTCTGGCTGCGCGCCACGCGACGGACGGCCTCGCGTTCGAGCGACACGCGCTCGGGCAGCTCGACCGCTCGGGCGGCCTCTTCGAAGCGCTCCTTCATCACCGGGTTGCTTTCGAACGCGACCTCGGCCATCTCCTCGAGGTCCAGGTCGTCCGACGCGGCTTCCACGGCGTTCTCGACGGCGTAGGCCTTCGCGCGCGAGAGCGCGACCGTGGCGTTGTGGCCGTACTCCTCGGCGACCGCTTCCACGATTTCGGTGACGGCGGCGAACGTCTCCTTGCTCGACGCCTCCATCGAACATTGCAGCAGGCCGTCGGGAATCAGCCAGCGCTCTTCGCCGGCGATCGTGCGCTTCTTGTCCGAGAACGCCACCGCCAGGGTACGCAGGTCGATCACGGCGTACGACGCCAGCTTCTGGGACGGGTTGGGCAGCACCGCGTGGTGCCGCGCGATGCCGATGCGCTCGCCGGCCTCGCCGTAGTCCACCTCGTGCACGTAGGCCTGCTTGCTCTCGAGCAGCATGATGGCGAAATGCCGCGCGACCGGCGCGTCGAAAGCGGCCTCGGGGTCGTCGACCGCGGCGTCGGCGTCGTCTTCGAAGTCAACGACCAGCACGTCGGTCGAGACGCTCTTCTCCATGTGCGCCAGCTCGCCGGCGAAGTATTCCGCGATTTCCACCGACAGCTCGACGAAGCCCACCTGCCCGGCGAAGTACGCGCGCAACTCTTCGGCGAAGCGGCTGTCGGGCGCGAAGGTGCCGCGCTTGTTGTCCAGGTTGCCGAGCGCCTTGCGCGCGTGGCGGGCGACGTAGTTCTTCGCGGTCTTGTCGGTCGGGTCGATTTCCTCGCGGGAAAAGGTGTTTTCGCACGCGAGGAAATCCAGCACGTGCAGTATTGCGTGGTTGATTTTCATGGAATCCTATCTTCGAAGTGCTAACTGCGTCATTTCGTCAGTGACCGAAAGGGAGTCTCCCCTTTGGTCCGTGACCGAAAGGGAGACTCCCTTTCGGTCACTGTGATGTGCGGGACGTGCGTTCTCGTGCGCATCTTGCGCATACGGGCCCTAATCCTATCCCGCATTCATCGTTTGTTGCCTCCGCGGGCGGCGCGGCGCAGGGCCTTCAGTTGCTCGAGCCGCTGCTTGAACAGGCCCTCGCGGCCCTCTTCGGTCGGCACGTAGTATTCGGTGCCCTCCAGCGCGTCGGGCAGGCACTGCATGTCGGCGGCCATGCGGCCCTCGACGTCGTGCGCGTACTGGTAGCCGTTCCCGTAGCCGAGGTCCTTCATCAGGCGCGTCGGCGCGTTGCGGATGACGAGCGGTACGGGCTCGGCCATGGTGTGCAGCGCGTCGTCGCGCGCGTGCAGGTAGGCGACTTCCATGCTGTTGGACTTGGGCGCGAGCGACAGGTAGACCACGGCCTCGGTCAGGTGAACCGTGCACTCCGGCATGCCGATGAAGTGGCAGGCGTGGAAGGCGTTCACGGCCACGTTGAGCGCGTTCGTGTCGGCGAGCCCCACGTCCTCGGCGGCGAAGCGCGTGATGCGCCGCGCGACGTAGAGCGGGTCCTCGCCAGCTTCGAGCATGCGCGCGAGCCAGTATACGGCCGCGTCGG
>CAMOLA010000043.1 GCA_946618265.1 uncultured Eggerthellaceae bacterium
GCGCCATGAACGAGATCAAGTTCGGCGAGACCTATGTCAACCGCGAGCACTTCGAGGCCTTCCAGGGCTTCCACCAGGGCGTGCGCGGTTCGGGCATCGGCGGCGAGGATGGCGAGCGCGGCCTCGAGGAGTACCTGGAGACGCACATCAACTACATCGATTACGACCTCACGCGCAACAAGGCGTAACCGTTTGATGCGAAAGAACGCGATCGCCTCAAGGGCGATTGCAAACGGGGCGGTGCTTCGAAGCGCCGCCCCTTTCTTGTGCCTTGAATCCCTGTTTCGCCCTTCTAATACGTGAAAGCATCGCCAGCATTAAAAGATGGTAAATAGAGTCATAATTAGCATGAAACTTGTCGGTCAGAAACTATGTGCGCTGAGGGTCACTTTTTCACCGCTCGCGTATGAGAAAGCAGAACACGACATTTACGCTAGTACAATTCTATCGTTATGGTATGAGGCTATCGCGCGTCCGAGAATGCATGGAACAGGCGAGGGCCTCGCGTCTTTGGTGAGGGGTGCTCATGTTTCAGGCTCTACTCGATCCCGTAGCGGGGAATTTGGGCTTATCGGCCCTTGTGGCGTGCATACCGCTCGTCACGTTTTTCATCATGCTTCTCGGCGTCAAGGCCAAAGCCCACATTTCGGCTGTCGTCGCGCTCGTGGTGGCCGTGATCGTCGCCATCATCGGCTTCCAAATGCCTGCAGGGCTGGCGGTCGTCTCGGCGACCCAGGGTGCTGCATTCGGTGCGTTTCCCATCGTGTTCATCATTTGCATGGCTGTTTGGTTCTACGAGGTCACGGTCGTGTCCGGCCGTTCAGAGGACCTGCGTAAGTTCTTCGACCAGGTAGGCGGCGGCGATATCCGCATCCAGGCCATGATGATCGCGTTCTGCTTCGGCGGTCTGCTCGAGGCGCTTGCCGGATTCGGCGCGCCCATCGCCGTGACGGCAACCATGATCATGGCCCTCGGCGTAAAGCCGAAGCGTGCCGCTCTGGCCGTGTTGCTGGCCAACACGGCGCCCGTAGCCTATGGAGCTGTCGCCACGCCCATCACGACGGCTGGCGCCATGGTTGCAGGAGGCGATCCCGTGGTCGCTGCCGAGACGGCAAAGCACGTAGCAGCCATCGTCGGCTACCAGGCGCCGATATTCGCCATGTTCGTCCCGCTCATTCTCGTGATCATTCTCGATGGCAAGCAGGGTGCCAAGGATTGCTGGCTTCCGTCGCTGGTCGTGGGCATTTCCTTTGCCATCACGCAGTGGTGGTGCTCCAACCATTTTGCCTACGAGCTTACTGACGTCATCGCATCGCTCGTTGGCATGTGCGCAATCGTCGTCTTCATGCGTTTCTGGAAGCCTAAGGGCGTCGACGGCGTGCGCGAGCGCTTCGGGTTGCCGCCCATGAGCGAGTCCGAGGATTCGGGCCTCAACGCGAGCCGCACGTTCATGGCGCTCGTTCCGTACCTCATCGTCGTCGTGGTCTTCGGCATTTGCAAGCTCGGCATTCCGCAGATGCTCTCCCAGACCGACATCAAGATTGCCTGGCCCATCATTTCGGGTGGCGCGATCCTGAGCGCAGCGGGGAAGGACCCGGGCACGACGTTCAATCTCAACTTGCTCTCGACGCCCGGCACGATGCTGCTCGTCGCCGGTCTTCTCACCGCGCTCGTCTACACGATCAACACCGAGAACGGTCGCTATAAGATGACCATGGGCGCGGCCATCAAGGCCATTGGCTCGACGTTCTACAAGATGCGCTTCTCGGCGCTCACCATCGTGCTCGTGCTTTCGCTGGCCTATGTGATGAACTTCAGCGGTCAGACGATTTCGATTGGCGAGTTCCTTTCCGGCTCCGGTCCCATCTTCCCGGTGATTTCTCCGACGCTCGGGTGGGTCGGCACGGCTGTGACCGGTTCCGACACGAGTGCAAACGCTCTGTTCGCGGGCCTGCAGTATTCTGCTGCGGCGAGCAACGGCGCGCTTGCCAACGTTACGCCGGACCTGTTCTTGGCCGCCAACACGATGGGCGGCGTCGTGGGCAAGATGATCAGCCCGCAGTCGCTTGCCATCGCAGCCGTCGCGACTCAGGTGCGCGAGGCCGACATCATGAAGCAGGTCCTGCCGTGGTCGATCGCGTTCCTCGTAGGCACGTGCATCCTGGTCGGTCTGCAATCGACCGTGCTCGCGTTCATACTGCCTTAACGGGATAGTGCGAAACGAGTCGGATCTTCGGTCCGGCTCGTTTCTTATGTTTGGTTACGTTTGGAACATCTATAATGAAGCAAGCTGAAAAAAGACGAGGAAATCAATAGGAGGAAGGGGACCGATGAAGATAGCGTTTTTCCCAATGTGCATGGTCGACATGATGTATCCGGAAATCGGCATCGCGGCCGTGAACGTGCTCGAACGTCTGGGTTGCGAGCTCGAGATGCCCGACGAGCAAGTATGCTGCGGCCAAGGCCTGATTAATTCGGGCTATACCAAAGAGATGATTCCTGCCGCCAAGATGATGGTCGACGCCTATGACCGGAGCGATTACGAAACCATCGTCTCCCTTTCCGGTTCTTGCATGAACGCGATCGTGAACGATTACCAGGTTTTGTTCAAAGACGATCCAGAGTATTTGGAGCGCACGAAACGGCTCAAGGAACGCTTCTACGAATTCACCGATTTCATCGTCAACGTCCTTGGCGTAACCGATGTGGGCGCGAGCTTCCATGACACGGTCACGTATCACAAGAGCTGCCATCTGACGCGCATACTCGGCATTAGCGAACCGCCGCTGCAGCTTCTCCGAGGCGTTGAAGGACTCGAGTACATCGAGATGGAGCATGCGGACCGCTGCTGCGGTTTCGGCGGCACGTTCTCCTTCAAGCAGCCCGTCATCGCCGGCGAGATGGTTTACGAGAAGTGCCAGACCATCATCGACACCGGTGCGAACGTGGTGTGCGGTGCCGACACCCCCTGTTTGCTCAACATCAAGGGTGCGCTCGGGCGCATGCGCTCCGAGGGCAAGCTGGACCGCGATATCCGCGTCATGCACATCGCCGAAATCCTCGATTCGAAGGAGTAGCTCATGAGCATCCTCTACAACACCGAGGCAACACTCGCCGAACGCGTGGACGAGTGCCTCGCTGACGACTTCAAGCACAATGCCATCAAGGCAGCTCAAGAGGCTTTCTACGCGAAGCGCGGCGCGCTCGTCGAGGAGATGGGCGAGGGCTGGCAGCAGCTCCGCATGCATGCGATGGAGGTCCGCAACCACGTGACTGAGAACCTCGACTATTACGTGAAGCAATTCGCGCAAAACGCCGAGGCCAACGGCTGCATCATGCATTACGCGCCCTCCGGGGACGATGCGCTGTGGGAAGTCCTCGACATCTTCGAGAGCCACGGTGCGGCCTATGCGGTGAAGTCCAAGAGCATGATGACCGAGGAAGTCGGCCTCAACGAGATCCTCGAGGAGACGGGCATCAAGATCACCGAGACGGACTGCGCCGAGAATATCCTGCAGACAGCCGAGTCAAAACCGTCGCACATCGTGGTGCCGGCCCTGCACTTCAACCGTACGGCTATCGCCGATATCTATCGCGAGAAGCGGGGCTATGAAGGCTCCGATGTGCCCGAGGAGATCACCCACTTCTTGCGCAAGATCTTGAGGAACGAGTTCATGGAAGCGGAAGTCGGCATCCGCGGGTGCAACTTCGCCGTAGCCGAAACCGGTTCGGTGACGTTGGTGACCAACGAGGGCAACGGCCGCATGGTCGACTCATTCCCGAAGGTCCAGATCGTTTTCGTCGGCATCGACCGCATCGTGCCAGACCTCGAATCGCTCGACACCATGTTGGCGCTCTTGCCGCGGAGCGCGGTTGGCGCAAAGATGACCGCTTATTTCTCGCTCGACAGCGGCCCTGCTGGTGCGGGTGAAGTCGACGGTCCCGCGGAAGTCCACATCGTGCTCATGGACAACGGCAGGCACGAGCTCGCGAACAGCGAGTTTTCGGATATGCTCCGCTGCATGCGCTGCGGTGCGTGCCTCAACATCTGCCCGGTGTACCGCCACATCACCGGCCACGGCTACGGCTCCATTTACCCGGGTCCCATGGGCTTGGTGCTCACCCCCGGCCTCGTGGGCTATGACGATATCGACAATATGGTGTATGCATGCTCGCTTTGCGGTGCGTGCACGGAGCATTGCCCGGTGAGCATTCCCATCCACGACCTCATTCGCCAGCATCGCATCAACATCGTCGACCAGGGCAAGAACCATAAGATCGAGGTGCCTATCTTCAAGGCGCTCGGCCTGTTCTGGTCGAACATGCCCATTTATCTCGCGGGAATGAAGATCGGTGCTCCCATCATGGAACTCCTCGCCCACGATGGCGCGCTCGATGCGAGCAGCACGTGGATACCGGTCGTGAAGGGCTGGACGTCGACACGCGACTTCGACATCCTCTCGAAATCGCGTTTCCGCACCTGGTTCAAGGAGCATAAGGAAGAAGAGAAGAACGCGAAAGGCGGTGAGCAGTAATGGCGTTGGGAAACAAGACGCTCGACGACCTGTTGGCCCCCATAACAAAACAGCTCGAGCATGAAAGCATAGCGGAAACCATCGAAATGCCCGAGTGGGAATTCAAGGCCGTGCGCGTGACGGACGGCATGTCGAATGGCGAACTCGTCGACCTGTTCTCCTCGGAAGCCGAGAAGATTCGCGTGCAGGTCAAGCGCTGCGCCCCCGACCAGCTTGCCGAGGCGATCGCCTCTATCGTGAGCGCCGGCGTTCCAGACTCGGGCGAGGCGTGCTCGGTCGTGTGTGCCGATGACGAGCGATTCGCTGCAGCCGGCCTGTACGATGCGATCGCAGCTGCCGACCTCGTGACCGATGTTACGGTCTGGGATCCCGCCAAGGGCGAGGCCAACGTGGACGCCGCTCTCACCGCCACGTACGGCGTTACCTACGCAACTGCCGGCATTGCCGAAACGGGCACGGTCGTCCAGCCGACGAGTCCGAAATGCGGTCGCGCGATCAGCCTGCTCCCGCTCGTGCACATCGCCGTGGTCGACGCTGCGACCATTCAGCCGACAATGCTCGAGATCATGCAGGCCTACGAGGCCGAGGGCGGTAAGCTTCCCTCCCAGGTATGCTTCATCAGCGGCCCGTCGGCAACCGCCGACATCGAGCTCGTCCGCGTCGAAGGCGTTCATGGCCCGATGTACGTGCATTACATCGTCGTCGAATAGCGTTTTCCGCAGCTGTCGAGAGAATGAATTGAAGGGGCGCCCGCGAAAGGGCGCCCCTTCGCGGTTTTCGGCGCAGAAAAAACGGGACGCCGAAACGTCCCGCAGCGCGATTGCGTTGAATGAGGCTCTTAATTGATTTCGAGCAAACCGAGCGAGGCGTATTCGTCGTTGGGGATTTCCTCGATCGCCTCGGGGCGAACGACGAGTACGTCGCATTTGGAATGACGGATCACGTAGGTGGACACGCTGCCCACAAACGCGTATTTCACGCTGGACAAGCCGCGAACGCCGCAAATGACGAGATCGGGGTTGCATCCTTCGATGAGGTCGTGCACGAGCGTTTCGCCGATTCGGCCGACTCGCACCTGGATGTCGACGGACGGAACATGCTCGTCCTGCTCGGCACGCGTAAGGAATAGCGCGAGTTCTTTCTTGATGGCTTCCTTGTTGGCTTCGGCGATTTGGTCGCCGCGTACGCCGCCCGTTTCGAAAAGGGCGGAATCGATGACGTGGCCGAGAACGACTTCGGCGTCGTTGTCGTGAGCGATGGAAAACGCGCGGCGGATGACTGCTTCTTGCGTGTCGCCTCCGTCGAGCGCTGCGAAAATCCTGTTATAGCGGGCCATATTTACCTCTTTCGATCTTTCCGAACTCGTATATGGTACCTGTCATTACGGCTTTTGTCTAACCTTTCTCGTAAGCATGCTCTGGTGTTTGGTCAAGTACATGAGCGCGACAACGCCCATTGCCGTGCATTTTGCTGGACAGAGGCTTCGCGTCAGGGACGGGTAACAGATTGCGCATTATGTAGGCCATCGCGGACGTTCAAAAACAGGGAGCTTGTAACTTACTTGATTGCGCATGCGCCTAATGCGTAAAAGCATCGTGGTTGAAATAGAATACACATGCAAAGGATTAAAGATGCTTAAGGAGTTGATCATGGGGCAAGCTGTGTGGACCATCGAGGATCTCGAGCGCTTCTGCGCTGACGTGTTCGAGACGTTCGGATTCGACGAGGACCAAAGCAGGATCATTAGCGACGTCTTGCTGACGGCCGATTTGTACGGTATCGAGAGCCACGGGATGCAGCGCATGGTGCGCTACCACAAGGGAATCGAAAAGGGACAGATCCACCTCGATGCCGAACCGGAAGTCGTGTTCGAGTCGCCGGTGAGCGCCGTGATCGACGGGCATTCAGGAATGGGACAGCTTATTGGCGAGTTCGCCATGCGCAAGGCGATCGAGAAAGCCGAGACGAGCGGTATCGGCATCGTGAGCGTGCGCGAATCCAACCATTACGGCATCGCCGGCTACTACGCGCAAATGGCTTCGAAACGAGGCTTCATCGGGTTTTCCTGCACGAATTCCGAAGCCATCATGGTACCGACGTTCAGCAGGCAGGCGATGCTCGGTTCGAACCCCATCGCCATCGCGGTGCCAGCAGACCCGTACCCGTTCCTGTTCGACGCGTCGACGACGGTCGTGACGCGCGGGAAGCTCGAGATGTACAACAAAGCCGGAAAGCCGCTTCCCGATGGGTGGGCGCTCGACGAGAACGGCGCTCCGTGCAACGAGGCGCCGCGCGTGCTGTCCAACATCGTGGGCAAAAACGGCGGCGGGATCATGCCGCTCGGCGGGTCGACCGAGCAGCTTGGAAGCCATAAGGGTTACGGCTACGGCATGATCGCAGAGTTGTTCAGCTCCATCTTGTCGCTTGGCGTGACGAGCGACATGTGCTGCACGTTCCCGGACAAGACCGGTATTTGCCATGGTTTCGCGGCTATCGATCCGGCTATATTCGGCGATGCGGAGCAGATTAAGGCCCACTTCTCCGATTACTTGCGAAAGCTGCGCGAGAGCGCGATCGCCGAAGGTGCCGACCAGATATACACTCACGGAGAAAAAGAGGTGTTCGCCGAGCGGAAGCGGCGCCAGGAAGGCGTGCCGGTGCTCGATGGAACCATGATCGAGCTTCTGGACCTGTGCTCGTATCTCGAGCTCGACCCCTCGAAGTATTTCCCGGGCTACGAGCCTCCCGCCGACTTCGCCGGTTTCGCTGGCAACTATTAGACATCATTACGGACCGAAGGGGACTCTCCCCAACGGTCCGTGACTGAAGGGGAGTCTCCCTTTCGGTCTGTTTGCCGGGTTGCGGCTGTTCGGGGCAAGATGAAGGGCGATTGCCAGAACCCGGATAAGCCAACTGATCGGTATCGATTGAAGCTCTCGGTATATCCAAGAGCCAGTCAACGACGCCCTGGAATTGGGGAATAGCTGTGCAAAAACGTCACGCTCGCTCGAGAAGTGACTATCATCTATGGTTATGCGTCAAAAAGGGCCGAGAAGGAGGAGAGAATGAGTAATTGTATCGTAGCCCAATCGGGCGGCCCGACATCGGTTATCAACGCGACGGTTGCAGGCGTGGTAAAGGGCAATCAGATGAATCCGGTATACGAGCACGTATACGGTGGCCTAAACGGTATCGAAGGCATCCTGGCTGAACGGTTCGTCGACCTCACCAACATGTCCGAGCAGGAAAACAGGATCCTGCAGCAAACGCCGTCGTCCGCTCTCGGATCGTGCAGGTACAAGCTGAAGCGCGATGACGTCGAGGATTTCGAAAAGCTGCTCGCCATCATGGAGAAATACGATGTCGAGACGCTGTTCTACACGGGCGGTAACGATTCGATGGACACCGTTGCGGCGCTGAGCGAGTACGTCGAGAAGAAGGGCATCACCAACAGGCGGTTCATCGGCTGCCCAAAGACGGTCGACAACGATCTCATCGTGATCGACCATTGCCCCGGTTTCGGCTCTGCCGCGAAGTTCATCGCCATGACCGCGCTGCAGACCTGGCTCGACGTCACGGTGTATCCGCCTTCGCGCAAAGAAGTTTTCATCCTTGAGACGATGGGGCGCGATGCGGGATGGCTTGCCGCATCTGCGTGCCTGAGCGGAAAGATCGACGTGCTCATCCTTCCAGAAGACGTATTCGACAAGGAGAAGTTCCTCACGCGCGTCAAGGAATGCATCGACGAGAAGAGCAAATGCTACGTGGTCGTGTCCGAAGGCGCGCGATACGCCGATGGCAGCTACATCTCGGCAGGCGAATCTAAAAACGACCAGTTCGGGCATGCCGTGCTCGGCGGAGCAGGCGATGCTTTGAAGGAAATGATCATCGAGTCTGGCGTCGCGCCGCGTTGCAAGGTGCAAGACCTTGCCTCCACGCAGCGAAGCCATGCGACCGAGCAGTCGCTTCCCGACCGCACCGAGGCGTACCGCTTGGGACTGTCCGCGCATATGCATTCGGCAGACAAGTCTTTCACCGGCAAAATGGTGGCCATGAAACGCCGCGAAGGCGAGGCATACGACGTCGAGTACTTCACCGTCGACGCCAGCGAAGTGGCCAATAAGGTCAAGCATTTCCCGGCCGAATGGATCTTGCCAGACTACAAGGGCGTGACAGACGAGGCGATCGACTACCTCCAGCCTCTCATCGAAGGCACTCCCTACATCACCTACAAGGACGGTTTACCGGCTTACGTGGAACCGTATTACCTTCGTCACTAGTGAGCATGTTTTTCTTCCGATATAATGCGAATCGTCATGATTCGCATTATATCGAGGAGGCTCACCTTGGACGCAAGCGAACTCAAGTTCCTCAAGCTGCTGGCGAAATCGTTCCCGACGGCAGCTAAGGCATCGACCGAAATCATCAATCTCAACGCGATTCTGAACTTGCCCAAAGGCACGGAAGTCTTCGCATCCGATATTCACGGAGAGTACGGCTCCTTCACGCACTTGCTGCGCAACGCATCTGGCTCGGTGCGGCTGAAGATCGACGACGCATTCGGCGATTCGCTCACCGAAGACGAGAAGCGCGCGCTCGCCGTGCTCGTCTATTACCCGCGCGAGCGCATGGAGTATCTCCTCCCGTCGGTCGAAGACACCGATTCGTGGTTTGCGACGAACATCTTGCGGCTCGCGACCCTCTGCAAGCAGGCCGCTGGCAAATACACCCGGTCCAAGGTCCACAAGCTTCTTCCCAAGGATTATTCCTACATCATCGAAGAGCTCATGACCGAAAGCAACCTCGCCGTCGACAAGCACGACTACTACGAGGGCATCATCAAGGCGGTCCTCGAAACCGGTTCTGCGGAAGCGCTGATCGACAGCATGTGCACGCTGATCAAGCGCCTGTGCATCGATCACCTTCACCTCGTCGGTGACATCTACGATCGCGGCCCATCGCCCCATCTCATCATGGATACGCTCATGCGGTTCCACTCGATTGACATCCAGTGGGGCAACCACGACATCGTGTGGATGGGCGCTTCGCTCGGCCAACCGGGCTGCATCGCCCACGTCGTGCGCAATTGCGCGCGGTACGGAAACCTCGCGGTGCTCGAGGACGCATATGGTATCAACGTCTTGCCCCTGGCATCGTTTGCGCTCGAGGCATATGCTGACGACCCGTGCGTCGCATTCGGCCTCAAGGGGGATCCCGACCTGCCGCCGCAGGATATCGAGATGAGCATCAAGATCCAGAAGGCGATGGCTATCATCCAGTTCAAGGTCGAGGGCCACCTCATCGACGAGAACCCGAGCTTCGGGCTGCAGGACCGCAAGCTGCTCGACAAGATCGATTACGAGAAGGGCACGGTCGTCGTCGACGGCGTCACGTACGAGCTCATCGACAAGGTGTTCCCGACCATCGATCCTTCCGATCCGTATCGCCTGACTCCCGAAGAGCAGGACGTGATGGACCGTCTCTGCCAGGCGTTCGTCGGAAGCGAAAAGCTCCAGCGCCATATGCGCTTCTTCCTGGATAAGGGCTCGCTTTACAAGGTGAGCAACGGCAACCTGCTGTTCCATGCTGGCGTGCCCCTCAATGCCGACGGCTCTCTCATGGAAGTCGACGTTTTCGGCGAGAAGTACAAGGGCAAGGCGCTCTACGACGTGCTCGACCGTTATGTGCGTGCAGGGTTTGACAGCCACGATCCCGAGGAGCGCAAGCGCGGCCGCGACATCATGTGGTACATGTGGCTCGGAGAGGGGTCGCCCTTGTTCGCGAAGAGCAAGATGGCGACGTTCGAGCTGTACCTCATCGCCGAGAAAGCTGCGCGCAAGGAGGTCAAGAACCCCTTCTACACGTTCATGGACGACGAAGACGTCATCGCGCGCATCTTCGAGGACTTCGGGCTCGACTTCGAGAATTCGCATATCATCTGCGGACATGTTCCAGTGAAGGTGAAGGACGGCGAAGATCCCGTGAAGTGCAACGGTCACGTGCTTACGATCGATGGCGGCTTCTCGAAGGCGTACCAATCTGTGACGGGAATCGCGGGTTACACGCTGATTTCTAATTCGTATGGCTTCGTACTCGCCACGCACGAACCGCTCGAGTCTTCCCGCGCCGCGGTCGTGAACGAAGTCGACATCCATTCGTCAAGGCGGGTCGTCGAACGGGTCAAGCGCCGCACCCTCGTCGCCAATACCGATACGGGAGTCGTGCTCAGCGAGCAGGTTGCCGACCTCAAGCGGCTTCTGGAAGCTTATCGTGAAGGTTTGATAGCCGAAGAAGTCTAGCGTAACGACCCAGGTGCACAACCGTATATAATCGGGCGAACGGGCATGCCGAGACGGCGTGCCCGTTCGCTACACGAAAGGACTCGCATGCTGATCGAGGCGCTGAAAGCTTTCATAATTGGTTTAGTCGAGGGCATCACGGAATGGTTGCCCATTTCATCGACGGGTCATATGATCCTCGTCGACGAATTCTTGAAGCTTGACGTGTCAGCCGAGTTTCTTGCCATGTTCCTGGTGGTCATACAAATCGGGGCGATCCTTGCGGTCATCATATTGTATTTCCATAAGCTCAACCCGTTCTCGCCGTCTAAGACCCCGGCTGAGAGGCGTTCCACTTGGCGATTGTGGGGCATGGTGGTCATCGGGTGCATTCCCGCCGCCGTCGTAGGCTTGCTGCTCGACGACTGGGCCGAAGAGCATTTATTCAACGCCACGGTCGTTGCGGCGATGCTCATCCTTTACGGCATTATCTTCATCGTGCTCGAAGCGCGCAACAGGCGGCTCGTAACGGAGGGAGCCTCGCGTTCCAGGGCAAAGCACGCGCGGGGCTCGAATGGCGAGCCGAGCATTTTCAAGATTAACACCGTGGACGAAATCGGGCCTGCCGAGGCGATCAAGATCGGCCTGTTCCAGTGCCTGGCTGTCGTGCCGGGGACGAGCCGCAGCGGGTCGACGATCATCGGCGGCATGCTGACCGGATGCTCGCGCGTCGCGTCTGCGGAATTCACGTTCTTCCTCGCTATTCCCGTCATGCTGGGCTGGGGGCTCGTAAAGGCCTTGAAGTTCGCGCTGGCCGGCCTCGCGCTATCGCAAACCGAAATCGTGGTGCTCGTCGTAGGAGTCGTGACGGCATTCGTGACTTCGGTTATCGCCATCAAGTTCCTGATGTCTTACATCAAGCGCAACGATTTCGCCGTGTTCGGATGGTATCGAATCGTCGTTGGCGTAGTCGTCCTCGCGTACTTCGCATTCAAGGGCAGCTTGTTCTAGTTGAGACAATTGAACGATGCCTCGCAGGTACGAACCGCGAGGTCCCAGCAGAACTGCCGCGTAGCGCGGTGTGCGTTTGAATTACCAGCCCTTGCGGAACGTGACGACGTTGGAATTACCGACGCGCTCGTATGACATCTCGTCAACCGACCGTTTGGCCATGAGGATGCCGAGTCCACCGATTGGCACGTCCTTGATGTCCTTCGGCGTGATGGCATCTGGTTTGGCCAGCGGATCGTAGGGAATCCCATCGTCTTCGATCGAAACGGTAAGCGAGGGGGGATTGGCGTCGTAAACGAAGCTGATGCGCACCTCGCCCGGATCGTCCTCTGTCGCATTGGGATAAGCATAGTGGCATACGTTGACGAACAGCTCCTCGGCGGCGATATCGAGCGGATTCTCGACCCAATTCGGCGCATTCCTGCGGTGGAGCTCTTCGTGGATGAAGTTGTGCACGTGCACGAGCTGGTTGTCCTTGGCGGGCAGTATCATGACCGCTCTCTTCTCGGGCGGGACGCCATACTTGAGGATGAGCATCGTGATGTCATCGTTTTGCTCGGCGTCGAGTGTGAAATCCGTGATGGCGCGCCGGATGCCCACTCCGACAGAGCGAGGATTCATGTTCTGGTAGATCTCGAGCGTCTGCTCGAGGCGCTCGTCCCCAAAGAGTTTTTCGTCGGCGTTCATGGCCTCGGTCACGCCATCCGTGTAAAGGTACATCAAGTCGCCGGTATCGAGCGTTCTCGATAGCTGCTTATAAGAAAACCCGTCGTAAAGACCCAGGGGAACGCCCGACCTCTTGCGCATCCATTCCCAAGTGCCGAAATGGCAGATGAGCGGGGGATTGTGACCGGCGTTCACGTACTGGAGGTCGCCAGTTTCGTAGTTCAGCATGCCTGCGAACATCGTAACGAACATCGACGCGTCGTTTCCCAGGCAGAGCTGGTGGTTCGCGGCGCCCACGGCCTCGGCGATCGGAAGGCCTGACTCCATGTAGTTCCTGATCTGCGTTTTCGCCGTCATCATGAACAGGGCGGCGGGAATGCCCTTTCCCGAGACGTCGGCGATTATGAAACCGAGCTTGTTCTCGTCGAAGAGGAAGAAGTCGTAGAAATCGCCGCCGACTTCCCTGGCCGTCTTCATGCTCGCATAGATATCGAACCGGTCGTTGTCGGGGAACGGGGGGAAATCGCGGGGCAGGGCGGACTCCTGAATCGCCTTGGCCGTTGCCAGCTCTTGGGCGTTTTTCTGCTCGGCTTCGGCGATGGAGTCGCGCAAGGCGCTGACCGTCGTGTTGATGCCCGTCGAAAGCGAAGAGAACTCGCGGCTGTCGCGCACGCGAACGCGCTCGTTCAGGTCTCCATCGGTGATTTTCTCGAGCGAGTCGTTCGTTTCATCGATGCGCCTGACGACAACGCGGTTGAGCAGGAGGGTCGCCATCACGCCGATTGCAGCGATGAGTATCACGGCGAGGATCGTGGAAGCAGCCATGACGTTGGAGCGATTTGCGTAAATCTGCGAAGGAGGCCGCAGAATGGCAATGTAGCCCTGGTCGAACGCGCCGACGCCGAGAAACCAGATGTCCATGGTGAGAACGCCGTCCTTGTTGAGCGTTTGTATCGCGGCGATTTCCCCAGGATAGTCGAGCGCACATTCGAAATATTCCTCGACAAGTTCGTCGGGAGTGGCGTCTTCTTGGCTGCGAGGTTTTGAGAACACTTTGGTGATCGACTGTCCCTTGTCGATTAGGCCGGGATTGTCCGTGACGAGCACGGTGCCATGCTTGTCCGTCACGAACACCGTCCCATCAAGGTTTGCTTCATATCCCTCGAGCAGATTGTCGATATCGGAGGGATCGTCGCGCCGCTCGAGCTGCTTTTCGAGATAGCTAATCTCGGTCATAATGTCTTTCTCGGCAGCGATTTGCGCTTGCATGGTCACGAGCGAAAAGATCGTGGCGCTCGTGAAGGCGAAGACGATGAGCGAAATGATGGCCATCCAGTTGCGAAATACCGACAGGAGCTTTCTGTTCTGCATGGGCACCATCGCGGTTTGCGCGATGTGCTCTGCTAACAGGCATAAAACTATGAGGAACGCGGCATCCAAAAGAGCTTGAACGATGGAGCCGAGGGGGCTCGAGAACAGGAAGAGCTGCACGTAGCTGAAGTCGGCCGGGTTGCCGTATATGATCGCGTTGTTGAAGGCTACTAGGGCGCTCGCGATAAACGATATCAGGATGCACGCACCCGAAATCTTGACAAGCCTCGTGGTTTCTGTCGTCGAGTTCTTTATGGCTGCTGAGAACAGGAGACCGGACAAAACGCCTACGATCGGCATCGTGGCGAACGTGTTTAACGGCGTCATGAAGTACACTTCGTAATAGTCGAGCGGGGAATACACGGCATGCGCATATCCGATCACGGCCGCGAAGAGACCGAGGAAGCCTCCCATCAAGGGGCTGAACAGAAGCGAACCCATGACGAGGGGCGCCAAGAGCAGGATGAGATAAACGGGTTTGCCGTCGATGATGCCGATGCTCCAGAAACCAGCTTGTGCGAACGACATAGCGTAGAGAGATACGCAGACGAACGCGAGCAAGGATGCGCGCGACTGCCACGTGTGGCCCGCCATCCTTCCCCATAAAAGGTTGGAAAACGATCGCTTGCTGCCAGCGTTCGAGCCGAGCTGACCTTTACTCGAAGAGCCAGAAACTGTGGTAGCCATTACGTGCTCCAAATACTCGTCGCCCTATGCTCAGCTGCCCGGCATGCGAAATCATGCGAGCGGAAGACTCGACGAACGGCGCTCTGTGGCTTCGTTCGAAACGTCAAGGCAATTCTATCAAATCGCGTACTGACTTTGCGCTCCACGTTCTTCTACGCCCAGCGCGTAAGAACCCATGCGCTACAATCCATATTTGCGTAAAGAGCGGATCGGGAGATGCGAATGCCGGGTTTGGGGACGATTATCAACGTTGTCGCGATAGTTGCGGCAGGACTTATGGGCGTAGGTGCTGGAAGCCTCATGAGCTCCCGTCTTCAAGAGGGGCTCGCTAAAGCGGTGGGCGTTTGCGTGCTTTTCATCGGGGCAGCGGGGGCGTTCCAGGGAATGCTCGCGATAGACGGCGCCTCGCTCGCGTCGGGAAAGACGCTTTTCGTGGTTTCGAGCGTCGTCGCAGGAACGCTCGTTGGCGAGGCAATCGACATCGATGCGCTCGTGAGACGTTTCGGCGACTGGCTCAAGAGAAAGACCGGCAACGCCAAGGATCCTGCTTTCACGGACGCGTTCGTGACGGCTTCCGTTACCGTGTGCGTGGGGGCTATGGCGGTCGTCGGGGCCGTGGAAGACGGCATGCTGGGCGACATATCTATCCTGTGCACCAAGGCCATACTCGACTTCGTCATCATCTTAGTGATGACATGCTCGTTGGGGCGGGGCTGCGCCTTCTCGGCGATTCCTGTTGGAGTCTTCCAGGGAACAGTGACGGCCCTTTCCATCCTAGTCCGTCCATTCATGACCGAGCCGGCGCTCTCGGGGCTATCTCTCGTGGGGAGCATCCTCATATTCTGCGTTGGCGTGAACTTGGTTTGGGACACGAAGCTTCGCGTCGCCAACATGCTACCCGCGATTATCGTAGCGCCGCTGCTCACGTTCCTGCCCGTCGCGTGGTGAACATGAGTTCCTCTACGATTGCGCGATTTCGTTAATGCGTGGCTCTCTTTGTCGGCCGCGATGCCGGAGGTTATCTGCTCATGCCAGCTCCTTGCCGCGTAGCCGCCGTCGGAGAACACCAGGACGAAAGAGATGACGTACAGGGGCGCGTTGCGCATCCAATTCTGCTCGCGGTAGCCCGAGAGGCTGAAGCGGACCGCCCGAACCTCGGGGTGCGCTCCTTTGAACGCCCGCAGGCTCTTGGCACGCAGGTTCTCCTCGGCCTTAATTATAGATCGAGCGAGTTGACCTTGCCGACGGGACAGCCGGTTCCTTCGGTTGCGGATATCCCCAGAAGCGATCCGGCTGCGGCGACGGCGTACTCGGGGGCGTTCTCGAAGAAGTACTTGAGGGACGTGATGGCCTTGGGGCAGGCCTGAACCTCGTCGAGTACGATGAGCGTTTCCCCTGGCCGTATCTCCATGTCGAGCACGAGCGCGAGCGAAGCGATAATCCTTGCGATGTCGAAGCCGGACTCGAAGTAGCCGCGCGCGAGCGAATCGTTATCGAGGCCGACGTAGGCGACGTTTTCAAAGTGGAGTCTCCCGAATTCCTTGAGCAGCCACGTCTTGCCGACCTGCCTGGCGCCGTTGAGAATGAGCGGTTTGCGGCGCGAGCTGTCCTTCCAGGCGACCAGCTTTTCCATGAGGGCTCTTTCCATATGACTCCCTCCTAAATAGATTACGCCCATATTAGAGCGGCAGTATGCATTAATAGGGACGTAATAGTGCTGCTGTCTACAATTTTAAGGACGTAATTACTACCGCTCAACTGTCACAAGGCAAGTTTCTGCGCTCTAATTGTTTGTCGTCTCGTGTTCTCCCGTGTCGCCTCGTGCACGCATATGGCGTTTCGTTGTTGGGGAGTATTTTTGTCGGACAGCTTCAGGGATGTACTCACCCGTACTCACCACTGAGTACACTTTCTGTACTCAGCCCTCGGGGAGTGATCACGAGACCCTCGGGGAGTATATTGCCCGATATGGGGAGTATTGCGGTTTGCCTGCGGAAACGATGCCCGTTTCCCCAACAAGTGAGTTCCAAACGGGCAAGCCTGGTATCCGGCGGAGAGTGCGGGCGTCGAACCAGACGATTCTGCAATGCGGACTTCTCGGGCGGCTGCAAGGGGCAATGCGTGCGCCTCCCTCATGACGACTCAGGTGTTCGCAAAGGGGCTCCGACAGGACATGCAAACGCCCCTCCATGAACGGCTCAATGTCACAAACGTCGGGATATATCTCCCAAATAGATGATATATTTGGGACAAACAGGAACACGCTGGGAGAAGGAAGCATGAGGGAATTCGATTACA
>CAMOLA010000044.1 GCA_946618265.1 uncultured Eggerthellaceae bacterium
GGCTGCGAAAGATCCGAGCAAGCTGACCGTCGCGCAATACGAGACGTGGTACTGCACGGCGTACGTGAGCTCGATCTGCTACCAGCTGCAGGAGGTCATCACCGACTCGGTCGCCAAGGCCGTGCGCCAGGTGGCCGAATCCGAAGGCGCCATCTTGGACAAGACGCAGCTGCTCATGCTCCTCATCACCGTCTTGGCACTCATCGGGTCCGCGCTGGGCATCTCTAACCTCATCACGGCCTCGGTCATGGAGCGTTCGCAGGAAATCGGCTTGCTGAAGGCGATAGGCGCGAACGACCGCGCCGTGTCCGCCTTGTTGCTGGTGGAGATCCTCATCGTGGCCATCTTGGGCGGAGCGGTCGGATTCGGCGTCGGCTACGGCTTCGCGCAGATCATCGGGTACACGGTGTTCAACGCGAGCATCGCGCTGAGCCCGACGGTCATTCCGCTCGTCATCATCTTGGTGATCGTGGTTACGCTCGCGGGTTCGATTCCCGCGATTCGCACCGTGCTGCGTCTCGACCCGGCGGAGGTGCTCCATGGAAGGTAAGGCAATGGTTTTCGCCTCCAATGAAGGCATCTGGGGAAAGGAGGCGGTTGCATGAAGCGCCAAACCATGTATTTCCGCATGATCACGGCGTCGCTCGCGCGCCGCAAGTCGCGCATGCTCGTGGCGCTGCTGGCGATCACGGTCGGCTCGACGATCCTGGCCGGCCTCGTCACCGTGTACTACGATCTGCCGCGCCAGATGGGCGAGCAGTTCCTCGCATACGGCGCCAACATGATCTTCGTGCCGAGCGCTGATTCCGAAGGCATGACGGATGCCGAGGTCCAGCAGGCCGTTTCGCAAATAGACGGCGAAGTGGAGGGCGCCATCTCGTACTGCTACGAGTCGGCGACCATCAACGACGCCCCGATCATCATCGCCGGCTGCAATCTGGAGGAAACGCTCAAGACCAGTCCGTATTGGCAGATCAACGGCGAATTGCCGACGGGCGACCACGAGATCCTCGTCGGCCTCGAGCAGGCGGAGTTCTTCTCGCTCGCGGTCGGCGACACGGTGACGATCGCCTACCTGCCGCCGGAAATCGCCGCAAGCGGCAAGAACCTCAACGGCGAGATCGAGGGCAAGGTGTTCCAGGACTTCAAGGTCACGGGCATCCTCGACACGGGCAGCTCCGAAGAGAAGTACTTCTTCATGTCGGACAAGGACATGACGGCCCTCATCGGCCACGAGCTGACCTATGACGTCACCGAGCTCCGCGTCAACGCGAACGCCGATTCGCTCGCCGCGTCCGTCGAGAAGATCAAGGCCAACGCGACCGGCGTGTCGCCGCAGCTCGTGAAGCGCATCACGGAATCGCAGACCACGGTGCTCTCGAAGCTGTCCGCCCTCGTGCTGCTCGTCACGATCATCACGTTGGCGCTCATCATGATCTGCGTCGCGACAACCATGACCGCCGTCGTCACGGAGCGCAGGCGCGAAATCGGCCTGCGCAAGGCGCTCGGCGCATCTGACAAGTCGATCATGCTCGAGTTCATGGGCGAAAGCCTCATGCTCGGGTTCATCGGCGGCCTCGTGGGATCGTTCCTCGGTTTCGGGTTCGCGCTACTCGTGAGCACGAACGTGTTCAACAGCACGATCACGTTCCTGCCCGGATTGATTCCGATCACGATCATCGTCGCCCTGGCGGTCACCGCGCTCGCGTGCGTGCTGCCGATTCGCAATGCGACAAAGGTCGATCCTGCGCTGGTGCTGAAGGGCGAATAGGAATCGACGCGCGCCCGATTGGGGCGATCGCAGTCAGGCGCTGCACGTGGCACGCTAGATTTGGGGTATGGATGTTGCCTTAGCCGGTAACAGAACGGAGAAGAATTATGGCGCTTCTGGAGTTGAAAGACGTCTACAAGATATACGGCGACCTGCATGCGCTCGACGGCGTGAATCTCAAAGTCGACCAGGGCGAATGGGTAGCCATCATGGGACCGTCGGGTTCGGGCAAGTCCACGGTCATGAACATCATCGGCTGCATGGACAAACCGACGAGCGGCGAGGTCCTGCTCGACGGCGTGGACATTGCGAAGGAGACGAGCAAGGGGCTCACGGAGATCCGCCGCGACAAGATTGGGCTCGTGTTCCAGCAATTCCATCTTGTGAATTACCTGACCGCCCTCGAGAACATCATGGTGGCGCAATACTACCATTCCATGCCCGACGAGAAGGAGGCCATGGAAGCGCTCGAGCGCGTCGGCCTGGGAGACCGTGCGAAGCATCTGCCCAGCCAGCTTTCGGGCGGCGAGCAGCAGCGCGTGTGCGTGGCGCGCGCCCTCATCAACCATCCCGAGCTCATCTTGGCCGACGAGCCGACGGGCAACCTCGACGAGACGAACGAGAAGATCGTGCTCGACCTGTTCCGCCAGCTGCATGATGAGGGCACGACGCTCATCGTCGTCACCCACGACGCCGAGGTCGGCGCTTCGGCCGAGCGCGTCATCACGCTCGAATACGGCAAGGTGACCAGCGAGCATGGCGACACGAGCTTCGGAAAAGTGGCGCGCAAGGACGTTGTCTAGACAATCTCAATCGCTCGAAGGCGATGGAATGGAGTGAACATGCGAAAGGTATCAGCTTGCAAGAAGACGGCGGCGCTCGCGTTGTGCGCGACCTTGGGGTGCGTCGGCTTGGCGTCGTGCAGCGGCGGCGAAAGCGCCGCTTCGTACAAGGACGGTACGTACGAGGGGAAATCCCAGGTTCTCGACGCGAACGTCGACGGCGACGGCTACTGCGAGGTGACGATCACCGTGAAGGACGGGATCATCTCAGATGCGAAGCTGTCCGCATTCCAGGTCGACGGCACGCCGAAGGACAAGGATTACGGCAAGGACGGCGCCAATTACGCCATCGCCCAGAAAGCCGTTTCGGCAGGCGACGAGTACGTGTCGGTCCTGCTCCAGACCGGTACGGTCGATGCGGTCGACACGGTTTCCGGCGCTACGTATCTGCATGACCAGTTCGTCGAGGCGGTGGACGACGCGCTGTCCAAGGCGTCCAAGTAGCCTGCGTGCTTGGTGAGCCCATGGACCTGAAGAAGCTTCCGCTCAACAACTTGATTCGAAACGGGGGACGCACGGCTTTGCTGGCGTTCCTCGTCGCGTTGCTCGCGTTCACCGTGTTCGGCGGCACCGCGATCGTGACGTCGCTCAAGAACGGCCTGTCGAGCCTCGAGGCCCGGCTCGGCGCCGACGTGATCGTCGTGCCCGCGACGGCGAAATCCACGGCCGACCTCGAGTCGATCATGCTCGACGGCACGCCGGGCTACTTCTACATGGACGAGTCCTATGTCCAGAAGGTCGCGGCCCGCGAGGGCGTCGAGAAGGTCTCGCCCCAGTATTACCTCGCCACGGTCAAGGCAGGTTGCTGCACGATGCCCGTGCAGATAGTCGGAATCGACCCGGAGACCGACTTCACGATCCAGCCGTGGATCGACCGCAGCTATCAGAGCGAGCTCGGCTTGCACGACGTCGTGGCGGGATGCAACATCACGGGCGCTCCCGGTTCGAAGATCTTGTTCTACGGTGTCGAATGCACGATAGTCAGCAAGCTCGACGAAACGGGGACGGCGCTCGACAACGCGGTGTTCTGCACGTCCGAAACGATAAAGGACCTGATTCGCGGGTCGCAAGAGCAGGGCATCTCGGTGCTCGCCGACAACGACCCCGATGCCATCGTGTCCACCGTCCAGGTGAAGGTCGCCGATGGCTACAACGTCACCAAGGTCGTCGACGACATAAACCTGCACGTGCGCGGAGCCACCGCCGTGCAAGCGCGCGCGATGACGTCGGGCGTCGCCGACAGCATGGCCGGCGTGTCGTCGACGATCGGCATTCTCGTCGCGGCCCTCTGGGTGCTCGCGGTCGCGGTGATGATCATCGCGTTCATGATGATGGGGAAGCAGCGTCGTCGCGAGTTCGCCGTGCTGCGCGTGCTGGGCGCCTCGCGGAAGAGCCTTGCAGGCATCGTGATCGCCGAGTCCCTGATGGTGTCGGCGGTCGGCGCCCTTATTGGAACCGCGCTCGCCGGCGTCATCCTGTTCGCCTTCAAGGGTGCGCTCGAGAATGCGCTCGGGCTGCCCTTCCTGATGCCGGATGTCGGCCAGATCGCCATCATGGCTCTCGTTTCGCTGGTCATGGCGTTGGTCATCGGTCCGGCGGCTTCGGCAGCATCGGCCCTGCGCCTTTCGAAAGTCGATCCCGGCCAGATTCTGCGAGAGGAGTAGGAGGCCATGGAACGCGAAGTCGTACGTGCGGTCGATGTCCGCAAGCAGTTCTTTCGCAAAGGACGGGAATCGGCGCGTCATTTCGATGCGGTAGCGGGCGCAAGCCTCGCGCTTTCCGCCGGCGAGTTCGTCGAGCTCGTCGGCCGGTCGGGCGGCGGCAAGTCGACGCTGCTCAACATGCTAGCAGGCTTGTCCGTCCCGACGGAGGGAAGCGTCGAGTGCTGCGGCAGCGATTTATACGCGATGTCCGATGGCGAGCTTTCGAAGTTCAGGAACGAGCATTTCGGAATCGTGCCCCAGGGGCAGACCGCGCTGCACAACTTGACGGTCGTGCAGAACGTGAAGCTACCGCATTTGATGTACCGTCCAGACGACGGCATCGACGGCCGGGCCATGGAACTGCTCGAGCGCCTCGGGATAGCGGATTTGTCCGAGAGCTATCCCTCGGAACTTTCGGGCGGGGAGCTGCGCCGGATGGCCATCGCGCGGGCGCTCGTGTGCAAGCCGCCTATCGTGCTTGCCGACGAGCCGACGGGCGATCTTGATGACGAGAACACGACGATCGTGCTCGAGACGCTACGCGCCGTCGCAGATGCCGGGGCGGCGGTGCTCGTCGTGACGCACGAGCAGGCCGCCGCGCACTATGCTGATCGCATCGTGAGGATGGATGCCGGCCGTATCGTGGAAGAGTGCAAGGTGGTATAGTACGATATCACGGTTGTACGATATGAAAGGGGAGCCCGCCATGAGCAACGAGGGCAAGAAGGTAAAGGTGCATTACGTCGGGACGCTCGACGATGGGACGAAGTTCGATTCGTCGCGTGATCGCGGCGAGCCGCTTGCATTCACGTGCATGGCCGGCCAGATGATCCCGGGCTTCGACGTCGCGGTGCGCGACATGGAAGTCGGCCAGACGATCACGGTGCATATTCCCGCGAAGGACGCCTACGGCGAGTCCGATCCCACCAAGATCCTGCACATGCCCTTCGATGCGCTGCCCGGATCCGAGAAGCTCGAGGTCGGTTCGCATCCGATTCTCGCGACGCCCGAAGGGCGCCAGCTGCCGTGCGTGGTCATCGACAAGGACGAGGAGTCCATCACGTTCGACATGAACCACGAGCTCGCCGGCAAGGACCTTACGTTCGAGATCGAGCTGCTCGATGTAAAGTCATAAAAAGGGACAGTCCCCTTTTATGACGTTGTGGGGTAGGACAGCTTCTGGCAGACGTTTCGTCTTCGTAACAGATAAGCTGAATATCTGCATGTTCCGCGCAATGGCAAAATCGGCCATTGCGCGGGTTTTATAATCGGGTTGTGAGAAAGAGTTCAAACGACATACGCAGAAACGTGGCGTCGCATCGTCCGACGGCTTCGGGGCGCCCTATGGCGAATGGCCATGCGCGCGTGACGGGCAGCGTCAGGGATTTGCATAACGCCACGGCGCATGAGACCGACGAAGAGGAGCGAAAGGCGCGGAGGAAGCGCTACCGGCGCGTCAATCCCGTGCGGAAACTCATCAACGACTGGTTCGACCGTCTCGTGGGCGCCGTGTCGGAAGGCAGCCTTTCCAGCCAGGAGGAAGAATACGAGAGCGGCGCGACGTCGCGCGATTTCGTGTGGAACACGATCGGGTTCGCGGCCTGGGGCATGGTCTTTCCGCTGCTCACGATCGTCGTTACCTGGCTTGCCGGCGTCGAGCGCGCGGGCATGTTCTCGTTCGCGTTCGTCGTCGCCAACTTGCTCTACATCATGGCGAACTACGGCGTGCGCACTTATCAGGTGTCCGACATCGACGAGTTCCATGGATTCGCCGACTACCAGCTCAACCGCATCATTACCTGCCTCGTGATGCTCGTCGTGGGCTTCATCTTCACCAAGATCGCCGGCTACGAAGGCGAGATGGCCACGATGTGCATGGGCTTGTTCGCGTTCAAGGCGGTCGATGCCCTGGGCGAAGTGTACGAGGGCAGGCTGCAGCAGGTCGATAAGCTCTACCTCGGCGGCATATCGCTCACCGCGCGCTCCGCGGCTGCGTTCGTCTTCTTCGCCATCTTGCTGGTGGTCACGGGCGATCTGGGCATCGCGTCCATCGCCATGGCCGTAGCCGCGCTCGCGAGCTTTGCGTTCCTCACGTTCCCGCTCACGATGTTCGAGACCCCGCGCTCGACGCCGCTCAACCTGCATTCGGTTGGCATCCTGTTCAAGGAATGCTTCCCCGTGTTCCTCGCCCTGTTCCTCTATGCGGTGATCGACAACATGCCGAAATTCGTCATGCAGGGCGCGGCGCTGCCCTACGATAACCAGCTCTATTTCAACGCGCTGTACTTTCCCGCCATGGCGGTTCTCATCTCGGTCGGGATGATATACAAGCCCATGCTCGTGAAGATGGCCAACGTCTGGGCGGACGAGTCCCGCCGGTCGCGGTTCGACCTGATCATCATCGCCATGATGGTGATCATCGTCGTCATCACGGTCGTCGGGGTGCTCGTCATGAACTGGATTGGCATACCCGTCATGAGCTTCCTCTACGGGTTCGATTTCGCGCCGTTCACGCAGCTGTCGTTCATCATGCTCGCAGCGGGCGGGGTGACGGCCGCCATCGATTTCCTCTACCAGGTGATCACCATCCTCAGGCGCCAGCAGGTCGTCATGAGTCTGTACCTGATAACCTTCGGGTTCTCGCTGCTCGTGCTCATCCTCATGATCCCGATGATGCAGCTGCAAGGCGCGATCGTCGGGTACCTTATCGTCATGAGCATCTTGCTCATACTGCTCGTGCGCGAATATATCATGCAGCGCATGAAATTCGTCAGCAAGAAAGGCCGCTAGATGAAAGACCTCTCGAAGCTCAAGGTCGCCATTGGACAAATGGAGATCGTGGAAGGAAGGCCGTCGATCAACGAGGCCGCATGCGATCGGATGGTCGACCGGGCGCTCGATGGCGGGGCGGACGTGCTCGTGGTGCCCAATTCGCTTTCCGATGCGCGAAACGTGCGCCTCATCGGCCTCAACGATTCGAGGATCGACATCGCGGGCAACGTCGCCGTGCTCGACGTGTGCGGTGAGAGCTATCGGGTTGGCATTGACGAGCCGATAGCCGACTGCGACTTCCGCATCATATCGGACGTCAGCCCGTACACGATAGCGGGGGCGGACGACGCCGCCCATCGGTTGTCGGTGCTCGTGCGTCCGGTCGGCATGCGCGACGACGGCAAGAAGGTGTGCGCGCTCGACGGTGGGTCGAAGGTCTATGGCGCGGACGGGGCGGTGCTCTCCAGCCTGAACGACGATTTCGAGGAGGACTTCGCGCTCGTCTCGCTCGTGAATCCGGGCCCCGAGCCGAAGCCCTGCAAGGACAAGCTCCTCAAAGCGCTTTTGGCGACGATCAGGCGGTTCGACAGCCAGGTGCTCGGCGCGGGTCCGAAGTGGGTCATCGGGCTTTCAGGCGGTCTCGACAGCAGCGTCGTCGCCGCCTTGCTCGTGATGGCCCTCGGCCCAGACCGCGTGGTGGGATACAACATGGCCACGCGATACAACTCGCTCGCGACGAAGGCGAATGCCGCGGCCCTTGCCGAATCGCTCGGCATACCGCTGCGCAACGGTTCTATCGAGGGCCTCGTGGTATCGCTCGGCAACACGCTCGTGCAGTACGGGTATCCCCCCGATGCGCTCAAGGGGGTTTTGCTCGAGAACGCCCAAGCGCGCACGAGGGGCAACTTGCTGTCCACGTTCGCCGCGGTCGAAGGCGGCGTCGTGGTCAACAACGGCAACCGCATCGAATCGGCACTCGGTTACGCTACGCTCTACGGCGATGCAATCGGGGCTTTGGCTCCGATCGGCGATGTGACGAAAGTCCAACTGTTCGACATTTCGAGGGCCATCAACCAACAGCTCGGTTTCGAGGCGGTGCCCGAGAACCTGTTGCCGCGCGAAACCGAAGACGGCTACATTTGGGAGACCATGCCGTCGGCGGAATTGTCGAACGGGCAGATGGACCCCATGAAATGGTTCTACCATGACTGGCTCGTGGGCAGGCTGCTCGGCGACGGGGGCGTGGAGCATGTCGACATCGATGCCGCAGCTTGCGACGTCATGCGGCGCTACCTCGAAGATCGCCTCATCGGTTCCGAGGTGGGCAAGTGGGTCACGTTCTACGGGCTTGAAGACCCGGGCGCGTTCCTGGCCGACCTCGATTGGGTCATCAACGGCATGTCCGGATCTGCTTTCAAGCGCGTGCAGGCGCCGCCCTACATCGCTTTGGCCAACAAGGCGTCGGTGGGGCCCTACGCGGGCGCCCAGATTCGCAAGGAACATTCATCGACGTTCAACGCCCTTCATGTGCAAATTGCTAGAATGGGATAGGATATTCGTCGACATCGGCAGACCGAAGCAATCGGAGCGAGGCAAGGGGACAACATGCGGAAATGCGATTTGCACGACATCATCGACGAGATAAAGGCGACGTACGACTCGAGCGACGAGATCTTTTTCACGAGGCCCGAGAAGCGCATGCCATCGCGCAATGCCATCATCGGGATCTTGAAGGACCTGCGCAATATCATGTTCCCCGGCTATTTCACCGACGGGGCGCAGACGTCGGTCGATGCGAGCTATTTCGTGGGCCATACCGTCTTGCGCGTGGAGGAGAAGCTCAACGAGCAGGTGCGCCTCGCGCTCACGTTCAGGGACGGCCAAAAGCTATCGCACGAAGAGCTCGAACAGCGGGCGGGCGAGGTGTGCTCGGGCCTGCTGTGCAAGCTGCCCGCTATCCAGAAGATGCTCCACAAGGACATTCAGGCGGCGTTCGTCGGAGATCCTGCCGCCCAGTCCAAGGAAGAGATCATCTATTCCTACCCGGGATTCTTCGCCATATGGGTGTACCGCATCGCGCATGAGCTGTACATGCTTGGCGTGCCGCTGATTCCGCGCATCATGACGGAATACGCGCACAGCCGCACGGGCGTCGACATCAACGCGGGCGCCACCATCGGCGAGTACTTCTTCATCGACCATGCGACAGGCGTCGTCATCGGCGAGACGACCGTCATCGGCAACAACGTGAAGATCTACCAGGGCGTGACGCTCGGCGCGCTCTCGACGCGCGGAGGACAACGCCTCGCGGGCGTCAGGCGCCATCCCACCATCGAGGACAACGTGACCATCTACGCCAATGCCTGCGTGCTCGGCGGCGACACGGTGATAGGCGAGGGGTCGATCATCGCGGGTAGTGCGTTCGTGACGAAATCGGTTCCTGCAGGAAGCCGCGTATCGCTCAAGAACCAGGAAATTACCGTGCGCACGTCGAAGAAGAAGCCCGACGGTGACACACCCTATCTCGAAACCGTCGAATAGCGATGATGCAAGTGATACAGTACCTCAGAGGTAGTGTATCATTCGCGAAGCTAAGATATTGGGATGATACAGTACCTCTGAGGTACTGTATCATCCACTACGTTACTTGCGGTAGAACGCGCGGTTGTTCGGCGTTTCGTCGACTTCGACTTCCGCGACGGGCAGCCCCTCTTCTTCGAGCTTCTCGAAGAAATACCGCGCAAGGTTTTCGGCGGTGGTGCGGAAGGGGAGGATGGTCAGGCTGAAGCCCTCCGATTCCAGCGCCTCGATGGTGGCTGCGGAAAGCGAGCCCTCTTCGACGAGGAACGTGTGGTCCAAGCTGTCTGCGAGCGCACGGACGGATTTCTTGAACACGCCGAAATCGAGCACCATGTCCTTCATGGTGCCTTCGGTTTGAAGCTCGGGCACTTCGATCGTTACCTCGACGCGCCAGCGATGCCCGTGCAGGTTCTCGCATTTGCCGTAGTAATCGGTGAGGAAATGGGCCGAATCGAACGCCGACTCTGTTTTTAGACCGTACATGTCATCTCCTGTTAAACTTTGAACTGATAGCGCCAATCTATTGTAATCTATGGTTAGCCTTTGGGGACTTGGCCTGTTTGCGGGATGTGACCAAATCGGCGTATTGGACGACGTTGGTATACGGCGGTCGGCTATGCGGCTCGCCAGAACGGAGAAGCAGATGAACATCGTATGCTTGGATATGGAAGGCGTGCTCGTACCGGAAATCTGGATTGCGTTTTCGGAAGCGAGCGGAATTCCCGAGCTTTCGCGGACGACGCGCGACGAGCCGAATTACGACAAGCTGATGAAATACCGCCTCGACATCCTGGAGCAGCATGGACTGGGCCTTTCCCAGATTCAAGACGTTATTTCCACGATCGATCCCCTGCCCGGCGCACGCGAGTTCCTCGACGAGCTGCGCGCAACCACGCAGACGATCATTTTGTCCGATACGTTCGAGCAGTTCGCCCAGCCGCTCATGAAGAAACTCGGCTGGCCCACCTTGTTCTGCAATTCGCTGGAAGTCGGCGAAGACGGCATGATCGTCGACTATCACATGCGCTGCGAGCAGTCCAAGCTGACGACGGTCAAGGCCCTGCAGTCTATCGGGTTCGACACCATCGCCGCTGGCGACAGCTTCAACGACCTGGGCATGATCCGCGCGTCGAAGGCAGGCTTCCTATTCCGGAGCACGGAGTCGATCATCGCCGACAACCCCGACCTGGGCGCGTTCGAGGAATTCGACGACCTCCTCGTCGCCATCAAGGCAGCCCTCTAAAATCATGCGCTCGCTGACCGAAAGGGAGTCTCCCTTTCGGTCTGTTCAGCTGGCGTGCATCCTGCTACGATGGCGCACGTGTTGCTGGTTTGAAGCTTGTGCATGCGCGAGGGTAGACGCGTTACTTCAGCAAGTGACTCTCTGGTATACATTTGGGGACAGTCCCCAAATGAATACTCTCCAGCGTCATGCAGCTCACTGACAGAAAAGGGAGTCTCCTCTTTTTGTTTATACATTTGGGGACTGTCCCCAAATGTATACCGAGCTCTTTAGCTCAGCAAATCTCTTTGCTGGTAGAGGCCGTTGTCGGCAAAGCTGAGCTTGCGGTAGTAGTCGCGCGTGCCAACGGCGCTTATGACGTTCATACGTTCGTAGCCGGAGTCGCGGGCGATGCGGCAGGCTTCTTCGACGAGGGCGCGCCCCAGACCGTGGTGCTGCGCTGACGAACCGGTCTCGTTGAGCTTGGTGGCCACGCCGTAGACGTGGACCTCGCGTATCATCGCCTCGCCCGGCCCAATGGGCAATGCATCGGCGTGCGACCTTATGTATTCCTGATTCGGCAGCGACAGCCTGAGGAATCCCGCGATCTTGTATGCGGGTGTCACCCATTGCAGGAACACCTCGTTGGTCGCGGAGGTTTTGTAATCGTATCGATCGAGTTCGAGCTCGTTTGGGTCTAGCTGGTCCGTCGAAATCTCCCTGAACCTGATTTCGCGAACCGCATCGCGGTCGTCTTGGAGACTTAGATCCACGATTTGCCTCAGGTTGGTCTTCTTGTTGCCGACGAGGATGTCCTTGGCGGATATGTCGCGGATCATCCGCGATACGCGGCAGAACGGCGGCGTCGTCAGCATGTCGGACCGTAGGACGTCGACGAGCTCTTCCTCGGTATACGGGCGCCATCGTCCCTCGCGGTAACAATCGACGAGACGCGTGTTCGCGACGAGGGCGCAGGGGTAGAGCTTGACCTCGTCAGGACGAAACGCGACATCGTGCATGAACGTCGCGTAATCGCGCTTATCGGAATCGGGCGTCGCTCCCAGCAGGTTCACCATGAAATGCGTGTGCGTCTTGAAGCCGAAGATGCGAGCCAGCTCGAGGGAGCGCTTGATCGTCTCGCTCGATTCGCGTCTGCCGTTTTGCGCCAAGATATCGTCATCGACCGATTGCACGCCAAGCTGGATTTTCGTGCAGCCGAGCTTTCTCAAATGCGAAAGCGCGTCGGCCGTCACGGTATCGGGCCTCGTTTCGACGACGAGGCCGACGACGCGATGGTCTGCCCGCTCGTTCGCGCGCTGTGCGTCGTCGATGTCGGTTGGGCTCATGTGCTCGTCGGACGGAAGCGTGCCCGAATCGTATGCGTTGCGCAGCGCTGTTTCGCGCCGGTCGTCGGTATCGTTGAGGGCCCTGAACAGCTCCGTGACGAACCAGGTGCGGTATTCGGCCGGGTAGTCGAGCCATGTGCCGCCGAGCACGATGAGCTCGATCTTGTCGGTGGCATGACCCATCTGCGACAGCGTGCGAAGCCGGCTTGCGACCTGTAGGTACGGATGGAAGTAATGGCGTTCTGCGCGCTGGCATGCCGGTTCGTCGCTCAGGTAGCTCTTCGGCATGCGCGGGTCGTTGGGGCAGTACACGCAGCTGTTGGCGCAACCCCAGGGCTTTGTGATCACCGTTATGGTTGCCACCCCCGATGCCGTGCGCCGCGGTTTCATCTGCAGCGTTTTCAGAAATGCGGCATCAAGGTCATCGTCGACGTTCCAGGCCTCCCAAAGGGGGCCGCCGTCGGATTTGGCGGCAAGATAATAGGGGAGGATCCGCTTCTTGGCGAACAGTCGGCGGCCATCATGCGCCTTTTTGCTGTGCTTGCGGATTATCTTGTCGAGTCCGGTTGGCCCGAGCTGCTGGTTTGAGCGCAGGGCGTCGAGTATGTCGGAAATGACCTCATCCATGCCGTTCATTGTAGCGTGCTTTACAATAGGCGTCATGGATGCGAACACGGCCAACACATTACGCGAGCTGAACAACCGGTTCTACGCTCTGCAAGCGCAATCGTTTTCCGAGACGAGAAACCATCCCTGGCCTGGATGGCGGCGCGTGGTCTCGAAAGCCAGCGCCTCGTGTGGCCCGATCGGCACGGTGATGGACGTCGCTTGCGGAAACATGAGGTTCGAACGGTTCTGCTGCGATGAAGGCCTTCTCGCCGAAGCGGAATTCCATGCGCTCGATTCGTGCCCTGATCTCGCATGCGACCTCGAAGGCGTCCATTTCAGGGAATTTGACGTTATCGAACCGCTCGTCGCAAGCGCAGGCGCGTCCTTGTCGTTTCCTTATCGAGATTGCGACCTTGCCGTCTGCTTCGGGTTCTTCCACCATGTCCCCGGTTTCGATAATCGAGTGGCGCTCCTGCGTGCGATGCTGGACAGCGTGCGGGTTGGCGGTGTCGTTGCCTGCACGTTCTGGAGGTTCATGGACAACGAGAAGCTCGCTTCCGCGGCAATCGATACGACGCGCAATGCGTTGCGCAACATCGACGCCTGCCTCGAGCGCGGCGATTACCTCATAGGTTGGCAAGGCAAAGAAGGCGTCTATCGGTATTGTCATCATTTCGACGATGAGGAAATTGGGTCGCTGGCGAATGCAGTATCGAATCGGGCGCATGTGCTCGATCGGTTCGTGTCCGACGGGCGTACGAACGACCTGAACGAATACCTCGTGCTCGAGAGGCGCGAGGCAGTTCATATGCCGCTCGCGGGAGAATAGATGCGTTTTATTCCCCAAACTAGACCACTCGCAATTATTAATCATTATGAAATAGTTATACGCGCTATTATGGCGGCGTAGTAACTCGAGCCAAGGAGGAAAAATGACTAAGAATTATTTTGACTTGACCGACAACGTTGCGATTGTGACTGGCGCTTCCGGTGGCTTGGGCGTGCAGATGGCCAAGGCTCTTGCGAACCAGGGTTGCAAGATCGTCGTCATGGCCCGCCGTCAGGAGAAAATCGATGCTGTAGCCGCTGAAATCGCGGAAGAGTACGGCGTCGAGACCGCTGCCATCCGCTGTGACATCACCGACACCGATAACGTCAATGCTGCCGTCGACGAGGCGCTCGAGAAATTCGGCCGCATCGACATCGTCGTCAACAACGCCGGCACCGGCGCCGTCGCGCCTGCCGAGGACATCACCGACGAGCAGTTCGACAACGAGATGCAGATCGACCTCTTCGGCACGTTCAAGGTTGCCCGCGCCGTGGCCAAGAAGGCCATGATTCCCGCGAAGTACGGCCGCGTCATCAACATCGCGTCGATGTACGGCCTGGTCGGCAACAAGGTCGCCGGTTCGGCACCATACCATGCGGCCAAGGGCGGCGTCGTCAACCTCACCCGCGCGCTCGCGGCTGAGTGGGGCAAGTACAACATCACCGTCAACGCCATCTGCCCGGGTTATTTCTACACGCCGCTCACCAAGGAGACGCTCGATTCCGAATTCTTCCAGCAGAACGCAAAGACCATGATCCCCATGGAGCGTTACGGCAACGAGGGCGAGCTCGACAGCACCGCCATCTTCCTGGCTTCCCCGGCTTCGACCTACGTCACCGGCGTCATGGTTCCCGTCGACGGCGGTTATACCTGCATGTAATCAGGCATGTAGCATTTCTCTAAACGCGAGAAAGGCCACCTTGCGAGGTGGCCTTTCTGTATAATCAGAGAGGGTAAAAAGAACTGCTTAAGGAGCATCCTTGAAGAACAACCGCGTTTACATGCAAGTCGGAGTTGCTGACAAGCGAGAAGATTTCAAGCTCTGGTACGCCGATGGAGACGAGTTCCTTACGGTAACGAAAGAAGACTGGAACGACGAGAAGTGCCGTGCCGAAATCTACAATCGGTTCGGCGGACAGATGGCGCGCATCAAGCCCGACCCGAAGTGCATGACATACAACGTCGGCGTCGAACGTTACGAGTACGAGCTCCATACGTACCTGCTGTTCGAGCACTACTTCTTTAAGGGTATGCTGTGGGACATCCAGGGCAGCTTGGAAGACTCCCAGATGGATTTCCGGAACGAGGGCACGGGCAAGCTCGACGTGCGCATCAGCACCGTCAAGTTCAAGGACAAGGGCAAATGCTACGAGATCAAGGTCAAGGACCTTGCCAAGCTGCGCATCGCCGCCTGCTGCGTGATCGCCATGGCCCTCAAGGAAAGCTACAAGAGCGTGAGCGAGGGCGAGCCCGTCGAAGACGAGAAGTTCTGGAAGAAGTGGAAGAAGATCGTATTCGGCGACAAGGGCATTACCTATGAGGAGATCGTCGCCATGCGCGAAGCACGCGAGGCGGAAAGGCTTTCGCGATAAAGAAGGGTAGGACCACGCGCTATTCTTTCCTGAAGGCGAAGAATCCCCGTGAAGCGGCTAACTCAGATAACTGCTTCACGGGGATTCTTGTCTACGGCTCAAGATGACGTGGCACCCTGTAATCAACCTTGGGGGCTACTTCTCAATTTCGCCGTTGTTCCAAGCGTCGAGCGTTTCCCTTGAAATGCCGTTTGCCTGGCGGTAACCGTCCATCTTGCTCTTCTTGCGCGAGGCGTGCATGAGCTTGATGCCGGAAAGGCCGGCAAGAACCATGGCAGTCAGGTAGAGCATGGCGCGAACGGCGACGTTGCTATCGTCGAGCACGCCCATCTGGTAGGCGAGGGCGTTGTACACGACGATGAACACGGCCATCACGGCAATCGACCCGAAGCCGATCAACTGGTCGCGTTTGTATTCTTTCGCGAGCTTGTCTATTTCCCTGAGAGCGGCACGCTGCTTTTTGGAAATCTTTGCCACCGTTACTCCTTAGTTGATTGAAAGAATGGTTCGACTCAGTATATCAAAGAGCTCAGCGTTCGAACCGTAGGTGCACTATCGTGCAGATAAAGAGGAAGGCTCCCTTGCGGGAGCCTTCCAATCACCGTGCCTTAGTAGCGGGCAAAGTGAGCGTTGCTGAGAACTAGTCCTTCTTGAGAGCCAGCGGGCCGGCGAAGATGAAGAAGAACAGGAACGGCAGCAACATGCCGGTTGCCATGAGCGGCAGAGCCATCGGCGTCTTGGAGAACGGCATTCCGCCGAACATATCGGCAGGAAGCAGCGGCATGACGATGCACAGGATGGCGAGCAGCGCCACGATGACCATCATGATGCCGAAACGCGTGGTTCCGGTATCGCCGTCATCGCCAGAGGCCTCGGCGGCCAGCTGGTCCATGGTCTTACCACCGGTCTCACGCACGAACAGGAGTGTGCAGATGAAGCCGAGGACGAACGGGATGCACAAGGTGAGCACCACGACGGACCAATCCGGGATGGTTTGCAGCGCGCCGATCGCCTTCTCGATAGCGGCAGGGTCGGCATTCTTGACAGAAGCCGTAGCTGCACCCTCGATGTTCTGCTGGAACGTCTGAGAAGCAGCCTGGATGGCGGGGTCGGTGCTCTGGATGCCGGCATCGCCATAGACGGGGTTCGCAACGCGCAGAGCGCCAGCAAACGCGCCGAGGACGATGGACGATCCGGAACCGCCGAAGCGGGCGAACGCCTGGCACCAGGCAACGCCGGTGTTACGGATGGCAGTCGGATAGGACTCGGGCATCAGCGGCTGGACAGCGGTGATGGCGTAGTTCAGAGCGAAGCCGAACACGAGCATCAGGATCGTGTACAGAACCAGCTTGGACTGCGTCGGGTCCCAAACGATGAAGAACGAGCACAGTGCGATTGCGATGATGCAGGCAATCCACGAAGCGGCGAGGTTCTTCTTACGGCCGATACGGT
>CAMOLA010000045.1 GCA_946618265.1 uncultured Eggerthellaceae bacterium
GGCCGGCCCGGGGCGGCCCCATTTCAACGGCGGCCTCGCAGAGCGCTGCCCAATGGGAAGAACCGTAGACGAGGAACCGATCGTGAAATCAACGGACCGCGAAAGCGTCATCGTGCGCACGAGCATCATCGGCATCGCGGCGAACATCCTGCTCGTGGCGTTCAAGGCGGCAGTGGGCCTGGCCGCCAACTCCATAGCCATCGTGCTCGACGCCGTCAACAACCTGACAGACGCCCTGTCGTCGGTCATCACGATCATCGGCACGAAGCTTGCCGGCAAAGACGCCGACCGCGACCATCCGCTCGGGCATGGGCGCTACGAATACCTCTCGGCCATGGTCATCGTCGCCATCGTGCTGTATGCCGGCATCACGTCGCTCGTCGAGTCGATCCGCAAGATCATCGAACCCGAAGTCGCCGATTACTCGATGGTCACGCTCGTCATCGTGGCGGCGGCCGTCGTGGTCAAGATCGTCCTCGGACGCTATGTCAGCGCCAAGGGGCGCCAGGTCGATTCGGGATCGCTCGTCGCCTCGGGCAAAGACGCGCTGTTCGACGCAGCCATTTCGGCCTCGGTGCTGGCCGCCGCGCTCGTCTTCCTCGCAACGGGCGTGAGCCTGGAGGCCTACGTGGGCGTGGTCATATCGATCGTCATCATCAAGGCGGGCGTCGACATGCTGCGCGAGACGCTCGACGATATCTTGGGCCATCGCCCCGACCCCGAACTGTCGGTGGGCATCAAGCGCACCGTGCGCGCCGATTCCGACGTCCTTGGCGCTTACGACCTGCTGTTGGACAGCTATGGACCCAATCTCACCATCGGCGCCATCCACGTCGAAGTCCCCGACACCATGACCGCCGCCCAAATCGACGCCATGACGCGCCGCATCCAAGCGGCCGTATACGAAAAGCACCACATCGCGCTCGCCACCGTCGGCATCTATTCGCGCAACACGAGCGACGATATCGTCGCCGAAATGAGAACGGCGATCACGCGCATCGTCATGGAGCACGACGGCGTGCTGCAGATGCATGGTTTCTATGCCGACACCGAGGCGAAGCGCATATCGTTCGACCTCGTCATCGATTTCGCCGTCGCGGAGCGCACCGAGCTCTACGAGCACATAACGTCAGACGTGAAAGAGCTCTACCCCGATTTCACCTTCGACATCGCCCTCGACCGCGACCTCAGCGACTAACGACGCGGTGCGGCTCCTGCTTTCCGAACGTTGCCCCCAAAAACACATTGACGCGACGTCCCGCGACGCGCGCGAAACCTCGCGTATGCTCAAGCCTGGTCTAGATAGACGTAATTGGACGCAACGCCCGAAAGGGAATCAACCCTATTCGCTCGCGCCGCGTAAGACGAAGAACGCACCTTCGATGAATCGGTCGACAGCTTCGGCGCATTCTGCCTCGGTGTGCTCGACTTCGCCCATCACGCGCAGGAACGAGCGGAAATAGGCGACGGTCATGTCGTTGGCGATGTGCACCTCGTGCTCGCTCAGGCCGAGATCGGCGGCATAGGTTTCGAGCACCACCAGATTGCGCTCGCGCAAGCTGCCGCGCCCGAGCATCTCGAGCATGCGGCCCGTCGCTCGCTCGAGCTCTTCCGGGAACAGCTCGTAATACTTTTGGGCGATGATGTCGAGATTCCCCGATTGCGGGCCGAAGAACAGGTTGTGGAACAACGTCGGATTCGCAAAGGCATGCTTGCAGAACAACGTCCAGGTGCGACGGTATTCGGACTCGAAATCCTCCCCTTCGACCGTCGACTCGATCACGTCGTTCACGTAATCGCCCAGATACGAGATGAGCGACATGGTGATGAGCTCGTTCATGTCGACGAAGTACAGGTACAGGGTGGCCGAGCTAAAGCCGGCAGCCGTGGATACGCGCCGTATCGATGCCGCCTGGATGCCCTCTTTGTCGATGATGGACCGCGTGGCGGCCACGAAAGCCGCCATGATGGAGTTACGCATCTCGGGGGAATACTTTGCTCTGCCCATTCGCCTGACCGCCGTCTAATCCTTCCGCTTCCTTACGTTGTGTGCAGACTGAACAATACCACATAGTCTATGAACAATTGCCAGCTTCTCGGTGTAGTGCGAAGCTCAACGCTATTATCGCCTTTCAACGGCGCGCATCAGAAGCGCACCTGCCACGCCCGCTCCTTGGAAACACGCCATGGACGCATCTTCGCGAGTATCGCCGTCACGCGCTTCACGCCACCTCGAGCGTCCGCAAGATCTTTCCAAGATCGTCGGGGAGCATGCCCTTCGTGTGCGTCCAGTTCGTGACGAAATCGTTGAACTCGGCCGAATCGCCCGTAAACGCGGAACAACTCGCCTTTTCGCGGTCGTACTCGAAGTGGAAGCCCTCGAACCGGACGGGACCGTCGAGCAACTCGACCAGGCAGCGCTCCTCCTCGATGCACTCCCCTTCGCTCGCGGGCACGAACCGCCCCTCGCGAACCATCGCGCCGAGCTCGGTGGTGGGCGACACGCCCATCGAGAAATTGCAGATCGACACGGGCCGCAGCTCGTTGAGCAGCTGCGCCGTCGCACGGGCGTTCTCGATGCCCCGTCCCGCCCCTGCGGCGCCCGTCATGATGTGGGCGCCGAGCTCGATGCCCGCTTCATGCAAGCGCGCGACCTGGGCCCGGCATTCGGCGTTGTCGTGGTCCTTGCGCATGAATGCCAAGACGTCGTCGAGCCCCGACTCGATGCCCACGTACAGCAGCCTGTAACCGTGACGGGCGAACCACGCAAGCTCGTCATCGGTCTTGGCCGCTATCGAGGGAATCGAAGCGTCGCTCGATATCAGCGTGCAGGACGGCAGGTACTTCTCGATGAGCTCCACGATAGCCGCGAGACGGTC
Source organism: uncultured Eggerthellaceae bacterium (assembly GCA_946618265.1). Next base: position 2,880 of record CAMOLA010000045.1, read on the forward strand.
GAAGCTGGCGTGGAACGCATTGCCGTCGCCGAGCATGATGCGCTCGGGCGCGCCTCCCACCTCGCGCACGCGCGCGAGCTCCTCCTCGATTTGCCCGAGGGGAAGCTCGCGGTAACGCAAATCCTTGAACAGGTCGCAGAATGCGCATCGGTTGTAGGGACAGCCCACGGATACGGGCAGCTTGAACGCCCCGCGCTCGCTCGGAGTGCGGCAAATCCGGCCTTCGTAATCCATAACGCCCTCCCTGCTATTCAACTTTGTACGTTCGATTATACATTTGGGGACTGTCCCCAAATGTAAGAGCTTGCCCGAAAACGTCGACCTCAAGATCGTCGTGAAACGCGGCAACCCGCGCGACGTCATTTGCCAATATGCCGCCGACAACGACATCGATTGCATCGTCATGGGACGCCGCGGCGGTGGCAGCATCCGCGCGACGCTCGGCAGCGTCTCCACCGGCGTGCTTCGCGGCACCGATCTGCCCGTGCTCGTCGTCAAGTAACGCATGCCCTACCGTGGACCGAAAGGGAGTCTCCCTTTCGGTCGGGTTTTTCTCTACGGACCGAAAGGGAGACTCCCCTTCGGTCACCCCATGTCAAAGAAAGCGGGCCGGTGCATGACCGGCCCGCGCGTTTCTTCGCTCTGTCTTGAATCCCGCTACAGTCCGCAGGCGGCGCGCAGCTCGTCGACCTTGTCGGTGCGCTCCCACGTGAACTCGGGCAGCTCGCGGCCGAAATGGCCGTAATTGCTAGTCAGCCGGTAGATGGGGCGACGCAACTGCAACGCGTCGATGATCGCCGCGGGGCGCAGGTCGAAGACCTCGGCCACCGCGCGCTCGATATCGGCCTCGGGGACGGTTGCCGTGCCCTGCGTGTCGACGTAGATCGAGAGCGGGCGCGCCACGCCGATCGCATAGGCCAGCTGGATCTCGCAACGCTCGGCCAAACCGGCGGCCACGATGTTCTTCGCCACCCAGCGCGCAGCGTATGCGGCCGAACGGTCGACCTTCGTGCAGTCCTTGCCCGAGAACGCACCGCCGCCGTGACGGCCCATGCCGCCGTACGTGTCCACGATGATCTTGCGGCCAGTGAGACCCGTATCTCCCATGGGCCCGCCGACCACGAAGCGGCCCGTGGGGTTGACGAACACCTCGGCGCCTTCCCAGTTGACGCCTTCCGCCTCGAACACCGGCGTGATGACATGCTCGATCATGTCGGCCTTGATCTGAGACACCTCGACATCGGCCTTGTGCTGCGTGGATACGAGGACCTTCTCCACGGCGACGGGCTTGTCGTCTTCGTAGCGCACCGTCACCTGGGTCTTTCCGTCGGGATACAGATACGGGAGCGTGCCGTCCTTGCGCACGCCCGTGAGACGCTCGGCCAGACGATGAGCGAGGTAAATGGGCATGGGCATGAGCGTGGACGTCTCGTTGCATGCATAGCCGAACATGACGCCCTGATCGCCCGCGCCGATGCGGTCGTAAGCATCGTCGCCGGCCACTTGGCCTTGCTGGACCTCGTAGGATTCGTCGACGCCCATCGCGATATCCGCCGACTGGGCGTGCATGTAATTGGCAACGGCGCACGTGTCGGCGTCGAAGCCCATCTTCGCCCTCACGTAACCGATATCGCGCACGACATCGCGCACGATGCTGTCGACGTCGACGTACGCTTGCGTGCGGACTTCGCCCATCACCGTGACGATGCCGGTCGTCGTGAACGTCTCGATGGCGCAGCGCACGTCATCGACGTTAGCGGCCACGCCGTTGCTCGGCGACACGTAGCCTTCCTCGGCCAGCTTCGCCTCCTTGGTCAGGATGGCGTCCAGGATGGCGTCCGAAACCTGGTCGCACAGTTTGTCCGGATGTCCTTCCGTCACCGATTCCGACGTGAACAGGTAAGAACGGGATTCTGACATTACTTGCTCCATTCCGCCGTCAAGCCCAAGCCAGACAGCACAAATCGCTTGCTCGGCGAATGCCCGCAGCGGGAAATCGATTCCCGGCCAAGGGCCATCCGCCGTTTCATTTTGTCCGCGCAATTGTAACGCTTATACCTCGTTTGTAGAAGATGATTCCCTTTCGGAGGGGTTAGCGGAACTAACAAAATCCGTTGTTGGCATGCGCTCTTCCAGCTGGTACGCGCCGGCAGCTCGGCCCCCGCCTTTCGAGGCGGTCGAGCTGCGCTGCGAGCTGGCCGAACGCGTCGTGCGTTATCCACGCCTGAAACACGTTGCCGTCATCTGGGCGACCTTCGTGCCAAGCTCGTCGGTTACGCGCACCGTGTAGAAACCCAAGCTGCGGCCGGATTTATCCACATCGCACGTGGCGATGAGCTTCGAGCCCTTCGCCGCAGCCATGAACTCGATGGAATTGCTCACCGACACCGTCGGGTTCTCGCCGATGTTGCACGCAATGGCCAACGCGAAGTCGGCCAGCGTGAAGATCGCGCCGCCCATGATGCCACCCTGCGCATTGCGATGGATGTCGCCGGTGTCGAACTCGCAGACCGCATGCCCGCGCTCGGCCTCGACCACGCGGCAGCCGCACGCCTCGGTGGCGAAGCGGTCGTTGGCGAACAGTTCGCGTACTTCCTCGATCGAGCAGCTCTCGTCAAGCATCAACGCCTCCAGATCAGTAGTCCGACCGTTATTTTCCCTCAATCGCCCGAAATCTGGCACGAAACCGAATTAGTGCACAGGTTCCAACGCATTACAGCGCCAAAACCGTCCGAATCGTAACCATATGTCGAGCAATCAGGCGTATTTCCGCCTGTTTTCGGCTCCGAATTGTGTACAAATTCGTTTTTGAGCCAGAAACAGGCGGTTTTGACAAAAAAATGGCGCTTCCCTACTCCGCAGCCCCGAAAACCTTGTCGCGAACCGCGTCGATGCGGAAGATGACGTCGCGACGGTCCATCATCTCGATGGACTCGAACAACGGCGGCGACACCATGTTGCCGCAAACGGCCACGCGCAACGGCTGCAGCAGGTTCTTCAGCTTCATATCCAGCGGCTCTGCCAGCGCACGGCACTTCTCCTCGAGAACAGCTGCCGTCCAGGCGTTCTCGCTGTCGGCGAGCACCTCGCGGCATGCCTCGAGGGCCTCCTGGGCACGGGCGCCGTCCTTGAGCAGCACCTTCTTGACGCTCTTCTCGTCCAAACGGCAGTTCGGACCCCAGAACAGGAAGGCCAGCTTCTCGGGAATCTCCTCGAGGCGCGTCAAACGCTCGGCCACCAGCGGGTAGAGCTCCTCGCACCAGGCGGATGCGCCGGCGATCACGGCCTGCGACGCCGTGAGGATGTTCTCGGGAATGAACACGGGCTCGGGCATGGGCGCGTTCGGATCGGACGGATTGTAGGTCGGCACGATGTTGACGCCGGTCGGCACCGATTTGCCGAGCGCCGCCATCAGCACGAGCCAGGGGCGCGCGGCCTCGACCCAAGCCGCCGGGCTCATCTCGCGGATGTACATGCCGTTCATCCAATCGAGCTTGGTCTCGTCGAAGACGGCGTCCTTCTTGGTGATGCGCTCGAGGCTGAACTCGCTGCACAGCTGTTCGCGGCTGATGATGGTGGTCTCGCCGTCGAGCGACCAGCCCAGCAGCGCCAGGAAGTTGACCACTGCATCGGACAGGTAGCCGCGATCGCGGTACTCCTCCACGCTGGTCGCGCCATGGCGCTTGGACAGCTTCTTACCGTCGGGGCCCAAGATCATGGACAGATGCGCGAACGTGGGCACCGGCAGGCCGAGCGCCTCGTAGATGAGGATCTGGCGCGGCGTGTTGGACAGGTGGTCGTCGCCGCGGATGACGTGCGTGATGCCCATGTTGGAGTCATCGCAGACGACGGCGAAGTTGTAGGTGGGGCTGCCATCGGTGCGCACGAGGATCATGTCGTCCATGACCTCGGCCGGATACGACATGTGCCCGAACACGGCATCGTCGAACTCGATGGGGCCGTGGTCGAGCGGCACCTTCAGGCGCCACGTGTGGGGCTCGCCCGCCTCGATGCGGCGCGCCGCCTCGGCCGGGTCGATGTCGCGGCACGTGCGATCATAGCCCGCATAGCCGCCCTCGGTCTTTTCGGCCTGCTCGCGCTTGGCGTCAAGCTCTTCTTTCGAGCAGAAGCACGGGTACGCCGCGCCGCGTTCCTTCAGGCGCTCGAGCGCTTCGGCGTAGGTGTCCATGCGCTGCATCTGGAAATAGGGGCCGGCCTCGCCGCCGACTTCGGGGCCCTCGTCCCAGTCCAGCCCGAGCCATTTCATGGCGTTCAGGATGACGTCGACGTTTTCCTTGGTGGAGCGCTCGGGATCGGTGTCCTCGATGCGCAAGATGAAATCGCCGCCGGTCGCACGTGCGAACGCCCAGTTGAAAATCGCGGTGCGCGCGCCGCCGATGTGGAGCTTGCCGGTCGGCGATGGCGCGAACCTCACGCGTACTTTATCTGCCATTGCTATCCTTATCGTTTTGGGTGGTTCTCTTCCAAATATGGAAGTATACCCATCGCCACGCAGGCGAGGGCGCGTCGCAGGCAGTATCCCCACTCAAAACACGGTATTTGGATGATGCCAGTGACCGAAGGGGAGACTCCCTTTCGGTCCGTTAACGGCGACGCATCCCACGGTCGATGGCGATGACCACTGCTTCGCAGGCGACGCCGGCGACGAGCCCGCCTAGGTGGGCCGCCATCGAGATGCCGGGCAAGAAGCTGTTCACCACGTTGAGCGCGAGCATGGCGAGCAAACCCTTGAGCATCGCGTTCGCGGCAGGATCGGCGCGCAGGTTGTACAGCAGCAACGCGGCGGCACCCAACAGGCCGAAAATCGCGCCCGAGGCGCCGGCGCCCAGCGTATCGGGAGCGAACAGCACGACGGCCAGGTTGCCCACGATACCGCTCACGAAATAGATGATGCCGAACTTGACGGGCCCGTGCGCGTCCTCGATCATGGTGCCCAACCAGTACAGCGAAATCATGTTCATCAGCAAATGATCGATCGACCAATGGCCGAACATGGCCGTGATCAGCTCCCACGGCCGCGCAAGCGAGTCGCCCGTCGCCGCGAGCCAGAACGTGAACTCGTAGCCGCCGAACTTGATCGGCAGCAGCTCCGGTATGAACAGGGCCACGTTGATGATTATCAGCACCAACGTGAGCTTGCTCGGCTTGTTCATGGGGACCCTCCTAGTTTCGGCACTTGCGGCCGACGAGAAGCGAAATCAAAGACAGCACGACGGACACGACGAGGCAGATGACCCCCATGCCCATCCAGAACGGAGTCGGCAGCGAGCAGATGAGCAGCGAGTCGAAGGGGAACTGCCAGTTGCCCTGGCTGAAAAGCAGCCCGTGAAACGCCGCGAAGAAACTGTTGAAGTTGACAGCCGCCCACGCGCCGAGCACCGCAAACGTCACGAGCACGGCACCGCCCGCGCCCATGAGCACCGCGCCCACGCGTCGCTTGCGGCCCGTAGCGCCCGTGAACGCGAGGCCGGCGACCGCGAGCAGCGCAGCCGCCGCCACGAACGGCAGGACGCTTTGCATCAGCTTGTAGCAATCATCCAGATGGGACACCGTTTCCTTCGAATAGCAGTACAGCTCGGACGCGCCCGCGAAGGCCGATTCGAGTTGCGCGACCGAGGTCTTGTCAGTGACGGCTGCGAGATTCGGAAAGCCCTGCCCCACCGTTCCCGTTGCGGAATACTGCATCTTGTCCCGGTACTCGGCGTCCACGTCGTAGATCGCCCGGTAGAGGGCCGCCTTGCCATGCGCGCCAAACGAGTAGTCGCGCGTGGCATCGGCGACTTTGACCAGCTGGTTGCGGTCGAACGGCGACAGGTCGTCGCGCGCGAACACGGTCGAGAGTCCCTGCGTGACCGGCGGCGTCGTGCAAACCGCGACGCCCGCCGCCACGAATATGACGGCCAGCATGATGGCCGTCACGACGTTTACTATGGTTTGTACGAGTTTCATGACCCTAGTGTAGCAAACGCGTCAAGGACGCGTGGAACAGCAAGCTTACAAATCGCAGTCGACCCAGATGACGGCGCTGGTCAAATCGCCCATGGGCTGGCTGATGATGGGCTTGGGCCCCAAGCGCGCAAACACGCCGCCGAACGTCCCGTTGAAGGTGTAGAGTCCCGGCATGTTGTTGTAGAACGCGGTCTCGCGCGGGATGTCGGCGTCATCGGCGATGAGCAAGTCGTTGCAGATGGGCAGAAGCTCGGTGCGGAACGGCGTGAGGTAGGTCTGCACGAGGAACGGCGCGCCCGCCTTGCCGTTGCTGAAGCGGTCGACGATGTCCTCCCAATCCTTTTGGGACCACATCTGACCGGCGTACACGTCATGGGCACCGTACTGGTCGGTCGGCTTGATGATCCAAGCGTCCTTGTTGGCACGCACCGCGTCGAGGTCGATATGCTCGTCGTCCAGGAACTTCGTCTGCGGCACGTACTCGTCGACCAGGCGCAGCTCCTCCTCGGTCAGCATCTCGCGCGTCTCCGGCCAGAACACGGCGTCGAATATCTGCTTGTCGTGCACGATGTGCCCCGCAAAGCTGCCGATGAGCGCGCAGGCTCCATCGCGGACGGCCGCGATCATGTCCTGGCTCTCGTCCCAGTTGTTCAGGATGTCGTTGGTGACGGAACGACGCCAGATCGCATCGATCTTGCGGCCCTTCTTATCGCGCAGCTCGCGCGCATCGGCGTCGTAGACGAGATCGCGCACATCCTCGACCAGACAGGGATACCCATGCTCGCCGAAATAGCGCGCGTACACGCGGAACTCGTCGACGACGGCGTTCTCCATGAAGTCGGCGATGGCGAACGTGGGGTGCTCCACGCGGTTCTCGAAGGTGTTGTAGATGCGGATGAACTCCTCGACCCAGGGGTTGAACAGGTCAGACGTCTGCAGTTGGTGCCGCTTTGCAAACTCGCGCATCGTGGCGGAAGGCGCGAGCGAGATGTTGAGCTCGCGATCCTCGTTCATGCCGGACGACCCGTCGGCGTTCCATTCGCAGAAACCGCCCGTCAAATCGTCTTCGTTCAGGAACACGTCGAACCGCGCGAACGGCAGCAACGCGTCGTAGCGCTGGGGAATCAGGATGAGTTCGCGCAGGCGCTCGTCGTAGTCGAACAGCTCGCGATAGGAAGGATCGTCCAGGTAGCGCCGCATGACCTTTTCGCAGATGCGGTGCGACGTCTCGGCGAGCCATTTCATCTTGTCATAGGTCTCGCGATCGAACAGGCGCGGCACGAACGACGACTCGGCCTGGATGTAGTGCACGAGCGCCGTCGAGTTCTCCATGTAGGCAAACGCGTTCTCGCGGCCGGGCACGTCCCCGTCGAGCGATTCGATGATGTCCAGGTACTCGCGCGTGTACTCGCCGTTCTTCGTCATGTTTCCTCCTGTTTTTCGCGGTTCGTGCAAGTGTAACACGGCCAAACCAGGCCGATAGCCTAATACTGCAGCTAACCGAGGACGACTGGACCAACAACCATAGGAGATGTAAAAAGAGACACCGCCTTCGCCGGGCGGGCAACGCTCCGGCCCCCGCCGCCCCCTACGTTAGTGGTAGGATTTCGGGAGTCAAGAGAACGCGAGCCGAGGGAGGACGCATGGCGAAGCTGGAAGCCGGGATTACGCGCGAAGACGCATTCGCGCTGCTGCAGGAACACAACAAGGAGGCGTTCCACATCGAGCACGCCGAAACGCTCGAGGGAACGATGCGCTACTTCGCACGCGAGCTCGACCCCGAAAACGAGGAGTTCTGGGGCATCGTCGGCCTGCTGCACGATCTGGACTGGGAAGAGTTCCCCCGGCTCGAAGAGCACACGCTGCGCGCCGAGCCGTGGCTGCGCGAGGCTGGCGCGACCGACGAGCTGGTGCACGCCATCCAGTCGCACAACTTCGCCGCCGAAGGCTGCCCTTCCCCCGAGCTGCCGATGGAAAACGTGCTCTACGCAACCGACGAGCTCACGGGCCTCATCGGCGCAGCCGTGCTCATGCGGCCGTCGAAAAGCGTGATGGACCTGCCGTTGAAGTCGCTGAAGAAGAAATTCAAGGACAAGCGCTTCGCCGCCGGATGCTCGCGCGACGTCATCCGCGAAGGCGCCGAACTGTGCGGCTGGGAGCTCGACGAGCTGATGGAGCGCACCATCGCCGCCATGCAGTCGTTCGCCCCCGACCGCGACAGCTTCCAAGCCGACTAGAGCGAGACAACAAGGCGGATAGCAAGGCATCGGAGGACGCCGCCCTCTCCAGGTTGACAGCGTCCTCCGTCTCCGCTGCCTTCTGCGGTATAGTTTTCCCGGATAAGACAGCACGATGTAAAACGGAGGAAGCAATGTTCAGGAAAATGCGTCGCTACAAGCAGCAACTCGCCGAAGAGGAATCGATTGCCGTCCTCGAGCGCAACGAGACGGGCATCCTCGCCGTCATCGGGGACGAGGGTTACCCCTACACCGTGCCCATCAACTACGTGTACGCCGACGGAAAGATCTACATGCACAGCGCGCGGGAAGGCCACAAGATCGACGCGATACGGGCCTGCGACAAGGCTTCGTTCTGCGTCATCGACGCCGACGACGTGGTGCCGCAAGACTACTCGACGAGCTTCCGCAGCATCGTCGCGTTCGGGCGCGTGCGCATCCTCGAAGACGAAGCCGAAAAGCTCGCGTCGCTGCGCCTGCTCGGCGACAAGTACAACCCCAACCAGCCCGACGCGCTCGAGCGCGAAATCGCGCACGGGTTCTCGCACCTGCACATGATCGAGTTCGACATCGAGCACCTGACCGGAAAGCAGTCCAAGGAGCTCGCCCATGTGAAAGGCCCGCTCGACGAATAGGCCGCGCTTGAGGGAGACGGCGGAGATGCTGCCTCCCACACCTTCGGTAAAGCGAGCAACGGGAGCATCACCCCCCTCTTCGGGAAAGCGAGAAACGGGGATACCATCCCCTCTTCGGGAAAGCGGAATCCCTCCGTTGCCCTCACCTGGAAAAGGGAGACGGCGGGGCTATTGCCCCCGCCTTCTGCAAAACGGGCAACGTCCTCGCCCTCATCGTCTTCGCTAGGCAACAACGGCCGAGCCGGTTCCGCTTCGCCTTGCCTCAGGCAAAACGGAAAGCATATTCCAGCCCCGTTTTCATCACCACGTGACGACGGGCAGGCCGTTTCTGTCTCGCATCTTGCCGAACAGAATCAAGATCAAATCGACGAACCAGGCAAAGCCCAAGCCTCCGAACGTCAGCACGTAGATAACGCCCATGAGGTAACGTCCGACGTAGAACCGATGGGCGCCCACGAAACCGAAGAAGAAACATAGCAGCAACGCGACGATGCGCGACTTCGGCGAGGCGGGCGCGCTGTAGGCGAATCCCATGGGAGGGCCCGCGTATTGGCCGGCCGAACTACCCGCGGCTTTCGGCTGCGGTTCCGGCTCTGGCTCGGGGTAATAGTAGTTGTTCACGACGACGTTCTCGGCATGGATGGACCGCGTCTCCACGCGCTCAACCGGCATCTTCGACCCACAGTACCCGCAATAGGCACTGTCCACGTTCGCACCGCACGATGGGCACTGCATGACGGCATCGCCTCCTCCGGCTTGTCCCCGCCTTTAACGTCGCAACCATTCTAGTTCAGCAACGGCCGTTTGCCAAAGACGTTTACGTGCTCGTCCAAAGGAGCATGAATCGACGCCACACCTCAAAACGTGCCCAGAAGCAGCAATCCCGCGCAATGCCTGCACGGGATTTGCAGGTGTGGATTCGTTTTCGCAGGAGCGCCACTACGCTGACGCGAAGACTGCCTACGCCAAGCGGTTATGCGATGAGGCCGCGCTCCTTCAGGGCCGCCTCCAGACGGTCGCGGTTCGCCGGCGCCATCGGCGCGAGCGGCAGGCGGTACTGCGCGGGCGCGAAGCCGATCATCTCGACAGCTGCCTTCACCGGAATGGGGTTGACCTCGCAGAACAGGGCCGCGACCAGGTCGAGGTTGTCGAGCTGGGTCTTAAGCGCCTCATCATGGCGCCCCTCGAGCCAGTCGAACACCATGTCGTGCACGGTCTTGGGGGCGACGTTGGCCCAGACGCTGATGACGCCGCTCGCGCCGAGCGACATCAGCGGGACGACCATATCGTCGTTGCCCGAGAACATGAGGAAATCGTCACTCAAGTAGCGCGCGATGCGGGAAGCGTAGGCGATCGAGCCGCTAGCCTCCTTGATGCCGAGCGCGTTGGGATGGCTCGCAAGACGCGCGATGACGCCCTCGGAGATGCTGCAACCCGTGCGCCCGGGAACGTTGTACAGGATGCAGGGGATGTCCACCGCGTCGAGCACGGTCTTGAAGTGCTGGTACATGCCCTCTTCGTTGGCCTTGTTGTAATACGGCGTGATGACGAGCAGCCCGTCGACGCCCATTCCCTGGTAGCGCAGGCTCTTCTCGACCATCGTCTCGGTGCAGTTGGAGCCACTGCCCGCGATGACGGGAACGCGTCCGTCGATGCGCTTGACCGCGAACTCGCACACGGCGTCGTCTTCCTCGTGGCTCATCGTCGAGCTCTCGCCCGTGGTGCCCAGAACCAGGATCGCATCGGTGCCGTTTTCGAGATGGAAATCGATCAAGCGCCCCATTTCGTCGAAATCAACGCTTCCGTCCTCCGCGAACGGCGTGATGAGCGCCACGATGGACCCTTTGAGGTTCTTCAGATTATGCCGAGCCATGATTGCCCTCTTTCCTGACAGCTGCCTGCCGCCCCTATGCCCCGCGCCGCTCCCTGCGCCGCGATGGCTTCCAACAAAAAGCCGACAGGACGCTGGTCCTGCCGGCAGCATCGAATTATGCGGTCAGCAGATAGCGCCCCTGCGGTTTCCCGCAGACAGTGCGCGGGGTGTTCCCCCGTGCCCCATCCGCCCGTCGCGCCCGACGAAACGGATTCGGCGGACTTGCCCCCTCCCAACGTCAACGCCCGCCGGCTCAGCTGGGAATCATCGCACCCGCACCTCTATCGTGACTTGCATGCTACGTCACCTGCCCCGCATTTGCAAGCAGCTTTAACTCAGGTGAAACAGGAATCGGGAAACGGCAAGGGTGCTACGACATGCAGCAGCGCGCCCCAAGAGGGGCAGCCTCTCGGGGCGCGCTATCTGTTCAATCGTTGGATCGCGGCTTGCGAATGCCCTAGGCGTCGTCCTCGTCCTCGCTGTCGTCGACGTCGACGTCGTCATCGTTCCTGTTGCTCGGAGGCGGCGTGGCGACCTGGTTGGACCACACTTCGCCGGTCGCGGCATCGAGCTCGACGACGCGCACCATATCGTCCGACTTCATCGTGACGACGTAATGCGGCGCATCTCCACCTTCCACGAGCTCGGCGTCAACCTCTTCGGGCAGCCCCATGTCGGCTTCCGTCACGGCGATCTTCTTGGCTTCGTCCTCGGAAATGTACTTGGAATCGGCCACGTCGACATCGTCGTCATCGGCATCGTCGGAATCATCGTCGTCCGCATCCTGCACCGGCTGCGCCGCGCTCGGGCTCGCCTGCACGCTCGAACTCGAAGCGGATGCCGAAGCAGCCGAAGCAGCCGCCGAGCTCGACGACTGCGCGGACTGTCCGCAGCCCGCCATAGCAAGCGCCATCGCGAGCGCCGCAGCCATTACCAATAGCTTCTTCATGCGATCAATACCTCCTTCGCTCCATTGAACCGCATGCACAGAAGACTAGCAGATTCCCAGCAAGACCGCCCAAATTACGCCAAAGCGTTACTGAAACGGGTCTCCAAGGTTAATGTCATTAAGCCAGCGTAAACGTTTCATACTGACCGAAAGGGAGTCTCCCCAACGGTCAGCGTGCCGGGGCGGCGCGCCCGGCGATGCGGGGCCGGATGCCGGCTCGGGGAGGTAAAGGCCCGCACGATGCGTGGGCTCGCGGCGAAAACGCGCGTCCGTCAAAAAAAGGGACTGTCTCCTTTTTGACGGACGACTGAACCTGCCCCAGGGCAAACGTTTCACGCCGACCGAAAGGGCCAGTCAGCCTGGCTGACCGGCACGTTGGGGCACCACGGCGTCCTGGCGGCAACCGCCCCGGACAAGCACCCCGATGACGAACGCGAAAGGGGCCGAAACCAGGCGAACGCCCCACCTGCCCGGAACAGCTCCGCGTCAACGACGGTTTGCCATATGGTAACTTGACGGCATTGATCCCGGATGGATGCTTCGCAAGCGAAACCGTCCCCTTCCTGGATGCCCGTTTCGCATTTGGGCCGGCCCATTCCCCGAAGCGATTCGGAGGGCATGCCGCAGGCGATGCGCTCTCCGCATGCGCCAAAGGACGCGGCGAAGGGTACAATGGCTATCGCACCGAAACGGCTGCAACGGCTATGAGAAAGGCAGCGCCATGGCAGACAAAGACATCTTGCACGTTAACAAGCGGCTCATCGACCGGCGACTCAAGGACGGGCTCGCGGTGCTGCGGGAGTACTACCCCGTCTCGGAGCGCGCGATCGACCCCGCTTTCGCGAATCCGATTGTTGCCGGTAGGCCCTACCAGGTGCGCAGCTTCGAAATCTGGGACGTCGGCAACCTGCTGATGATGTCGGCCACCGACGTCGAGGAAGCTCAGCTGAGCTCGTTCGTCATCATGCCCTATTTCAAGAACCTGCCCCTGTTCTCGACCGATTACGTGTACACGGGCGAGAACCGCATCGTGCTCATCGAGGCGTACGACCTGGCGGTGAGCCACGACAACCTCTTCGACCAGGGAATCGCGTCGCTTGCCGCCCTCGGCGACGCCTGGAGCGACATGCTGGACTTCCCCGCCAAATCAAACTGGTACGACGACATCCGCCCCGTTTGCATCGCCAAGGCGCCGAGCCGCGAGCAGGACGAGACGGCCCTGTGGCGCTTCCGCGATGCGCTCGACCTGTTCATCAAGATGGAGCGCTCGGCCCCGATGCTCGACGACGCCGGCCGCGCCCGCAAATGGGAGCTGAACAAGGGTTATTCCGATCGCTTAATCGACGAGGGAGGCGTTTCGACCGACCGCTGGACCGCCGCCCTCGGCGCCGAGAACGTGCGCCGCTTCTTCGACGAGGCGTTCTTCGGAGCAGCCCATTACGCGAGCTAGGCGCCATTCGAACCGCGCACTGCACACGCCCGCTTCTCCGAGAGCCGGCATCGACGCTGCTTCGTCAGCTTCATCAGGATGAGGCAGGCGCGTCAGTGACCGAAAGGGAGTCTCCCTTTCGGTC
>CAMOLA010000046.1 GCA_946618265.1 uncultured Eggerthellaceae bacterium
CAATCGAGCGCCCGAGCTTCGACAACGGCGCCGGCACGTTCCCCGTGCCCGAAAGGACGCACGCAGCCAAGCCCTCGCCCCATCGGGCGATATAGGCGCGGACAATGAAGCTGCCCATGGAATGCCCGTAGAGCACGTACGGAACGCCCGCATAGCACCCCGAAACCTTCTGACGCAACGCATGGACGTCATCGAGGAGAACCTGCTTGCCGCCCGCCACCGGCATATGGCCGTATTCCTCCGCGCTCGCCGCCGTGCCGCCATGGCCTATATGATCCTCCGCGCAGACGACGAAACCGCGGCTGACGAGATATCGCGCGAGATCGTCATAGCGATCGATATGCTCGGCCATGCCATGGACGATTTGCACGACCGCGCGCGGATGCTCCTCCCCCGGCTCATCGAGGCTGCCGAACCTGGCGTCCGTCCACACCTTCGCATTGATGCGCGACCGCCCGTTGCTCGATGCATACGAAAACGGAACGCAGAACGCCGTGCCTGCCATGATGCCCTCCCATCAGATGATACGTTACCTCAGAGGTATTGTATCATTGACGTAAGACGACGATAGACCCGCTCGAGCAGTCGACCACGGTCGAGGCGACGCCGCTCGGAACCTCGTTGCCCGCGATGGCGACACCCGCATGCTCGAGCAGGCCCGGATCCACTTGCTCGAGCGAGCTCGAGTCCGAACAGCCCGCGATATTCGCCGACGAAGTGGCAATGGGGCCAACCGCGCGTATCAACGACAACGCCGTCTCGCTTGCCGGCATGCGCAACCCTATCGTTCCCTGCGCCGATTGGAACGGCCGGGGAACGGCATCGCTCGCCTTGACGATTATGGTCAGAGCGCCCGGCCAGTGATGCTGTGCAAGCTCGACTGCAGCTTCGGGCACCTCGAGCCCGTACTCTTGGAGCGCTTCGACCCCGTCGACCAACCAGGCCACGGGTTTGCCCGCATCGCGCTTCTTCGCTTCGTATATGGCTTTCGGCGAGTCGGCGAACCGCACGGCCACGCCAATGCCGAACACAGTATCAGTGGGGAATACGGCAAGCTGGCCCGCTTCGAGCGCGACGATGGCGGCCTGCAATTCGTCTTGCAGCGTGCAGCTGGCACCGGGGTCGACGACCTGTCCGCTCATGGACGCGGCACCTCCTGCGTGGAACGCCCCGTTTCGCCGGCCTCGGCCCCTTCAGCCCCTTCAGTTCCTTCGACTTCCTCGGCTGCGTAGAGGCGCGCGACCGCCTGGGCGATGCGCAGGCCGTCGACCGCGGCGCTCATGATTCCGCCGGCATAACCAGGGCCCTCGCCTGCAGGGAAAATGCCCGACGGCACGCGGGGCTGCGCCGCTTCCGGCGGAAGGCCATGCCCTCTTGCCGCATCGCGCGCACGCACCTTGCGCTTGGGGGCGACCTGGCGCCACGCCTGCAGCGTTTCGTCGTCGCGCAGGATGCGCACCGGGCTTGAGCTGCGGGTCTCCACGCCCGTCATGACGGCACCCGGATCTGCGAAGCCCTTCAGCTTACGATCGAGAAGGGGAATCGCCTCGGCAAGGGCGTCGGTCACGAATTCGGGAAGTATCTCGCGCAAATCGCACCACACGACGCCGCGCGCATACGTCGGCTTCACGGTCTTGGAGGGATTGCCCGCGGTATCGGCGAGAAAATCGCCGACCGTCTGCGCGGGAGCCTGCCAGGCCTCGCCTCCCATCTCGTGAGCCTCGCCGAACGCGGCCTGCTCGATGCGCCGCTGGAACACCGTCCCGGCCAGCGGGTCGTTGCTCCTGAAATCATCGGGCGTCACGCCGACCAGCAGCGCCGCATTGGCGTTCTCGCCATCGCGGGCAAAGCGGCTCATGCCGTTGACGACGACGCCGTACTCCTCGCTGGCCGCGGCGACGACCTCGCCGCCCGGGCACATGCAGAACGAATAGACCGAACGTCCGCCCGGCAAGTGCACGACCAGCTTGTAATCCGCGGCGCCCAGAGCCGGATGGCCGGCCGCCTTGCCATACTGCGCCTCGTCGATGGCGCTTTGCAGATGCTCGATGCGCACGCCGACGGAAAACGCCTTGGGCTCCATGGCGATGCTCGCCCGCTGCAGCATGCGGAAGGTGTCGCGCGCGGAATGGCCGCACGCAAGGACCAACGTCGTGCAGGGGATGCGCTCGACTTGCCCGCCGCGGTTCACCGCGATCTCGCGAAGGCGGCCGTCACCGTCGAGCGTCACGTCGTCGAGCTTCGCGTGGAACGCCACCTCGCCGCCTTCTTGCTCGATCTGCTCGCGCATCCGCCGCACGATGCCGACGAGGTTGTCCGTGCCGATATGCGGCTTGGCCTGCCAGAGAATCTCGCCAGGCGCCCCGGCATCGATGAACCATTGCAACACGTGGCGGGCAAGCGAGCTTTTCGTGCCGGTCGTCAGCTTGCCGTCCGAAAACGTGCCGGCACCGCCCTCGCCGAACTGCACGTTGGTCACGACGTCGAGATTCTCCCCCCGGTTGAACGCATCGACCGCGCGCATGCGCTCGTCGACGTCACCCCCGCGCTCGATGACGAGCGGGCGCAAGCCAGCGCGCGCCAAGTACAAGGCAGCGAACAGCCCCGCAGGACCCGTCCCGACCACCACCGGACGAGCGACGCCGTCGGCCAGGCGAACGCGCGGCACGTCGAGGGGCTCATAAGGACAATGGGGCTTGACGCTCACTCCCTTGGCCAACGATGGCCCCGAGGAGGAACCGACCTCGTCTGTCGGGCGCTTCTTCTTGCGGGACGCCTTCGACCGCTTCGCCTTGCCGGGCGAAGCCTTTCCGCTCGTCGCCTCGCCAAGCGCGAGGATGGTCGCCTCGCTGGATTCGTCGCGCAAGCGCACCGCAATCGTCGCGATGAAGTGCACGTCGCCCTTTCGCGCGTCGACGCTGCGCCGAATGACGGACGCCTCCTCGACGTCGGCGCCATCGACGCCGAGCGCCTGCGCCACCGCCCGCGTGACGAGGCCGTCGTTTCCCGGCAAGCCGGCATCGAGCGGCAGCCTCACGTTCGAAACGTCGATCATCGGACGCTCGCCTCCTCGTCAAAAAGCGCTTCCACCGCCGACAGGCCCGCCAGCAAGCCCGACGACCAAGCCCAATGCAGGTTGTAGCCGCCGCACGGGCCGTCGACGTCGAGGGCCTCGCCGGCCGCGAACAGCCGCGGAATCCCAATCGCCCCCATCGTGTTGGGGTCGAACGCGTCCACGTCCAGGCCGCCGCGGCGCACCTGGCAATTGTCAGCATCGCCGATACCTGCGACTTCGAGCCTGAACGAGACCAACGCTTCCGCTAGCTCGGAAACCTGCTCCTTGGTGAACGCCGATTCTGGCCGAAGGCCCGCCTGCTTGAGCACGGCGTCGGCCACGCGCGGCAAGAGCAAGCCCCGCAGCATGTCGGAACAGGTAATGTTGCCGCCATACATTGGCGTGAGCAGCTTCCGACGGCGGAACAGGTAGTCCCGCGCATCGCACAGCCTATCTCGACCGAGGAAATTGATGCAGAGCATGTCGCCGGGCTTCGCGAACCGCGATAGATTGAACACGCAGATGCCCGAAACGCCGTACTTGCGAAACATCAGCTCGCCCTCTTCGTCCGCGATGACCGCCTCGCCCTGTTTGCGCTTCCGCACTAGGGACACGGCGCAGCGAACGCGGATGTTGTCGAGCTCCCGCACGATGGGGATGCACGCATCCGAGCACCGAAGCGGACCGAGCACCGGAACTTGCCGCTTGACGGGCACGCCCGCGGCGTCGAGCGCCGACAGGGCGCGGCCGCCGCAAGCGACGATGACCGCATCCGCCCGCTCGAGCGTCGAATCGGCCATCCGCAACGTGAACCGTGCGCCGGGCTCGCGCGGGGGCTCGATGGCGCTAACCGCATGCTCGCAAACTTCCTTCACGCCTGCACGCGCCGCCGAGGAGCGCAGCACATCGACGACGGTTGAGGCCTTGTTCGTTCTCGGATACTGCCGCCCGTCATCCTCTTCGCGCCACATGAGTCCATGCTTATAGAAGAACGCGTGGACGACGCCGCCGTTGTCGCGCACGATCTTGTGATCGCGATCCGTCGCGTTCCGCCCGAAAGCATACTTGAGCCCCCAAAAGGCCCGCTCGACGAAATCGGAATGGTAGTAGTCATCGATGTACGGATGCGCATTCGAAAAATTGCATCGCCCGTTGCCCGTTGCCAGAATCGTGCGCCCCACGCGGTCGTCACGCTCGAACACGTCGACGTCGAGCGAAACGGCCCTCTTTCGAGCGCTTTCACCTGCGGCTATGGCCGCGGCGAGCCCTGCCGCGCCGCCGCCCACGATCACCAGTTTTTTCGCGTAAGTATCCATGCCGCCATTATAAGGCATGCCCATTCCCGACAGGAACACCGACGGAGCGTCAGCTGACGTGCATTTATTGGAGGTTTGCGTAGAATCCGCAAGCCATGACCGCACTCACCAGAAAAATAGGTTAAAACTGCGTGAACAGGATGCACGACGGCGGCATTTCGCCCGCATGATAAACACCACTGGCAATACACGCATCCAAGAAGCAAATGGAGGGGAAGATGAATCCCGAAGTCGATTTCGTCATGAAAACCATCGAGAGCCGCGACGTCCACTTCGTGCGGCTGTGGTTCACGGACGTGCTGGGAGCCATGAAGTCATTTGCCGTATCGCCTTCCGAGATCGAGAACGCACTCAACGACGGCATGGGATTCGACGGAAGCTGCATCGCGGGATTCAGCCCGGCCGAGGAATCGGACATGCTGGCGTTCCCCGATCCCGAAACCTTCCAGGTGCTGCCATGGCGCCCCTCGAAAAACGCTGTGGCGCGCATGTTCTGCGACATCCGCACTCCCGACGGCTCGTCGTTCGAGGGCGATCCGCGCGACGTGCTGCGCCGCATGGTGGACAAGGCGAGCAACGCGGGATTCATCTTCAACGTCGGCCCCGAGCTCGAGTACTACTACTTCAAGAGCCCCGAGGATCCCGAGCCACTCGACCAAGGCGGCTATTTCGACCTGACCAGCCTCGACTATGCATCCGACCTGCGGCGCGACACGGTCCTGGCGCTCGAGAAGATGGGAATACCCATCGAGTACTCGCATCACGAGAACGGCCCGTCTCAGCACGAGATAGACCTCCGTTACACCGACGCCCTTTCCATGGCCGACGCCGTCATGACGTACAAGCTGGTCGTGAAGGAAATCGCCATCGAGCACGGCGTCTACGCCTCGTTCATGCCCAAGCCGCGCAACGGCATCCCGGGCAACGGCATGCACGTCCACCAGAGCCTCGTCGACCCGCAAGGCAACAACCTGTTCTATGACGAGAACGACCCGCTCGGCTACAACCTGTCCGACACCGCCAAGCACTACATTGCCGGCATCCTGAAGTACGCCCCCGAGTTCTGCCTGATCACGAACCAGTACGTGAATTCCTACAAGCGGCTCATCGGCCGCGGCGGAGTTCCCAAGCGGCTCCTGTGGGCACGCACGAACCGTTCGGCGCTCTTGCGCGTGCCGGGGTACCGTCCGAACGACCCCGACGCATGCCGCATCGAGCTACGTAGCCCCGACCCTTCGGCAAACCCCTACCTCGCCTTCGCCGTCATGCTGGCGGCCGGCCTCGCCGGAATCGAAGAGCAGCTCGACCCAGGCGCCCCCGTCGAAGACAAGAGTCTGCTCGACCGCCCCATGGGCCTCAACGACGACTCGTCCTCGAGACTGCCCGCCAACCTCGGGGAGGCCGTGGAGCGGTTCGCGTCGTCGGAGCTCATGAAGGAAACGCTCGGCGACCACATCCATTCGTACCTCGTCAAGACGAAGCAGGCCGAATGGATGGACTACCTGAGGCACGTGAGCTCCTGGGAGCTCGACCGGTACCTCGGCGTGCTCTAACGAAAGCCACCCCGCACCACCCCGTACCACGAGAAATGCGCACCATCGGCCCGAAAGCGATTGTTTCATGAGAAAGAAAGTCGTATTTATAGCAGATTCGCTCGATAACGCCTACAAGTTCCAACAGGTGCTATCGTCCTTTGACGTAGAGATAGCAGCAGGATCGACGATGCAGATCAGGAAGCTGCTCGCACCCGAATCCGGCTGCAATCTGCTCATCTTCGAATCGCGCGGGGCTGCAAGCGCCAAGTTGAAGGAAATCGTATCCCTGGTCGAGGACCACGGCTGCCCGCTTCTCGTGATCGTCGACGAGCCCGACATAGACCAGCTCCAGTTCCCGCCACTCGTCGCCTGCGACTTCGTCGTGCACGGCGCGGGGCAGCACGAGTGCGCCGCACGCGTTCGCAGGCTTCTCCACGATGACGAGGTCACGGTTCACAGCGACATCATCACGATCGACAACATGACGATCAACCTGGCGACATACCAGGTAACCGTCGCAAACGATCCCATCGACTTCACCTACCTCGAATACGCCCTGCTGTCGTTCCTCGTACGCCATCCGGGCCATACGTTTTCCCGCGATTCGCTCCTGCAGCACGTGTGGGGCTTCGACTACTATGGCGGCTCGCGCACCGTCGACGTCCACGTCCGCCGCATCCGCGCAAAACTCGGTCCCGACCTGGCCCAGCGCCTGGAAACCGTCCGTGGCGTCGGCTACCTCTGGAGCGCCTAACGCGCGTTTTCGAGCACCTGCAAACGCAGCCCCTCCAGCTGTCGGGCGGGGCGGAGCGAGGTTAAGCAAAATCGACCGAGAGACTACAGGCTCGAGGCGATTTTGCCTCGAGCGTAGCCCCGCCCGACAGCCGGAGGGGCGGACAAGCAAGAAGCCCCCGGGAACAAGAGACCGAAAGGGGGTCTCCCTTTCGGTCAGCGCACCGGACCAACATGCCTGACGGGCTCGAGGCCGAAAGCCCCCTCGAACACAACCACCACCCGACCATCAGGAGAGCGGGCAGCCGAAAACCGACAATACCGCCTCGTGGAACCAAGCTGTAGTTCTGCTGTTTGAACCGCGGGGCAAGCCCTGTGGCACGTTGCGCCAATGCCGCCGTTGTACAATAGGCGGAGCAATGACAACGACAAGGAGCGCACGTGATTCCGTTCTCACCCCCTGACATCACTCAGGAAGAAATAGACGAAGTGGTCGACACGCTGAAAAGCGGGTGGATAACCACCGGGCCCAAAACGAAGCAATTCGAGCGCGAGCTCGCCCAATTCGTCGGAACGCAGCGGGTTGCCTGCCTCGGCTCGGCAACGGCGGCGCTCGAATGCGGCCTGCGATTGCTGGGCATCGGCGAAGGCGACGAAGCCATCACGAGCGCCTACACGTACACGGCTTCGGCATCGGCCATCTGCCACGTCGGCGCGACGCCCGTCCTCGTCGACGTTGCCGCCGACTCGTACGAAATGGACTACGACCAGCTCCTCGATCATGTGACCGACCGGACGCGGGCGATCATCCCCGTCGACCTCGGCGGGCGCATGGTCGATTACGACGCGCTGTACGCCGCCCTCGATTCCATAAGCGCCCAATGGCATCCGCGCAACGAGGTGCAGGAGGCGTTTTCGCGCATCCCGGTCGTAACGGACGGCGCGCACTCGCTGGGCGCGAGGCGTCACGGCCTGAACGCCGGGCAGGCGGGCGACATCACCGCATTCTCGTTCCACGCCGTGAAGAACCTCACGACCGCAGAAGGCGGCGCGCTCACGTGGCGCGAAGGGGCGCTCGACGACGAGGACGCCTACAAGAGGGTCATGCTCATGTCGCTCCACGGGCAGACGAAAGACGCTCTGGCCAAGGACAAGGCGGGGGCCTGGGAATACGACATCGCCTTCCCCGGCTGGAAGTGCAACATGACCGACTTGCAAGCCGCAATCGGGCTCGCCCAGCTCAGGCGATACCCCGACCTGCTCAAGGAGCGGAAACGCATCGTCGACCGCTACGAGGAGGGGCTGGCGGACTGCGACGTGAGCATCATGAAGCACCATGAAGGCGACGCCGATGCAGACGGGTTCGAATCGAGCTTCCACCTGATGCTCGTCCGCCTCAACGGAAAGAGCCGCGTATTCCGAGACCAGCTCATCGAGCGGCTCGCCTTGGCCGGCGTGTCGTCGAACGTCCACTACAAGCCGCTGCCGATGCTCACTGCATACCGCAACCTCGGCTTTTCCATCGAAGATTACCCGCAGGCGCTTGCGCAGTTCGAGAACGAGATCACGCTTCCCCTGCACACGATGCTGACCGACGACGATGTCGAGACGGTCATACGCGAGTTCGCGCGCTGCAAGCGCGAGCTGGAAACGGAGGGAATCGCATGAGCAAGAAGCTCGGGAAAGCCATCGCCATCGCGACTGCCGGCATCGCCGCCGCATCCGTGGGCGGCGCGGCCGTCGACGCGGCCCTCAACCCCACAACGGGAACCCCCTACGAGCGATTCGGCAAACGCGCCTGCGATATCGCGATAGGTCTTGCCTCCCTACCGGTCGTCGGGGCCGCCACCGCAATCTGCGGCGCCGCGATACGCTCGGAAGACGGCGGGCCGGTGTTCTACAACGCGCCGCGCGTCGGCTTGCACGGCAAAGAGTTCACGATGTTCAAGCTGCGCTCGATGAAGGTCAACGCCCCTGACTTGGTGATGGAAGACGGATCGACGTACAACGGAGCCGACGACCCCCGCATGACCAAAATCGGCGCGTTCATGCGCAAGACGAGCCTCGATGAGATACCGCAATTCCTCAACGTGCTGCGCGGCGACATGAGCGTCGTCGGCCCTCGACCCGACCTCAAGCGCGAGACGGAGCTCTACGAGGGCGACGAAGCCGAGAAGCTCAACGTCAAGCCGGGAATAACGGGTTATGCGGCCGTCTACGGGCGCAATGCGCTGCCCTGGCACGACCGGTTGGCGCTCGACGTCTACTACGTCCGCAACATCAGCTTCGCGCTTGACGCCAAGGTGTTCTTCAAGACGTTCGCGACGGTGTTCAGCCAAGAAGGCGTGTACGTAGCCGACGGAGACGCCGTCGAAGAAAGCGTCCCCGAGAATCCACCCGCCGAACCGCGGGAATTCGAATCCGAGCAAACGGACGGCGGCTGCATCGACCGCATCCGCCAGTGTCTCCCGAAAGAAACCGCGTAACCATCGAGCACGGAGAAGAACCCATGCCCAAATACTCCATCATCGTTCCCGTGTACAACGCCGAGCAGTATCTGACGAAAACCCTGGAGTCCGCGCGGGCCCAAACGTTCGATGACATCGAGATCATCTGCGTCAACGACGGGTCGACCGACGACTCGCGCGAAATCATCACCGATTTCGCGCTTCGCGACGAGCGAATCCGCCTCATCGACAAGCCCAACGGCGGTCCGTCGAGCGCGCGCAACGCCGGCATCGACGCCGCAACCGGGGAATACATCTGCTTCCTGGATTCGGACGACCTGCTCGAACCCCATGCATGCGAGCGCCTCAACCGCGAGCTCGCCGGATACGACGTGGATGCGATCGTGTTCGGGTGGTCGTACTTCCCCGCAAACCAGGCCGACCGCTTCGTTCGCGAGCACGCCGACGTGCGCTATGCCTACTACGAGCGCTTCGAGCACAAGCTCCTCTTCTCCGAAATGTCCAACCCTTATCTCAGGCTCGCCATCAAGCGCTCGGCGCTCACAGACAGCGGCGTGCGATTCGACGAGAACCTGCGCGTCGGAGAAGATTGCCAGTTCCTGTTCGCCCTCTATCCGCGCATCGGCAGCGTGCGCTTGATAGCCGACAAGCTCTACCGGTATCGGTTGCCGCGCCCCGGCTCGGTCATGGCTGACTACAAGTACGACGTCGAAAACCTGTGCATGTGCGATTTCGACATGACGATCAGAATTTTCGAGGACTGGAACGCGGCCGGCTTCCTGAAACCGTACCGGTCGCAGATCGTAAACTGGTTCGTGCGGGGCCAGCTCTACACGATTCTGCGCCTCCCCGTCGAGGAGCGCACCCTGTTCGTGTCCCTCGTGCGACAGCTCCTGCTCGCCTATTTCACCGAGAAGGAGCTGCGCTCCCTCACGCTGAGCAGCTATAGCGCACGATTGATCGACATCGTGCTCTCCGCTTCCGAGGAAGGGGTTCTCTCAGTAGGAGAACGGCAACTCGCGCAGGCGCTGTTCGATTGGCGCGTCGACGAATACGGGTTCGCGGACCTGGCGTCGACGGCGGCTGACCGCGTTTCTTCCAAACTTCTCGAGAACAAGCGCGTGCTCATGAAGGTGGCGCCGAAATTCGGGTTCGACATCAGCCCGAAAGACCCCGACGAAGCAGACGAGCTGGAAGAAACGATCGCCGAGACGCCCGACAGCGAAGCGGGCGACGAAGCACAACCGGAAAACGCAACCGCACCGGAACCCGAAGGCGAAGCCGAGGGCTCATCCGAGGCGGCACCCGATGAGGAGCCGACGGACGACGCAGATACCGTCGACGCCGACGAGCCGGAGCCAGACGACGAGGCTGCGCCCGAAACGGACAGCGTCGACGCTTACGATTCAGAGCCCGAAGAGGAGCCGACAGACGAAGCGGACAACGCCAACGCGGACGAGCCGGAGCTTGACGAGGAACTGGCAATCGATGCGGATGCCGCCGGCGATGACGAGCCCGAACTTGACGAAGAGCCGACATCAGAAGCGAATGACACCGATGCCGACGAACCCGAACCCAGTGAAGACCAGACGCCCGAGCCGGATGCCACCGACGCCGACGAGTCGGAGCCCGAAGAAGAGCCGGCAACCGATGCGGATGCCATTGATACTGACAAGCCGGAGCTTGACGAGAAGCCGACGCCCGAAACGGACAGCGTCGAAGCCGACGAGCCGGAGCTTGATACGGAAATCGAAAGCGAGGAGGAGGCTCCAGCCGAGACCACGCTCGCGGCCGAATCGGAAACTGCAGATGAAGCGGAGCCGGAAGACCAGCCTCAGCCCGAAGCAGAAGACCCGATGGAGGCAGCGCCCGAAGCGCAGTCCGAAGCAGAACTTGAGGACGCTCTCGACGAGCAGCCCGAAGCGGACGGCGGAAACGCGACCAGCAGCGAAAACCGTGGATCCCTGCCGCACCTGACGAAGGTCGTGGTGCCCGCCGTCGAGCACCCCGCGGTCTCGGTCATCATGCCCATATACAACGTCGAACAATACCTCAGCCAGGCATTGCGAAGCGTACAGAACCAAATTCTCGAGGATATCGAAATCATCTGCGTCAACGATGGATCGACCGACAAATCTCTGGCGATTTTGGAAGCGCACGCCAAGCAAGACCACCGAATCAGGATCATCAACAAGGAGAACGGCGGATATGGAGCGGCGTGCAATCGCGGCTTGGCCGAGGCCCGCGGCACCTGGATCGCCATCGTCGAGCCCGACGACTGGATCGACGCGCTGATGTACCGCTCGATGGTCGATTACGCCAACACGTTCGGCGAACCCATCGATATCGTCAAAACGCCCTACTGGCGCGTATGGCTGCCCGACACGGAAAACGAGCGCACGATCAACTGCAGCTACCGCGGCCGCATAAAGCCGAACATGCAGCCGTTCGTCCTGTCCGATCCAGGGGTCACCCACCTCATAATCCACCATCCGTCGATCTGGTCGGCATTGTATTCGCGCGAATTCCTCGAGCGCAACGGGATTCGCTTCCTCGAAATCCCCGGTGCAGGCTGGGCCGACAACCCGTTCCTCGCCGAAACGCTCGTGCAAGCCGACTCGATCGTCTACCTTGACGAGCCGTTCTACCACTACCGCGAGGAAACGCCCGAAAAGACCGCGAATTTCGGCCGCAACGGCTGGCGCATCGCCATCGATCGCTGGCATGACATGATGGACGTCTACGAACGCCTCGAAGTGACCGACGAGAACATCAGGCGCGCTCACATACGCCGGGGATTCACCTACATCGGCCAAGTGCTCGAGTACAACGATGTCGACGATCCCGAAGTGCGGGACCGGATCAAATCGGTTTTCGACCGCATGGACGACGACCTCGTGTTCAGCGAGCCGAACGTTTCACCGGGCGCGAAGCAGCTGTACGCCAAGATCGAGGAAGTCGACCTTCCCAAGATCAACCCCGCGTCCTATGCCGCGGAAGTCGTGAAAGGCGGCCTTTACAACCTGCGCAACACGGGTCCTGCAATGACCCTGGACACGCTCAAGTCCTTCGTCGGCGCCCACTCGAAGCGCGAGGGCAAACGCGAAAGCTAAGTCGGCGAAACACCAGTACGAGGGTGGATTCAGGCGACTATCGCACCTTTCGTCAGAGTTTAATGCATGCGTCGCTGACCGAAAGGGAGACTCCCCTTTGGTCAGCGACGTGAGTCAGCGAAACACCCGCCTACGGTGTATGCTTCGCTAAAGCTTCCGCCAGTCGCGCACTTCTAAGAGTTTCTGCCAGGCTGAGAGTTTTGCGGCAGAGATGGGGCGAAATGTACGATTTCGAGGGCGAAAAGGCCCTGGATTCCGTACATTTCAGCTAATATCCGCCAGCTGGTCGTACATTTCGACGGATTTCCGCCACGTTTCAGAGGGGCAGACAATATTAGGTCGAAGTGTACGATTCGGAACACTTAGCCGAGGCACGCGATAAAGAATACGCGCTTTGGAACGCCGGGCCGAGGCGCGCGGTTCGGGATGCCGAGCCGAGGCGCCTGCTTCAGAGAGCCGGGCCGAGGCGCGCGGTTCGGAATATCAGGTCGGGGCGCGCAGTTCGGACGCTGGATCGAGGCGCAGTTCGACCTGCGCGAACCCCGGGCTTCGCATATTCCAGCCTGCGCCCACCGAACCCGAATGAGCCAAAAAGCCAGGTAATGCTGACCGAAAGGGAGTCTCCCTTTCGGTCACTGACCGTTGGGGAGACTCCCTTTCGGTCACTAAACTCCGCGAGGCGGTTTGCCCGAGCCGCCGCTTCGCGGGGATTCTTCGCCTTCGGCTCAGGATGGCAAATTGAGCTGAAACTCGACGGTGTCCTTGTCAGGAAGTCAGCGAGCGCACGAGGTCGACGATTGCCAGGTACGAATGCTCCTGGTCGAACTGCTCTTCGGCAATCGAGCGGGCGCGTGCGCCCATGTCTGCGCACAACGCCGGGTCGCCGGCGAGCTTCAAGATGGCGTCGGCGAGCACGCGCGCATCTTCGGCCTCGACGTTGATGCCGAACCCGTCCGCTTCGACCTTTGACCTGAACTCGGGGCTCGAGCCGGTGTTGATCATGGGCACGCCCGCCGCAAGATAGTCGCCGATCTTGGTGACGATGCTTTGAGCCGCCGACTTGACGAGGGAATTGACCGTGACGTCGGAAGCGCAGAGGTAGGCGGCCATCAGGTCGTACGGAGCGTAGCCGACGAAGTCGACCGGCGCCTTCAGCTGAGCCGACAGCTCCTCGAGCTTCGGCCGGTCCGGCCCATCGCCGAGCAGCTTGCACCGTATGCGCGAATCCTGCTCGTGGGCGAGCTTCGCCGCCTCGATGAGCGTTGCGATGTCGTAGCTGGCACCGAGCATGCCCGCGTATATCACCCAGAACTCGCCTTCGGGCTTGTGCACCTCGACCGCTCGCTGTTTTGCGCCCTCGTCGAACACGGCAAGCTGGTTGCCCACATAGACGGTGCGTTTCTCGTACGGCTCTTCGCGATCGGCTGCTGGCCTGTTGGCGTACTCGTCGGAAGTACCGACCGCCGCAGACATCATCCGGTAGACGCGTCGGGCATCGCGTGCGAACGGGGCGAACGCGATATCGCTCACCACGGGCACGTTGATGGCCATGCGCATGGCCTCGGGCCAGAGATCGTTGACGTCGGCGACGTAGGGGATGCCGTGCTCGCGTGCCGCCTGCGCGCATACGAGCGCCATATCGTTGGGCGGAATCTCCGAGTAAATCAGGTCATACGCGTGAGGGTCGTCGGAAAACCGGCTCTTGAACAATCCCTTGAGATTGCGCGCGAATATGCGATGGCTGTTGATGCGACGCGGATCGACGTTCTTGACGTAACCTGGCTCGTACACGAACCGGATGCGATAGGGCAGGTCACGATAGCAGTCCCGCGTGGTGTTGCGCTGGGCCTTGTCCCAATGCTGGAACGACGACGTGATGAGGTCGACCTCGAATCCGCTGCGAACGAGGATCTCTGCAATGAACCGGAACCGCGTGTAACCGCGCGTCTCGTCGCCGAGCTTCACGCCTTGAGTCACGACGGCGACGCGCTTGGGCCGCGCATTGGGCGATTCGACGGTATCGGGATATGTGTAGTAGCCTTCCATGGCCCAATTATACTATGCGGCCGGCCTCGCGGGCCCCGCAACCAACTCGCTATGCTATGCTTCGTCTGTCTGTTACTTCTATTGGTTGGCGGTTACTCATGAATCGAATTAAATTGCATCTCATCCTCCTTGCCGCAGTGGCCTGCGCTGCTTGCCTCGTGCCGCAGCTCGCGTTTGCGACCAGCTCGAACGACCTGGCAACGGGCCAGACGTCGATAAAGGCGCTCAACATCACGACGCCGACCGACGGCACTGCAACCACGGACACGACCCCCGCGAAGACGGTCAAGAAGACCAAACCCAAGATCAAATACAAAGTCGCCGTTCGCGGCAAGGGCTGGGCGAAGAAATGGGCGAAGGCCGGTAAAACGTCCGGCCTGCTGAACAAGTACAAGCGGCTCGAAGGGCTCAGGGTCTCGTTCAACGACGGCGGACACGATGGCGATCTCGAATACCGCGTGTACGCTTCGGGCGAGGACTGGACGGAATGGGCACCCGTTACCGCGAAAGCGGGCAAGATCGCCAAAGGCGACGGCATCTCCGATATTGAAATGCGTTTGACGGGCGAACTCGGCGAAAAGTACGCAGTAGCCTATCGCACGCACATCTCGGGTCTCGGATGGCAGCCGTGGCTCATCGGCCCCGCTGAAGCGGGCGCCATCGACCGGCTCGACCGCATCGACGCCATCAAGGTGAAGATCGTCAAAAACAACCCGAAGAGCTCCTTCGTCAAGAAGGCCCTGAAGAACGGCAGGAAGCTCGCGCGGAAGCACAAGAAGTTCGACAATCGCCTCGAGCGCGCAGAAGACATTGCTAGCTCCATGAGCAGCGCCACCGACTACCTCATCACCGTCGACATCACGAACCATTGGCTGTGCATCTTCGAAGGCGATAGGGGCGATTGGGAGATGACCAGGAACTGGCAGGTGTCCAACGGCCGCAAGGGCCACGGCACCCCGACCGGGTCGTTCACCGTCGGCGACAAGGGCTACACGTTCGGCCACGGCTACTCGGTCTACTACTACACGCAGATCGTCAGCGACTACTTCTTCCATTCCATCCTCTACCATCCAGGGTCCCACAGGGTGCAGGATGGCCGTCTGGGCCGCTACATCTCGCAGGGCTGCGTGCGCATGCCCCTCAAGCGCGCAAAATGGCTCCAGAACAACATCCCGTCCGGAACCCGCATCAAGATCTACAAGTAATCAAACGAGAACAAGAAGAGACCCGGCTGCGGCCGGGTCTCTTCTTGTTCATTGCATCGCGCCGCAAGCCTGAAAAGCAAGGACGCCACGGAAACGCAGCTTCCGCAGCGGCCCAATGTCTTTACCTTGAGCGGCGGGGCGGCATGGCCGCGCGCGATTCTGCAGGCACTGTTCCTGTTTATTCACTTAGGTTTAGCCGAAGCCAAGCGAGCGGTCATGCCGCCCCGCCGCTCAAGGTAAAGACATTGGGCCGCTGCCGGGCGGGCGCAGCGAGGTTAAGCAAAATCGACCGAGAGACTACAGGCTCGAGGCGATTTTGCCTC